>NZ_CAJXKH010000063.1 GCF_913055755.1 uncultured Microbulbifer sp.
TGTTGGGCCACAGTTGCCAGCCGATATCGCCGTCGAGGGTGAGGGCAATGCCCTGGTCGGCGGCCAGCTGTACGATTTTGGGTTTGTACTGGTTGGCGTCGAGCCCGGCCAGGAACCAGGCGACAGCCCCGGCGAGCAGGGCGAAAAGAATAACGAGCGTGATAAGTCCGCGTTTGATCCAGGCCATACAGGCTAGTCCTTATTCTGGAAATTTCGGCATGGGAATTATGAAGTTGCCGCCACAGGTTGTGAAAACCTCTGGAGGCGGCGCTACCGGGTGCGATCTCGTGAGACACGCCGTGAACCCATCCCTGGGGGCTCTTCGAAAACATCCCTGTTTTCGAAGGTCTCACAAGATCGCACCCGGCATCGACGCCTTCGCATCCGGGAATGGTGGGTGCGAATCAACTCTGCAATTGCAGACTATTGAAGCAGGTGCCGGTCAGAAATGAAACCGTATTCCCGCTTCCACGCTGCGGCCCGCTTCCGGGGCGAAGTCCCGCAGCAGGGAGGTGGCGTTGCGGATCTCTTCATCCAGCAGGTTGCGGGCGTTGGCGAAGAGTACCGCGTCGTTACCGGCCAGGGTCAGGTTGTACTGGGCGCTGAGGTCCATGCGGGTGTAGGCGTCGGTGGCTTCCTCGAAGGCGCCGGGCTTCGTTTGCGCCAAGGCATGAGAAGTGCGCCACTGCCAGTTCCAGCTGTCATAGTCGCCGCCGAGGGCGAAGCCGTAGCGCAGCGGCGGCAGGCGCGGGACTTCGCTGGACTGGCCGGCAATGGCGTCGTCAAAGCTGGCGCGCACGCTGTCACCGAACAGGGTCAGGCTCAGGCTATCCGAGAGCGGGAACTGCACCGAGGCCTCGGCACCGTAAAAAGTGGCGTCGCGGTTGCTGTAGGCGTAAATGGGGAATTCACTCTCCGCGTCTTCCTGGCCCGAATTGGCGGCGTAGATATAGTCGGCGATGCGGTTGTAGAACACATTGGCCTCCACCTTGGCCGCGTGCCAGCCGCTGGCTTCCCGGTTGTGGTGGTGGTAGCCCAGCTCCAGGTTGATGGAGTTCTCGGTGTCCAGGTCCTCGCTGCCGATGATGTAGCGGGACTCGGCCAGGTGGGCGCCGTCGGCAAACAGTTCCTCTGCCACCGGTGCGCGCTCGGCACTGGTCAGGCCCAAGCTCAGGTGCTGGTGTTCGGCGAGGAAGTACTGCAGGGCGCCGGAAAGGCCCACCAGGTTGAAGTCCTTTTCCTGGCCGTACTCCGGGTCAACGGTGACATTTTCCAGGCGCGCGCCCAGGTCCAGGTGCCAGTCGTCCCACTCGCGTTCCTTCATGGTGAAGGCGCCGATGCTGTCGGTGACCGACGGGCGGATAAAGGCCTCGTCGCCGATCGCGGCAAAGTCCTTGCTGGACAGCTGCAGGCCGTAGGCGCCGCGCCACTGGCCGCCGTTGTCGTGGGTCACTTCTACCCGGCTCTCCCAGGTCTGGTTGGTAAAGCGGGTGCCGGGCTCGCCGTGCTCCAGCTCCACATGCTCGTAGTCGGTGTGGCCCAGGCGGAAGCTGAGCTTGTCCCAGTAGTCGTCGCCGAAGTCGTGCTCACCCTTGAGGTCATAGCGGGTCTGCGCCAGGTCGATGCGCACCGCCTCTTCGCCGTGTTCCTCGTGCTCTTCCTCGAGGGCCAGCTCTTCCTCGTGCTCCTCTTCTTCGTGATGCTCGTGGGTGCCCAGCGGGATGCCGTAGTTGTTTTCCAGGCGGTTGACCGATAAGCCCACAAAGCCGCTGTCGGTCACCCAGGACAGGCCGGCGCTGCCGCTCTTGGCGCGGGCGCTGGTGTTGCCCACATAGCCGTCGGTATTGAACTCTTCCTCGTGGGCCGCTTCGTCCGCGTGTTCTTCATGTTCTCCGTGCTCGCGGATGGCGAGCCCGGGGATCTGGGTGTCGCCGTTCTCGCGGTAGACCCCGTCCAGGTACCAGGCCAGATTGCCGGCGCCGCCCTGCAGGCGAAAGACTCCGGCGTCCTGGCTGTTGGCGGTGTCGTGGCGCATTTCCACCGCGCCCTCGAACTGCTCCGGTACCTCGCTGGGGATGCGGCCGTCGAGCACATTCACCACGCCGCCGATGGCGCCGCTGCCGTAGCGCAGGGTGGCCGGTCCGCGCAGTATCTCGATGCTCTCCGCCAGCAGCGGCTCGATGCTGGCGGCGTGGTCGGAACTGGTGTTGGAGGCGTCGGCGCTGTCCAGGTTGTCGCTCAGCACCTTCACCCGGTTGGCGCTCTGGCCGCGGATCACCGGCAGGCCGACGCCGCCGCCGAAGGAGGCGTTGGCAACCCCCAGCTGGCTGTTGAGGGTCTGGCCCAGGGTGGCGGCGGCGGACTTGCGCAGCGCATCGCCGTTCAGCACGGATACCGGTGCCGCCACCGCGTCGGCGGGCTTGGATAGGGGGGAAACGGTGACATTCACCTCTTCCAGGGATTCTTTGTTGGCCGACTGGGCGGACACAGAAGCGGAAAACGCGCAGGCAATGGCCAGCGCCAGAGTATTGACTCGGTACATGATTGTTATTCCTGTCACCGGCGCAGGCATACACAGGCCGCGCCGCAAAGCTCAAAACGGTTTTTGGATTAGCTAAGGGACAGGAGTGCGGGCGGGCCGCGGGCGGTCTGGCGCTCCGGCTGGCAGTCGCGGGCGACCGGGGCCTGTTGCTGGATATAGAGGGGGGCCAGATCGTCGCCGGCATAGGTGAACGGATTGCTGACCGCAGCGGGCATGTGGTTGAAGCAGATCTCGCACAGCTCGTGGGACTTGTCCTGGATATGAATATGCTCCGCCAGCACCGGCTGCGCGCAGATAAACGCGAACAGCAGTACAAGGCTGGCCCAGTAGCGGGTTTTGTTGCCGGGAGTCATATTCATGGGCGGTATGATATTTGAACGGGGCCGTGAATCAAGTTTCATCTGTGACTAACGGCCAATTTTCCGCGTATTTCGGCGTATAATTCGCGCCGTCTGTCTCAGAGGGTGGCAAATCTGCCGCGAACCTCGTAATCAAGATCGCAATCAAGGATGTAACAGCCCATGCGCACCGCCAGCGTCAATCGCGACACCCTGGAAACCAAGATCAAGGTCAGCGTCAATCTCGACGGCAAAGGCACCGGCAAATTCGACACCGGTGTGCCCTTCCTCGAACACATGATGGACCAGATCGCCCGCCACGGCATGATCGACCTGGACATCTCCTGCGACGGCGACATCCACATCGATGACCACCACACCGTCGAAGACATCGGCATCACCCTCGGCAAGGCCATTACCCAGGCGCTGGGGGACAAGAAAGGCATGACTCGCTACGGCCACGCCTACGTGCCCCTGGACGAAGCCCTGTCGCGGGTCGTCATCGACTTCTCCGGCCGCCCCGGGCTCACCATGAACGTGCCCTTCACCCAGAAGCGCATCGGCAACTTCGACACCGAGCTGTTCTATGAATTCTTCCAGGGCTTCGTCAACCACGCCCTGGTGACCCTGCACATCGACTGCATCCGCGGCTTCAACGCCCACCACCAGATTGAAACCGTATTCAAGGCCTTCGGTCGCGCCCTGCGCATGGCCCTCACCCCCGACCCGCGTATGGAAGGCGCCATGCCCTCCACCAAAGGCGTACTGTAAGGCCGGCAGGAGAACATCGCACCATGCAAAAAATCGTCGTCCTCGACTACGGCATGGGCAACCTGCACTCGGTTGCCAGCGCCCTGCAGAAAGTCGCCCCCGCAGATGAAGTGGTACTCGCCACCACCCCGGAGCAGGCCGAAGGCGCCGACCGCCTCATCGTCCCCGGCGTCGGCGCCATCCGCGACTGCGTGGAAGGCTTCATCCGCCCCGGCTTCGTACCGCTGCTGAACCACTGCATCGAATCCGGCATGCCGGTACTCGGCATCTGTGTTGGCATGCAAATCATGATGCACCGAAGCGAAGAAAATAACGGCGTCGACTGCCTGGACATTTTTCCGCAGCCGGTTAAGTTTTTCGGTACCGACCTGCAAGAAAACGGCGAGCGCTTGAAAGTTCCGCATATGGGGTGGAACCAGGTGCAGCAGACAGTCGACCACCCGATGTGGGCAAACATTGAAGACCGCAGCCGTTTCTATTTCGTACACAGCTACTATGTGCCGGCGGAAAACAACGAAGCGCTTGCGGGAGAAACCCGGTACGGGGTGAAACTCGCGGCGGCAGTTGCCCGCGAAAATATTTTCGCGACCCAGTTCCATCCGGAAAAAAGTGCGGATGCCGGGCTGCAGCTTTTGAAAAACTTTGTTGGCTGGAACGGCCAATTCTGAGCGCATTTGAAAAATCGCTCACGAAGCAAAAATCTATTCGCGAAGGCTGAGTGCCGGGTACGAGTTTTCAGAAGCGTCGGCGCCATGGACGGCGCCGACGCAGCTTACAGGGACGTATTCACAGCGGTTCTGAAAACTCGTACCCGGTGCTCAGCCGCCACCGGGCCTGCTTCAGGCAACTCGACCCGGGACCCAAGCAACAGGAAGTTATCCACAATGATCGTAATCCCCGCCATTGATTTGAAAGACGGCCAGTGCGTACGCCTGCGCCAGGGTGAAATGGAAGACGCTACCGTCTTCTCCGACGACCCGGTTGCCACCGCCGAACACTGGCTCAGCCAGGGCGCCAAGCGCCTGCATATCGTCGACCTCAATGGCGCCTTCGCCGGCAACCCCGTCAATGCCGACGCCGTCAACGCCATCGCCCGCCAGTTCCCCAAATTCCCGATCCAGATCGGCGGCGGCATCCGCGACCTCAAAACCATCGAATGGTACCTGGACGCCGGAGTGACCTGGGCCATCATCGGCACCGCAGCGGTAAAAAATCCAAAACTGGTGAAAGAAGCCTGCCGGGAATTCGAAGGCCACATCATCGTCGGCCTGGATGCCAAAAACGGCTTCGTCGCCACCGAAGGCTGGGCCGACGTCTCCGACGTACAGGCCACCGAACTCGCCAAACAGTTCCAGGACAGTGGCGTCAGCGCCATCGTCTACACCGACATTGCCCGCGACGGCATGATGCAGGGGGTCAATATCGAATCCACCCTGGAAATGGCCCGCGCCGTGCAGATCCCCATTATCGCCTCCGGCGGCGTCAGCAGCATCGACGACATTCGCCAGTTACTCGAAGCCAAGGACATATTTGGCGCTATCACCGGCCGCGCCATCTACGAAGACAAGCTGGATTTACGCGCAGCGCAGAAACTGTGTGACGAGTGGAAAGGGTAAACAACAGGAAAAATTTATGGGCCTCGCCAAACGCATCATCCCCTGTCTCGACGTCGACGCCGGTCGCGTGGTCAAAGGGGTAAACTTTGTCGACATCCGCGATGCCGGCGACCCGGTGGAAATCGCCCGTCGCTACAACGAAGCCGGTGCCGACGAAGTGACCTTCCTCGACATCACCGCCACCCACGAAGAGCGCGACACCACCTTGCATACCGTGGAAAAAATGGCCTCGCAGGTGTTTATTCCACTCACCGTCGGTGGGGGGGTGCGCACCCTGCAGGATATCCGCAACCTGTTGAATGCCGGCGCCGACAAAACCGCGATCAATTCCGCCGCGGTCAACAATCCCGAATTCGTGCGCGAGGCCGCCGACCGCTTCGGCAGCCAGTGCATCGTCGTCGCCATCGATGCCAAACAGGTAGGTGACAACAAGTGGGAGATATTCACCCACGGCGGCCGCAAGCCCACCGGTATCGACGCGGTGGCGTGGGCGAAAAAAATGGACGCCTACGGCGCCGGAGAAATCCTGCTCACCAGCATGGACCGCGACGGTACCAAGAATGGCTTCGACCTGGCTCTGACCCGCGCAATTTCCGATGCGGTATCGGTACCGGTGATTGCTTCAGGGGGTGTCGGCAACCTGCAGCACCTGGCCGACGGCGTGCTGCAGGGGGGTGCCGATGCGGTGCTGGCGGCGAGTATTTTTCACTTCGGGGAGTACACCATCGGCGAGGCCAAGGACTTCATGATGAAGTCCGGCATTGAGATGCGAATCTAGAACTTGGATGCATTGCGCCAGCGGCGTGCGCGCAGATTGCCAAACGGGCGCACGTTGCCCTTGTATTCCCTGACGGGATTGAGCAGTTTTTCCAGGGCGTTTGCGGCTTGCTCACGGCAGGCGTAGGGGCCGAAAGTCTTGCCCCCGCGCACGTTGAAGTACCATTCATCTTCGAGTTTGTAGAAGCGCTCAGCGCGGGGTGGGATAGTCTGGCCCTCTTCGCCACGGCGGTACTGCTGCATGACAACCTCACTGCTACTGCTCAAAAACCGGCACCTCTATTCAGCTTAGCCAAAAATCCGGTGCCGGGCGGGCAGTCAACGGCCCGCACCCCGCCTGTTACAGATCCTCTGCGCGAATGCGCGCTACCTGGCCTTCCGCCGCCTTGTCGGTGCTGATTTCATTTTTTACCGGTGCGCGGTGCACATACAGGTTCAGGCCTTTCAGTACATTCAGTGCCTCGAAAACCTGATTGTCGCGGCTGTACCAGTCATCGCGCTTTGACTTGGCGCGCTTGCGGTCTTCCGAACCGCTTTCGCTGCCGCCATTGCCGTTACCCAGGTGGCCGGCCAGGTCCGCCTCGGTGGTGCGCTCGCGCCCGTCCATACGGGTCACCGTCGCACGCTCCACGGTAATATCCGGTTTGATGCCCTGGGCCTGGATCGAGCGACCCTTGGGGGTGAAATACAGTGCAGTGGTGAGCTTGATGGCGCGCTCGTCATTGATCGGGATCACTGTCTGTACCGAGCCCTTGCCGAAACTGTCGGTCCCCATTACTACCGCGCGGCGGTGATCCTGCAGGGCGCCGGCGACAATTTCCGCCGCGGACGCAGAGCCGCCGTTTATCAGAACCACCAGCGGCGCGCCTTTGGTGACATCGCCGGGGCTTGCGGAATAGCGCAGGTTGGCGCTTTCATTGCGCCCCTCGGTATACACCACCAGCCCTTCTTCCAGGAAGGCGTCCACCACTTCCACCGAGGATTGCAGTACGCCACCGGGGTTGTTGCGCAGGTCGATCACCAGCCCTTTCAGTTCGCCTTCCTCGTTCAGTTTTTTCATCGCCCGCATCAGGTCGCCGCCGGTATCCAACTGGAACTGACTGATGCGCATGTAGCCGTAACCCTCCTCGAGGAATTCACTGCGCACACTGTACACGCGCACCTTGTCGCGCTTCAGGGTGACATCGAAAGGTTCCTTGTGCCCCTTGCGCCCGATGGTCAGAGTCACCTCGCTGCCCACCGGGCCGCGCATTTTCTCCACCGCCTCATCGAGGCTCACGCCGCGCATGGACTTGCCCGCCAGGCGCAGGATTACATCGCCGGCGCGCAGGTCGGCGCGGGCCGCAGGGGTGCCGTCCATGGGGCTGACAATGGTGATGTAGTCGTCCTCGATGCCCACCTCGATACCCAGTCCGGCAAATTCGCCGGTGGTATTCGCCTGCAGGTCGTCAAAGGAGCGGCTGTCGAGATAGGCGGAGTGGGGGTCCAGCCCCTGTAACATGCCCTTGATGGCGTATTCCAGCAGGGTGCTGTCGTCCACTTCGTTCACATAGCCCTGGCGTATCTGCTCGAACACCTTGGCAAAGCTGCGCAGGTCTTCCAGTGGCAGGCGGGAGCGCGCCTCGAGCGCACCGTTGGCGGTGTCTTCGACCTGGCTGAGTCCCATCAGCGGCAGGGCGGTAAGGGCTGCCACGCCAACTATACGGGCGAGCATCTTGGGGGTGAACATAGTCTGCGCATCCTTGGCATTTATCGTTACTTTCCATTGAGAATTGTAGACCCGGCACGGGGGCCGGTTTTCAACTTGGCGGGGAAGTGTACCGGGGCTGCGCGGGTGTGGCGGTGCCGGGCGCTAGCGCCGGCACCAGGCGGTGGGGTCCTGGGGCTTGCCGTTGCGGCGGATTTCGAAGTAGAGGCCGCTGTAGCTGAGGCCCCCGGTATTGCCTACCTTGGCAATGGTGTCCCCGCTTTCTACCCACTCGCCGATGGCGCGGGTCAGGGACTGGTTGTGGCCATACAGGCTCATATAGCCGTCGCCGTGATCGAGAATGATCAGCATGCCCTGGCCGCGCAGGTAATCCGCAAACACCACACGACCGCGGTGGATTGCCTTGACCGGGGTGCCTTCATTGGCGCGCAGGGTAACTCCGGTCCAGGTGATGCCGTTGGCGCGGCGCTGGCCAAAGGCGTTGGCGCGGCGGCCACTCACCGGCCACTCCATGCGCTTGCGGCGCTTGGCGAACGGAGTCTGGTCGCTGGGGTTCACCAGGTTGGCAATGGCGCGGCCCACCTCGTCCACCAGGCGCTGCAGACGGCTGCGGTCGCTGTGTAGCTGGTCCAGTTCACCGCTCTTGCTCGCCAGCTGCCGGGCCAGCTTGTCCAGGGTGCGCTGGCGCGACTGCTGGGCGCTGACCAGCTCGCGGCGCTTGTTTTCCAGCTGGTTGCGTTCGCGGGCGAGGGTGTCCTGTTCGCGCTGGATGCCGGTGCTGACGGTGGAGAGTTGTTCTAGGGTGGTGACGTAGTCGCCGATAACGCGGCTGCGTTGCTTGAGGAAGTAGTCGTGGTAGCGGAGTTGGCGGGCGATGTGCTGGGGATCTTGCTGGTTGAGGAGCAGTTTGACCTGCTCCTGGCGACCGAGTCGGTAAGCGGCGGCGACTTCCTGCTCGACCCGCCGCTGCATACTTCGCCGGGATTCCTCCAGCTGTTTTTCTTCCTGTTTCAGCTCCTGCAGTTTGTCGCCGCGGGTTTTCATATCCGACTTGATCTTGTCGATGCGCTGCAGCAGTTCAGAGATGTCTTTCTCGTTGGACTCCAGATCCTTGAGCAGCTGGTCGCGCTCGCCTTTGACCTGGTTCAGTTCCTGCTGCAGCGACTCGATGCGCTGCTTGATTTCATCCAGCCGCGCCTGCTGCTCCTCGTCGCTCGCCTGTGCGAAACAGGCGGGGCCGATCAGGAAGGATGCCAACAGGGCTGCAATGGCCAACGCGGAAAATTTCATGGGACTGCTTAACCTAACCTTGGATCAGTCAAATTTTACCAGCGGTTCACCGCTCATTTCTGCGGGCTGGGTCATGCCCATCAGCGCCAGCATGGTGGGTGCCACATCCGCGAGGCTGCCGCCGTCGCGCATGGTGACGTTGCGCTCACCCACATACACGAAGGGTACCGGCAGGGTGGAGTGCTGGGTGCTGACCTGGCCGGAGCCGGCGTCATACATTTCCTCCACATTGCCGTGGTCGGCGGTGATCAGCACCTCGCCGCCGGCGGCCAGGGCCGCCTTGGTGACGCGGTCCACGCAGGTATCCAGGGCTTCCACCGCTTTTACCGCCGCTTCGAACACGCCGGTGTGGCCGACCATGTCGCCGTTGGCGTAGTTGCAGATGATGGCGTCGAACTTGCCGCTTTCGATGGCCGCCACCAGTTTGTCGGTCACTTCCGGCGCGCTCATTTCCGGCTGCAGGTCGTAGGTCGCCACGTCCGGAGATTTGATCAGGATACGCTCTTCGCCGCTGTAGGGCTCTTCGCGACCGCCACTGAAGAAGAAGGTCACGTGGGCGTATTTTTCGGTCTCGGCGATGCGCAGCTGGGTCTTACCCTGATTCTGCAGGAATTCACCGAAGGAGTTTACCAGCGCTTCCGGGGGGAAGGCGCAACTGGCGTTGATATCGGCGGCGTATTCGGTGGTCATCACGAAGTCCGCGAGTTTCGGGGCTACCGCGCGCGGGAAGCCGTCAAACGCTGGGTCGGTAAAGGCGCGGGTCAGCTGGCGCGCGCGGTCCGGGCGGAAGTTCATAAAGATCAGCGCGTCGCCGTCTGCCAATGGCGCGGGGGTACCGATGCGGGTCGGCGCCACGAACTCGTCATTTTCATCGCGCTCGTAAGCGGCGGCGAGACCGGAAACCGCATCCGCGGCTTCGTATTCCGCGCTGCCCTGGGTGATCAGGTCGTACACCGGCTGCACCCGGTCCCAGCGGTTGTCGCGGTCCATGGCGAAGTAGCGCCCGGCAATGCTGGCGATGCGGGCATTACCCACGCTATCGCACACCTGTGTCAGGCGCGCCAGCGAGGGCTCGGCGCTGCGCGGGGCAGTGTCGCGGCCGTCGGTGAAAGCGTGCACGTAGATCGTCCTGGCGCCGCGCTGGGCCGCCAGGGTCACCATGGCAATGATGTGGTCCTCGTGGCTGTGTACGCCGCCTTCGGACAGAAGGCCCATGATGTGTACCGCACCGTTGCCGGCAATGGCCTTGTCCACCGCGGTGGTGTAGGCCGGGTTCCGGAAGAAGTCGCCGTCTTCGATGGCCTTGTTGATGCGGGTGAAGTTCTGGTACACCACGCGGCCGGCACCGAGGGTCATATGGCCCACCTCGGAGTTGCCCATCTGCCCTTCCGGCAGTCCCACCGCCATGCCGGAGGTGTGGATCAGGGTTTTCGGGCGGCTGGCCCAGATCTGGTCCCAGACCGGAGAGTTCGCCGCCGCGATGGCGTTGTGCTCGGTGTGCTCACTGAAGCCGAAGCCGTCCAGGATCAGCAGGACCAGGGGGCGTTTGGGCGAAGACTCGGATGCCATGGGATCGGAATTCCTGTGTTGGGTTGGTGGAAGATCATTCGGCGACATTGCCAGAATTCGGGACCTTTGCGGGTACCGTACAGCAGGTGGCGGATTTTAACCTGCTTTGGGGCTTCAGGTCAGCTTTTGATCAGTGGTTGCGGGGCCCGCTGGCCGAAATTTCTGGTTAATAATTGGCCATAGTCGTGTATACTCCGCCCCCTTCAAACTGGGCTGGCCTGCGGCCGTCCGGGAAATCGCGACCCGCAGGTCGCACACAACAACAATTTGGAAAATTTTGGGGGCGGAGTGGACTTTTTCGTCTTTATCAGCGAGCAGTGGTTGCTGGTGAGCCTGTTGGTGGCGCTGTTGTACGCGCTGGCCATTACCGAACGTCTGAAGGCGGGCAAGCCCGCGTCGGCCCACGAGGCCACCAGACTGATCAATGGTGACGAGGCGCGGGTGGTCGACCTGCGCGATCGATCCGAGTTCAGCGCGGGCCACATTGTGGATGCGATCCACATTCCCCACGGCGAAGTCGAAAAGCGCATCGGCGAACTGGCACCGTTCAAGGACAAGACCATCATCCTGGCGGACAAGATGGGCCAGCATGCGGGCCAGGTGGGTCGCCAGCTGAAAAAGGCCGGCTACACCGTGCGCCGCCTGGAGGGCGGTATGTCCGAGTGGTCGAACCAGAAATTGCCACTGGTGAAAGGCTGAACCATCAGCCGAACTATCAAAGATTGCGCGGCGGCGCCGCGCAACCAGAGCGCAAAGAGGTAAGAGATCGTGAAAGACGTCGTCATCTACACCACCCGATTCTGCCCCTTCTGTGTCCGCGCCAAGTACCTGCTGGACAATAAAAATGTGCCGTACACGGAGATTTCCGTGGACGGGGACCGGCAGTTGCGCGCAGAGATGACCGCCAAGGCCGGTCGCCATACGGTGCCGCAGATCTGGATCGGCGACCACCACGTGGGCGGTTGCGATGAGCTGATGGCCATCGAGCGCAGCGGCGAGCTGGACCAGTTACTGGCGTAGACGGTGCCCCCGGCAGAAGAAATTTTGCTTACATGCCTTGAAAGGGTATTTCGAGGCCCCCATAAGAAGACCCATACAGGGAGTCTTCTATCAGGGAAGGCAGCATATAAATCTATTAAGTGAACAGGCAGTAACATGGCTGAAGAACAAAACGGCGCAGCGGCGAACGCAGACGCACAACAAGTACAATTCGCAATGCAGCGCATCTACCTGAAAGACCTGTCTTTCGAGACTCCGATGGGCGCTGAGGTTTTCAAGAAGCAGTGGAAACCGGCAGTTAATCAGGAACTGAACACCAAAACCGCAAAGATCGACGAAGATCTTTACGAAGTGGCCCTGACCCTGACCATCACCGTCAAGCTGGAAGAAGAGACCGCTTTCCTGGTGGAAGTTCAGCAGGCCGGCCTGTTCGGTATCAAGGGCCTGGAAGGCCAGCAGCTGGCGCAGGCACTGAACACCGCGTGCCCGACCATCCTGTTCCCGTACGCCCGTGAAGTGGTCGACAACATCGTAACCAAGGGCTCCTTCCCCGCCCTGATGCTGCCGCCGATCAACTTCGACGCCCTGTTCGCCGCTGCCCTGCAGCAGGCCCAACAGCAGGCCGAGCAAGGCTCAGCAGAGAAAACCGACGCCTAATTGCCGGTTTTTCCAGAAAAAGGCTCCTTCGGGGGCCTTTTTTGTTTGCTGGCACCTTGTGGTGGCTGGCACCAGGTAGCAGAGCCGCCACCGCAGCTAACCAAGAAGCCCTCTCCAGGGAACCAAAAGCCGGAGCTCCGAAATGCAGTGGGACTTCCCCGAACCCTATATTCACAAGGTCCAGGTCAAAGCCGAGCATGTGGACGGCCTGCACCATGCCAACAATGCGGAGTACGTGCGCTGGTGCGAGCGTGCCGCCTGGGCGCACAGTGTGGAGCTGGGGCTGGATGTCACCAATTACCAGTCCATGGACCGTGGAATGGCAATCCGGCAGGCCGAGTACGACTATATACTGGCGGCCAGAGAGGACGATGAGCTGCTGATCGGCACCTGGCTGACCATGGTGGACGGCCGCCTGAATATGACCCGCAAGTTCCAGGTCTATCGCGCCGGCGACCAGGCGCTGGTGCTGCGGGCCACCTGGCAGATGGTGTGTATCGAACTCTCCAGCGGCAAACCCAAACGGATGCCGCAGACCTTCAAGGACATATACTGCCCGGCTGTGGTCGCAACCGAAACCCCGGCGGCGGGCGCATAGCCAGGCCTTGCAACCAGACCAGAAGGGGCGCCCATGACCTCCGAGAGCAAACCGACCACCCTTACCAAAAACACCGGCGCCCTCAAGGGCAAAACCATTTTCATCACCGGCGCCAGCCGCGGGATTGGCCGCGCCATCGCGCTCAAGTGCGCCGCCGACGGGGCCAATATCGCCATTGCTGCCAAGTC
This sequence comes from uncultured Microbulbifer sp., assembly GCF_913055755.1. Lineage (GTDB taxonomy): Bacteria > Pseudomonadota > Gammaproteobacteria > Pseudomonadales > Cellvibrionaceae > Microbulbifer. The sequence goes on from NZ_CAJXKH010000063.1 coordinate 13,054, forward strand.
CGCCGAACCCCATCCCAAGCTTCCCGGCACCATCTACACCGTCGCCGAAGAGGTGGAGGCCGCCGGTGGCCGGGCACTGCCGATGCAGGTGGACGTGCGCGAAGAGCAGCAGGTGGCGGATGCCCTCAAAAAGACCGCCGACACCTTCGGCGGTATTGACGCGGTGATCAACAACGCCGGTGCCATCAACCTCACCAACGTCGAGTCCACGCCGCCCAAGCGCTACGACCTGATGCTGGATATCAACGCCCGTGCGGTCTACCTCACCGCACACCTGGCAATCCCCTATCTCAAACAGTCCCAGTGCGGGCATATCCTCAGCCTGTCGCCGCCGCTCAACCTGCAGCCACGCTGGCTCGGCCCGTTTGCGCCCTACGCCCTGTCCAAGTTCGGCATGACCATCCTCAGCATGGGGCTGGCAGAGGAACTGCGGGAGGCCAACATCAGCGTCGCCACCCTGTGGCCGCGCACCCTGGTGGCCACCGCCGCGATCGAGTTCGCGGTGGGCAGCCGCGAGATGTTCGAGCAGAGCCGCAAACCGATGATCATGGCGGATGCCGCCTACGAGGTGCTGATCACGGATAACAAGGGGCTGAGCGGGGCCCAGCTGATCGATGAGGAGCTTTTGCACGAACGCGGGGTGGAAGATTTTACCGAGTATGCGCACAATCCCGCCAAGGCCGATGCATTGGCCGTGGATCTGTTTCTCGACCCCTAGGTCAATTTGGGGGCGAGGGTGGTAGCGTGCACGCGGGGGGTATGACGTGGATAGCGATAACGAAACTTTTCTGGGCGCCATGGGTGCACTGGGTGACGTCAAGCCGCTGGCTGCGGAGCGCAAAACCGCGCCCCTGCGCAAGGATTCCCGGGACCCGCTGAACCAGCGCGCGCGCCGCGAGGCCGCGACCGCCCAGACCGCCCGCGAGCTGAACCCCCTGGGGGGCGAGTTTGTGGAGCCGGTGGACCCGCGCGACCCGATCGAATTCAAGCGCGACGGGGTGCAGAACGGGGTTTACCGCAACCTGCGCCTGGGCAAATACTCGGTGGATGCGCGCCTCGACCTGCACAACCACACCGTGGAAATGGCCCGCAGTACCCTGTACCAGTTTGTACGGGACTGCCTGGAAGCGGATGTGCGCTGCGCGCTGGTGACCCACGGCAAGGGCGAGGGGCGCAAACAGCCGGCGGTGCTCAAGAGCTGCCTCAATACCTGGCTGCCGCAGTTGCCGGAAGTGCTGGCGTTTCACAGCGCGCAGAAGCAGCACGGCGGCCTGGGTGCCACCTATATCCTGCTGCGCAAAAGTGAGCGCAAGCGGCAGCAGAATCTGGAACAGCATCAGCGGCGCAGCCGCCCGTAATTATTTTTTCCTGAATAGGAAAAATTCCTGTTTCGTCATTTGTTTGTAATCCCCGCCAGCTAATCTACACCCACAACGAATTGAGGCTTGTCGTGTTGCTTCATCGCTGCAACCGGAAAGTTTTCGTTGTTCTTCTCTCTTTGCATCTCACCATTGTTTGGTGTGTTTATGCTTCCGAGTTTGGAAGTGCCCCCGGTTGGGGGATTGGAATCGACATTCGCATTGCGAATAGAGACCCTTCTTGAATGCTTTAAGCGGCCCTGGTGGCCGCTTTTTTTATGCGCGTTCGTTTGCGGTGTAATCGGAATGTTAAGGCGCGGGGGGCGGGGCTTCGCTGGAGCGCTGGAACTCCACGCGGGTACCATCGCTACCGTGCAGCACCAGGACGTCGCCCTGGCGGCTGGCGCTATCCACCCGCGGCAGTGCCAGCAGATAATCGGTTTCCAGTTCGCTGCTTTCCCGCCGCTCGCCCATGCGGGAGATTTTCGGTGGTTTCAGCCAGTGGATGTTGCCGCTGTCGCTGAGGTCGAATTTTCCGAGATAGGGATTGGAGCCCGCACTGCCCCGCACAAAGCCGAGCTTGTCGCAGGTCAGGTAGGGACGGTCGCGCCACATCTTCTGCCAGAACATACGCGTCTTGTGTTCGCGACCGTCGACAACCAGGCTTTCAAGCAGCCACTGCTGTTCGCAGATATCCGCGTTGGATGCCTTTTGTAGGTTTGCAGGTTCGGCATCGCCGGCAAAGTGACCGCAGGCGGAAAGTGGCAGGGAGAGGAACAGTAACCCGCAGAGCCGGCGTCGGATCAGGCATTGAATCGGGCGTTGCGTTGAAGGTGGGCGCTGTAAGGGCATGAAGTCCTTCCGGTGGCTGTTTGCGCCATTTAACACGAATTTGACGCCGCAGTCTGTGACATTGAGCGCTGCCCGAATTGGTCACAGGCGCCAGTCGCCGGTTTGCCCGGTCCGCAACCGGCGGCGCGGTGTTCAGTGTTCGGCCTTGATATATTCGATGTAAATGTCGCCAGACACATCCCGCAGGATCAGTCGCCCGCCACCGCCCTTGACGAAGGCCTGGCGGGTGCCGGACAGGGCGCGCAGATACTGGTTTTCCTGGTCCATCAGCTGCGGAGGGCCCGCCTTCTTGGTGGAGGCAAAGCTGCCCGTATCCCAGAGGATCTGGCCGCTGTCGGTGACTTGCATGGCGCCGCGGTAGGTATTGATACCGCTCTTGCCCATTGCCTCGCCATCGCTGTTGCACAGGAAGGTAAAGGACTGCGGCTCATCCACCGGCACCACTTCCCCGTTCAGGCGCAGCCGGCGCAATTCCCACTTGCCGTTGCAGACACTGGGCAGTGAGCCGGGTGTCTGGGCAGGGGCGCTGTCACCGCTATCCATCCCCACACAGCCGGCAATCACGATACCCAGCCCAGCGAGCCAAACCATTAGCAGCCTGCTCATAGCATCCCTTCCCTGCTTGCAAATATCTAAAGCTTAGCTAGGGGCTGGAGATTTGCGTTGGCTGTGACGCCAAGCTGACGTCTAACTACGACTCCCGCACGCAGCGCACCACGATCTTGGTCTCCAGTTCGCGTTCGAAGCAGCGGAATTTGGTGCCGTTGACGTTGAGGGCGCGCGGGCTGCGCCTGGTTGATTCCTGGGGCTTCACCCGCAAATCCGGGTTGCCCATGTTGGGGGGGATGGCGCTGGTGAAAGCGCGGTTTGCGTGACTTTCCCTGGGCTCGGTTGCGGTGCAACCGGCGACAATCCCTGCCGCTACTGCCGCAGCCAGCAGAATACAACTCAATTTCTGCACGCTGATACCTCGGTAGCTGGTTGTCGAATGCGGCATATGCGCCGCCTTCACTCTTCAGGCTAGAAGAGTCAGCTGCCAAAGTGTGAATTTACGTGCCAATTTGTTTAAGGCCGCGCCGCAAGGAAATTTGTCGCGACAAAAAAGGGGCCCAATGGGCCCCAAGAAAATACGCAACACTGCGAGACGATGATTAGAAGTTGTAGCTGCCTGTGAGCGCGATAGTGCGGGGAGCGCCGTAGTAGCCAGTTACCCAGCCGAAGGCGTTGTAGCCGGCATTGCGGTAGGTTTCATCCGCCAGGTTCTTGCCTTGCAGGGACAGCTGCCAGTTGCCGTCGCCGCTGAAGTAGGTGGCGCCGGCGTCGATCAGAGTTACCGAACCCACATCCAGGGCACTGGGTGCAGCGTAGATCTGCATTTCACTGCGGTAGGATACGGAACTGTTCATGACCAGTTCGCCGCCGGCTACATCCATTGCGTAGCTCAGCTGGCCGAGAGCCGTTTTTGCCGGGCTGTACTGGAAGGCGCCCCACTGGTCGGCGATGTTCACACCCGCGTCCATCACGCTGATGTAGTCGGTATCGGTGTAGCCGAGCACGATATTGGAGGTCAGGCGGTCGGTAATGCTCGCCATCATTTCCAGTTCAAGGCCCTGGATTTCCGATTCACCCGCGTTCAGTACCGCACTTGAGAAGCTTTGCGTTGCTTCGGAGAAGGTCTGAACGGTTACCTGCATGTCTTCGTAATTGGTATGGAAGGCGGCAGCGTTCAGGCGGATGCGGTCATTGAACAGCTGGGATTTGAGGCCGAATTCATAGGTGCCCACGGTTTCCGGATCATAACCGTCCACGGTTTCCGGGTTTACGCTGGCGTCACCACGCATGTCGAAACCACCGGATTTAAAGCCCGCGCTGTAGCTGGCGTAGACCATTACATCATCGTTGATCTGGTAGTTGACACCAGCTTTGGGTGAGAACTGTCCCCACTCATCGCTGTTGCTGTAGTCGGTCAGCACCGCGTAAGGCGTGTCCATGGCGGGGGTGCCGTCGTAGCGGTCGGCAAACATGGGTGAGTACACACCGAGGTAGTTGCCCTTGAATACGTCCGCGGATTTTTCATCCTGGGTGTAACGGCCGCCCAGGGTGATGTTCAGCTTGTCGGTCAGATACTTTTCGTAGTTGGCGTATACCGCGAGACTCTGGGTGTCTACGTTGCCGGAAACGTTCTGGGTAATACCGTACATACCGAGTACCGCATCGAAACCACCCTCTGCGTTACCGTCGTAGTAGTAGATACCGGAAACCAGGTTGGCGGTGTCGCCGGCCCAGGACAGCTGGAATTCCTGGGTGAACTGCTCGTCCTTGTAGTATGCAGGTACGTCGAAATCCGGACGGTTGATACTGTCAAAGTCGATATTGGTTTCGGTATCGCCGGTGCGGCTGGAGGTCATGGATTTCAGGGTGATGCTGTCGGAGACTTTCCACTCCGCAGTCAGCGACATACCACCGGTTTCCACGGAGTTGTCAGACGGCATGTTGGATTCGTGATCGTACACGCTGTCCAGCGAGGTTTCGCTGCCGGTCGGGGCGTCGAACATCAGGTAGCCGTAGCGCGCATTGGAGTCGTCCTGGGTCTGGTCCGCGGCAAGGCGGATCCACAGATTTTCAGACGGGTTCAGCTCCAGAGAGACGCGGCCGCTGAGGATGTCCTTGTTGTAGTTTTCCGCGCCGGTCACGACGTTCTCGCCGTAGCCGTCACGCTGGTAGCTGGCCACTGCGAAGCCGATGGCGGCTGTGTCGGTCAGACCAGTCTGTCCGCTCAGCACCAGGTCGCGCTGATTGTAGGAACCGAGGCCACCGCGAATCTTGAATTCGGTGTCCCCGCTCAGCTTTTTGGTCACATATTTGACCGCGCCACCAATGGTGTTTTTACCGTAGAGGGTGCCCTGAGGGCCGCGCAGGACCTCAATGCGCTCAACGTCGAACACGTCCATTACCGCGCCCTGGGGGCGGGCTACGTAGACGTCATCCACATAGATACCAACGCCCGGCTCGAAGCCCCACAGCGGGTCCTGCTGGCCGATGCCGCGGATATAGGCGGTCAGGGTGGAGTTGGTGCCGCGGCTCACCTGCAGGGTGGTATTGGGGGTGAGCTTCTGGATATCGCTCAGGTCGGCGACACCGTTTTCAATCAGGGAATCTTCACCGAAGGCGGTTACTGCTACCGGTACTTCCTGCAGGGACTGCTCGCGCTTCTGCGCGGTTACGGTCACTTCTTCCAGGGCTCCCTCGGCGGCGAGGGACATATTGGCACCGCAGGCGAGCATGATGCCCACGGCGAGAGGGTTGAACTTTATTGTTTTGCGCATGGCTCTCTCCGATCACCAGTTATGGTTTTTATAAAAATGTTTCGGATTGCCACTGTATCCACTCGCTGTCCCTTTGCCTGCTAGACCAAGGTATGACGAACGGACGGTGGTTCGGGTGAGGACAAAAAACACACAATCGGTTAGTCTTCTGTGCAGAATACCGACAATATGGCGCGTAATCCATTATTGGATGCCAGCTGTGGCAGCAAAGGCCCCGGGGATGTGGCCTATAGCGCAAGAGTTCGCTGCCGGCTGGTCGAAATGTAACCAATGGTCACGGCGCGCCGAAAATAACGAAAAGAGAAATTCCATTGTTCAGTCTCACGCTGCTGGCCGCCGTCGGCCTCGCCTACCTGCTGCTGCTGTTTGCCATCGCCTTCTGGGGGGACCGGCTGCCGGCCGCGCGTATCCGCCCGGTAAAACCCCTGCTGCTGGCCTTGGCCGGCACCTACACCAGCGCGTGGATGTTCTTTGGCACCCCGGCCCAGGCGGTACACGAGGGCTGGCTGCTGCCGCCGACCTTTGTCGGAGCCAGCCTCATGCTGATCTTCGGCGCGCCGCTGCTGGTGCGATTTGTGCGCCTGTCCAAGCAGCAGGGCTCTACCTCCATTGCCGACTTCATCAGCGCCCAGTTCGGCGGATCCCAGTGGCTGGCGGCGGCGGTGGCGCTACTGGCGGTGGTGGCGGTGGTGCCCTACCTGTCGCTGCAGCTGCGCGCCGTGGCCGACAGCTTCCTGTTACTGGCAAACAGCAATGACATCAATGCATCGGTAGTGACCGCCGTGGTTGGCGTCACCCTCGGGCTGTTCGCACTGCTGTTCGGCACCCGGCATATCGACAGCAGCGTGCACCGAAACGGCATGCTGTTGGCGGTGGCCTTCGAGGCTGTGGTCAAAATCGGCGCGATTGTCGCGGTGGCCTGGTTCCTGCTGAATTCGGCCTTCGACGGTGCCGCCGACCTCACCCGCACCGCACTGGCCAGTGAGCGGGTGGCGGAACTGGCCGCCGCCCGCGGCGACGATACCGGGTTCTTCGCGGTGGTGGTGCTGGGCATGGCCGCCATCTTCTGCCTGCCGCGGCAGTTCCACATCCTGATGATCGAGAGTGACGACGAGCGCGACATCGGCCCGGTGCGCAAGCTGATCCCGCTCTATCTCGGCATCCTGTCGCTGGCCATTCTGGTGGTGGGCTACGGCGGCCTGCTGTGGTTGCCGGGCGTTGACGGCAATGGCGCGGGTTACAGCAATGCCGAACGCTTTGTGCTGGGGGTGCCGCTGGAGAGCGGCAAATCCTGGCTGGCGCTGCTGGCATTTATCGGCGGCCTGTCTGCCGGTTCCAGCATGGTGATCATCGCCACCATCGCCCTGTCCACCATGATTGCCAATACCATGATCGTGCCCTGGTGGCTGCGGCACCTGCAGCAGCGGCCCGCGGGTAAGGCCCTGGGTAGCGACCTGCGCCGGGTGCGGCGGGTAATCATCGGCCTGCTGATGCTGGCGGCATTTGGGGTCAACGAGGCCATTGGCCCCGGGGTTAGCCTCGGTACCTTCGGCCTGTTGTCGCTGGCGCTGGTGGCGCAGCTGGCACCGGCGATGGTGGCGGCAGTGACCTGGCCCTCGCACTGGCCCCGGCTGCGGGCACCGGCGGTGATCTGCGGGCTGCTGATCGGCTCTGCGGTGTGGGCGCTGTCGGCGCTGCCCGCCGCGCTGGGGCAGGTGGACAGTTTCGCGCTCTGGCTCGGCCTGGACTGGAGCCCCCTCAGTATCAGTTGTGTATTCGGGCTGGGCCTGAACGCACTGGCGCTGGTCGGCGTCTCCCTGCTGCAGGCCCGCCTGCAACCCGCCACCGGCGCCGCCGCAGCGGCGCCGGTGGACCGCGCCCGCCTGCGCCAGCTGTTGGCGCGCTTCGTCGGCGAAGATGCCGCCAGCCGCGCGCTGGCGCCGATGCTGAGCGGCAAGGACGGCGGTGTGTCCGCCCACGCCTACCGCGACGGCGTGGAAAAAATTCTAGCCGGCATCGTCGGCAGTACCAGTGCCCGCCGCCTGGTGCGCCAGTTGAGCGAATACGCCAGTGGCGCCCAGAACCTGGAGCAGGCCTCGGACATCTACCAGTTCGGCCGCGGGCTGTTGCAGAGCAGCATCGACAATATCGACCAGGGCATCTCTGTGGTGGATGCCAACCTCAACCTGGTGGCCTGGAACCGGCGCTATCTGGAGCTGTTCCGCTACCCCCAGGAGATGATCTACGTGGGCCGCCCGGTGGCGGAGCTGGTCCGCTACAACGCCAGCCGCGGTGAGTGCGGCCCCGGCGATGTGGAGGAGCACGTGCAGAAGCGGGTGGAACACCTGCGCAACGGCACCGCCTACCGGGTCCAGCGCCACCGCACCGACGGCGCGGTGCTGGAGATTCGCGGCAATCCGCTGCCCGGTGGCGGGTTTGTAACCACTTACACCGATGTGTCCGACTACCAGCGGGCACTGGCGCAGCTGACGGACATCCGCAGTTCCCTCGAGCACAAGGTGGCCGACCGCACCGCCGAGCTGGAAAGCGTCAACAACGAGTTGCAGGCACTGAACCTGGAGCTGCAGGCCGCCAGTGCTGGCAAGACCCGTTTTCTCGCCGCTGCCAGCCACGACCTGGTGCAGCCGCTGAACGCCAGTCGCCTGTTTCTGGATGCCCTTGCGGCGCGGGAGCTGCAGGAGGACAGTCGCCAGCTGCTCACCCGCGCCGACAGTGCCCTAGCTGCTGCCGAGCAGTTGATCACCGACATGCTGCAGATTGCGCGCATGGACGCCGGTGATATCCGCCCCGCCCTGGGGGCGGTATCCCTCGACAGTATTCTCGACGACGCGGTGGCGCAGGCGCGGATCGCCGCCCACAGCCGTGGTATCCACCTGCGCTACCGGCCCTGTCATTTGTGGGTGCGCAGCGACGAAAAGATGCTGCGCCGCATCGTGCAGAACCTGCTGGACAATGCGGTGAAATACACCCGCAGCGGCGGTGTGCTGATTGGCGCCCGCCGGCGCGGGCAGGCGGTGTCGCTGGAGGTGTGGGATACCGGTGTCGGTATCGCCGCAGCGCAGCAGCAGGACGTGTTCCGCGAGTTCTGCCGTCTGACCCAGAAAGATATTTCCGGAGGTGCGCAGCGCCAGCAGGGCTACGGCCTTGGCCTCGCCACGGTGGAGCGCCTGTGTCGCCTGCTGCACTCTCCCATCTCCCTGGCTTCCCGGCCCGGCCGCGGCAGCGTATTCAAGGTGCAGCTGGCGCTGACGGCGCCACAGGTAAATACCCGCGCGCTGGCGGGCGCGGCGGCGAGCCGCGGTGCGCGGCTGGACCTGCAGGTGCTGTGTGTGGACAACGAGCCCTCGATTCTCGAGGCCATGGCGGCATTGCTGGAAGGCTGGGGCTGCCGGGTGCAGTGCGCGCGGGATCGCGAGCAGGCGCTCGCCTGCGCCGAGCCCGACCTGCTGCTGATGGATTTCCATCTGGACGACGGCGACAACGGTATCGACCTCGCGGCGGAGCTGCTGGCCCATTGGGGCGGCGATGTGCCCTGCGTGATCATCTCCGCGGAGAATACCAATACGGTGAAAAACCGCGCGCAGCAGGCGGGCTGGCAGTTCCTGCAGAAACCCCTGCGCCCCGCGGCACTGCGCGCACTGCTGCAGAAGTGGCAGAAGCGCCCGGCCGGGGCAGTCGGCGGGCTTGCGGAACCTGCTACCAAGGTCGTATAGGCAAGGCGGGGCGGGCAGCGCAGTCTGAGATCAAATCCCGCATGCTGTGCGCGCCGATTCCGGTGCCGAGTGAACAATAAAAAGTGGTCCCCCACGGGGCAAAAGTGAGAGCGATGAAAAAATACCTGTTGGAAATTCTGATGTTCAGCGCCTACGCGCTGTTCGCCGCCAGCTGGGTTTCCGGCGCCATGCTGACGCCGGCGATCCAGTCTTCATTTGGTGAAGAGGGCTTCGCCAATGCCACCTGGGGCAGCAATGTCATCACCATCGCCAAGATCGTCGGCAACCTCGCCGCTGCCGGCCTGCTGATGCGTCTCGGCGCCAAGCGCGCCTTCACGCTCGCCATCGTACTGATTGCGGCCGGTGGTTTTGGCGCGCTGGCAGAAAGTTACAGCGGCTGGCTGATGTCCCGTCTCGCCCTGGGGCTCGGCGGCGCACTGGCGATTGTGTATTTCGCCCCGGTGGTGCTGCACTATTTCTCGGCGCAGGAGCGGCCTCTGATCAACGGCATCAACGCTGCGGCCTTCAATACCGGCAACCTGCTCGCGCTGTTGTCTACCGGCGCACTGAGTGTGTGGCTGGGAAGCTGGCAGTCGGTAGTAACGCTGTACGGGGTCATGGTGCTGGCGCTGGGCGTGCTGTGGTGGCTGAGTGCGGAAAATTTCTCCCTGTCCGGTGGTGGCGACAAGCCCCAGGAAAAATACGGCCTGAAAGAGGGAATGCGCGAGGGGGTTAACTGGTGGCTGCCGCTGGCATACTGCGGCGTGCTGTTCTGTTACATCGCTGTGTTTGCCCTGTTCCCGCTGATCGACGGATTCGCGGTGTCCAGCAGCCACCTGTCGGCGGTGATGATTGCCGCGGGCATGGTGGGAACCGTGGCCGGTATCATCGTGACCAAGCGCTAC
>NZ_CAJXKH010000064.1 GCF_913055755.1 uncultured Microbulbifer sp.
GCAGCCACATGAGCCCCCACCCGGCGAAAGGTTGCTGCACTCCGTCGTAGGTGCGGCGGGTGAATTCCGCGGTAGGGCTCACGCCCAGGGGGGCGAGTACGTCCGCGAGCAAAATGTCGGTAAATATATCCTTGCTGCTGCCTTCGATACCTTTCAGGTAGGCATTCATTGCGGTGCCGAGTATATAGGTATCGGATGTGTGGTAGACCCACCTGGTGCCGGGGGTTGCCTTGCGGGAATATTGAGTGCAGCTGTAATTGATCTTGCTGGCGTGATCTTCCGGAAGGAACAGGTCGTTGGTGTGGGAGGCGCCCTCATCGCTCATGTAACCGGCGAGGCCATAGTTGCCGGTGCCCATATCCACGGCATTGCCAAACGATACGTCGCCCCAATTGCCATCGCTATTGCAATCGCTCACATAGTTGCCAATCGATTGGGTAAAACTTCCGGGATATTTCTTTTCCAGGCGCATCAAGGCGCCGCCGGCAAAGACTGACTTGGCGGTGGAGTAGGAGGGCACCACCAGTGATTCGCAGTAGGGATAGGTGCCCTGGCGCGAACTGCAGCCGCCGACATAGTGAGTTCCATCTATGACATAGCCAACAAGAGATATGGCCGCGGGATCCTTGCCCCCCGGGGCGGCAAAGCGTGAATAATCGGTGCCGGGATAATCCTGAGCCAGCGCACTCAGTGGTTTGACCGGCACACGGTCGTTGACTTCCGCCTGGTAGGCGCTGGTCAGGCTCGCGGCATTGCTCACGGCATGTGGCGTATCGGAGGCATCCAGCTGTCCCCACATGTCAAACTGATAATACAGGCAGGTTTCGCCGGCGATCTGGTATGCCACATCGGATACCGAGCCATCATCTTTGAACAAAAACGTCATCACACCATTGTGCAGACAGTTGGCATTTTTTTGCTGTAACGCAAACGGCAGGGCGACACGGCTGAAGCCGGCGTCCCCTGTTTCATTCCAAACTCGGCCGGAGGTGAGTACGTACTCCCATTCGGGGTGGCTGCTGGGAATGGAGCCGCGTTCTACCGGAAAAATGTGGCTGCCGGTCTGCACCAACTCGAAGGCAAATTCCGGGAGGTGCTTGCGGGTTGCATCCTGGTTGCCTGTGTAGCGGAAGGTATCCTTGTGCTCGTCAAATGCGCCGCCGCTGGCTTCACCGAACAGTTCGAGTGTTCCTTCAAACTGATTGTCGGGCATTGCTGCGGCGGCGGGCAGCGCATAGTGGCTGTAATCCACCAGGGCCCCGGGATCGCTTCCATTTTTCAGTGTGCGATAGCTAAGCAGAGTCCGGCTGACGTTGCCGCTACCGGTCAGGAGGGCGAAGTGATTTTCGGGGGCTGCGCTGGCAGAACTGAGACAGCCGGTCAGGCCGAAGTAGACAATAGCTAGAGTACGCATGGTGTCCGCAAATTTATTTTTACAAGGCGCTGCGGATAACTATGCGCGGGTACAGCTGGCCCGGTTAGCGCCAGCTGTAGGCCGCAGATGGGGCCAGTCAGGCCACGCGTTTCAAACTGCGCCTGGTGGTGGCGGGCCGGGTCGGTTAGTTGGGGCCTGTGGGGGTCGAATGGCTGTGGAGATACTGCAGGATGGCGTCCTGCAGGCGTGCATTGCCACCCTCGATGCCCTGACTGCCGAACAAGCGGTTAAATTCGATCACATAGGGATGGTCGCCCACCATGGCGATATCCCAGCCGGCATGATTGATGTCCAGGGTGCGCGCCAGATGCAGGGCAAGATCGATGGCCGCCTGCGGCACCGGGCTGTGTTGCACCACGCCGCCTCGGCAATTTCCGCTTTGTATCTGAAAATTTCGTCGGATTTTAGCTGCAGGGTATCTGCGAACCCGAGCGTTCTGAAAACGTCAAAAGAGACCCATGCCACCGGTAAAAACACCCGTAAATTGAGGTGCGCGTTTTTACCGGCAAGAGGTTATTTGCGTCAAGCAAATTTACCGTACCGGGCCACACAAAAAGCGCCCGGTGAGTCAGCGGCGAGGCGGGTATCGGTCACGGCTGTTTAACCTTCCTTGTTGGCCTTGATCTTGGTGATCGCCGCCTGCTGGATTTCCTTGATCTTCGGCATCATCGAACCCATTTTCTGCTGCATCAGCTGCATGCTGTTCTGCATGATCACGGGCATTTTGGCAATCACAGCCTTGCCTGCGTCGGACTTGTAGAACTCGAGCATTCCATCCACTTCGGACTGGCTGAGGGACTCACTGTAGATCTGGGTAAAGATGGGTTCCAGCTGGGCCCAGCTCATCTCTTCTTTCAGCAGTGCCACCATGTCATCCTGCATTTCCTGCAGAACCTTCTGATCGGCTTCGGAGATATCCTCGCCCGCAAGTGCCTGCTGCATGGTGGTCTGCATCATTGAATCCACCTGCGCCATGCTGTTCTCCAGCATCCGGGGCATATCGGTAATGGTCATCAGCTCGCGGATGGATTCCTTGGAGGGAGTGGCGGCGAGAGCAAGCGGGCACAGCAGGGTGGCTATCAGGGCGAGGGCGTAGCGCTTCATGTGAAGTCCTTTGGAAGTTATTGTCGATGATGAACTGGTATCAGATTCAGATCTGCCAGTTATATCACGTGGGGTGCATCGTCGCGATGACTTGTAACGGGCTGTAATTACCCGGCATACACTGGTCGCAAAATCGAATTCCTGAGCCATTTGTGCGAAAGTATGCGCTGGATATATGCAGGAAGGGAGAGCAGTTATGGCAATCGGGCAACAATGGAGGGTAAGCCGCTTCGCGTGCCTGTTACTGCTGTTCCTGGCATATTCGGCGGTCTCCGGATGCGGGAGTGAGCGCGGGCAGGAAACGGAAGCTTCGTCGCAGAGTTCTGCTGCCGAGATGGCGCAGGTAAGCCAACCGGGCCGTGATCAGCAGCAGGCCACTCCGGAGCAAGCGGACGTTCCCGCCTTCCAAAACTACATCGAACTCGGAGACCTGCCAGCGATTACCGGGCGCGGCACACTACGTCTGCTCGCGCCCAGCAGCCTGGCAATGGAAGATGAATCCCTGCCCCGCGACGGTCTGCCCTCCAGCGAATGGCGGGCGCTGGCGGAAAAATTTGCTGAGCAACGTGGGCTTGAACCGCAGTGGGTCTATGTGGACAGCTTTGCCGGGCTGATTCCCGCACTGGTGGAGGGACGCGGCGATGTTATCGCGATCAATTTTTCCCGCACACCGCAGCGGGCCCAGAGGGTGTCCTTTACCCGGCCGCTGGAATTTGTCCAGGAACTGCTGATTACCCGCAAGCAGCCACAGGCAAATACCGGATCCCCAAGCGACGCGCTGGCGGTGGCCGTACGTGAGGGCAGTGCCTTTGCCGGCACCCTGGAAAATCTGTCCGCTCCCGACGACGCCTATACCCCGATACTGCTCGAAGAGCCGATGGATAACGAGGCCCTGCTGGCGGCGGTTGCCCGTGGCGAGTACCCGGCCACGGTTATCGACAGCAATCTCGCCGAAGTGCTGCTGCCCGCATACCCTGAATTGCAAAGCCGGCCCCTGCTTGAAAGCCGGCGTGCGATCTCCTGGGCTGTGCGTCGCGACGCGCAAAAGCTGGAGCGTGCCCTGAATGAATTTTTTACCGAGGAACACCTGGTCGCGGTGCAGCGCCGCAGCCGTGGGCAGCGGGACTGGGCCGAGGTCCGCGAGAGCCGTACCCTGCGCGTACTGACCCGCAACCATCCCGCGTCCTATTTTATGTGGCGCGGCGAACTGATGGGCTTCGACTACGACCTGCTGCAGCGCTTTGCCCGTGATAACGGACTGCGCCTGAGTATGGTGGTGCCGGGCCCGGACGTGGACCTGGCGGAAGCGCTGGCTGCCGGTATGGGCGATGTCATCGCCGCATCGCTTACCGTGACCGAGTCCCGCAGGCAGCAGGGACTGGTATTTACCCACCCGTATATGCAGGTTACCGAGCAACTGATCGCTGCGGAGCCATCACCGCAAGTGCTGCCGGTGGCCGAACAGTTGCGCGGGCAGCAGGTCGCGGTCAACCCGTTGAGCAGTTATTACACCAGTCTCTCGTTGCTTGCAGAAAACGGGGAAACTCCTGTGGATGTCGTTCCGGTGGTAGGTGCCACTACGGAGCAGCTGATTGACGCCGTGGCAGAGGGTAAATACCAGTACACCGTTGCCGATTCACATCTGGTGGCAATCGAGCAGACTTATCGCGATGATTTCGCGGTATTGGGTGATCTCTCCGGTGAGCGGGATATCGCCTGGGCGGTGCGAGCGGATCAGCCGCAGTTGCTGGAAAAACTGAACGGCTTTCTCGACAAGTATTACCGCGGACTCTTTTTTAACGTTACCTACAACAAGTATTTCAAGGAAGAGAAACGCATGCGCAGCCGGCAGCGGGAACGCCTGCGCACCACCGAGGAGTTGTCACCCTACGATCCGCTGGTGCGAAAATATGCCACGCCTGCGGACCGCGACTGGCGCATGGTGGTATCGCAGATGTACCAGGAAAGCCGCTTCAACCCCAAGGCTAAATCCTTTGCCGGCGCGCGCGGCCTGATGCAGGTATTGCCGCGTACCGCCAAGCAGATGGGAATTGCCGACCTTTACGAACCGGAAAACGGCATTCGCGCTGGGGTTTCCTACCTGGGCTGGCTGGAGCAGCGTTTTCCAAAAGAACTGCCGTTCGACCAGAAGATCTATTTTACTCTCGCCGCCTACAATGCCGGTCACGGCCATGTGCGGGACGCGCGACGGCTGGCGGAACAGCTGGGCAAGAACCCCAATCGCTGGTTTAACAATGTTGAGGATGCGATGCTCATGCTGTCTCAGCCCGAGTATTACCGGCAGGCTCGGTTTGGTTATGTGCGCGGTCGCGAGCCGGTGAATTACGTGCGGGAAATTCGCGACCGCTACTTCGGTTATCTATCTGTCGCGCGTACCGAGCGCATAACCACCCAGTAATATAATTGCCGAAGCCGACATTGTGGCCGACTCAGTGTGTTGAATTTCGTGGCATCAGATACCAGAAGATTGCCGCTACGATAAACAGTGCAGGTACATCTCCCAGCAGGTTGCTGCGCTCGGTTTCATCCGCGATTGCCTGCACGAGCATGATGGCACCGTGGACAATGCTCGACCAGATGGTGAACCAGATGAGACTGCGGTTCGCCATAGGGTCGCGTGCCGCGATAATCAGGAATATACCCAGGGTCGCGTAAATACCCATGATCATCTGTTCGTACTCCGGTTGGCGCGGAGTCCAGCCCCAGCCATCCGGCCATACCCACATCATCATCGGGTAAATCCCGACAATAAAAAACACACCGGTGATCACCAGGAAAATTTTCAGGTAACGGAGTTTTGTGGTGGTATCCATCTTGTAGCCCGCATTGAATAAATATCGTTGCGGGCAAGCTTAGTCGTTATGACAGTGCCTCACTGTGTCGGTGACAGATAACTTAACGGTTTGTCACCAGGCCTGGGATTCGTTAAACCGCGGTAGCGGAGTATGGCGTTGCGCAGTCTCCCTGGCGCTCCGGCACGGAGTGTGCGATACCGGGGCACTTCAGGTGCGGCTGGTAACTGCAGAATGAGGTAGCTGCTGGATCAGGACTCGCCGGTCGCCGGGTTGTTATTTTGTGCGCCCACTTCGGGGCTACTGGACAAGCTGGCGCGGTCATTGAGTTCATAGACCCGTTTAAGGTTCTGTCTGGCGGCCTCGTTATTTCGGTCAAGATTCAGCGCCTGGTTGTAACTCGATTCCGCGAGCGCCAGGCGGTTGTGTTGCCGGTACAGATAGCCGAGGCTGTTCCATAAGGTGCTGGACCCCGGTGCCAGCGTCAGTGCTTCCCGCATCAGGGAAAGTCCCTTGTCCTGCTCGCCGGTAGTTGCGTAACCGAGCGCCAGGTTATTCAGGTACAGGGCCTGTACTGCCGCATCCGACAACCGGGTATGGGGGTAGTTGTAGCGCGGGCGGAAGTTGAACTCGATAATCTGCGTGGACCAGCCGAATGAAACCTCGGCGTTGATATGCAGAACATTCTGTTGCACCTCGCGACCGCTGGTGTTGCGCACGGTGACCCGCTGTGGGCGTGTTTCCACCCGGTTGAAATTTGCTTCCAGCCCGACCTCTCGCGCCAGTGCGACGATCAGCGCCGCGAATGAAATGCAGTTTCCCCGCTGTTCTGAAAACGCTTCTGCCGCATTGGTGGTGTGGCCAAGATCGTATTCCAGCTGGAAGTTCTCAAGTTTCAGCGTGCGCAGAATCTTCCGGAAGCGTCGATTGGGTGATGCGGTGGGGTCGATGGAATTCACAAATTCCCGCATTTCCGGACTTACTGCCAGTAGCGTTTGCGACTGTGGTTGCGGTCGCGCTATTCCCGACACAGGTTTGACCTGTTGTAACAGATATGTCGTATCTACCTCGACCGGCGTATAGTTGAATTTCAAGCCGTTACCGGCGCAGCCGATCTGAAAAATTGTGATCAAAATTGCAACCCATCGCATTCCGTATTCCTCCCTGGTTTCGCATAGTTTGATCCACGGGAGTTGACGCTGGATGCACGTCATCGGCGAACGACAGAAATTTCCGGACAAGTGGAATTGGTCGGGTAGCGGGGCTTGGGTGAGGTGAAATTTTTTCCGGATGAAACGAAAAAATGCTCGATGGAATTGGTTTTTGGTTACTTTTGAAACGGGTTTTCAGTCGTTGATTTCGACTGAAAACCCGTATTTATGGTGGTGAATTTAGTTTGAGTTTTGTCGCGCGCTCATTTCTGAACACCACGTGCTCTGTTGCTTTCTGTCTTTCAAAACTCGACCGAGAGCCGGCATCAGGTCGCTGTTTTTCTCCAGAGCCCGGCTGTACTGATCGATTTCCGCCTTGCTGCAAACAACCGGGAACAGCATGGCGTACGCCTTGTTGTACAGGGTGTCGGCAGTTGCGCTGACCGCGGGTACCGCGGCAAACAGCTTGTCACTGAACTGCCGGTATAGCGCCAGCTGGTCCGCCGGGAACATATGGCTGGCGGCTGCGCGGATCTGGCTCAGCTTGTACTCGTCGCGCTTGTTGAGAATATTGTGCAGCCACTCCCGCTTGGCCTTGCCCGTCGGGCGGATGGCACGTGCGCTGATGGCGGCGTTCTGCGCGCGGGCGCTGTTGTCCGCTTTCAGCTGGTCGGCAACCAGTTTCTCATAATTCCCGAACAGGTGGCGGTTCAGCAGAATGATCAGCGGCCAGCGGCGGTCCTGGTCGAGTTCCAGCCCCTCGATGGTCAGCTCGCCCGCCAGCATCTGCTGGGCGTGTTGCAGAGCCGCCTCGCTGTGGGCCACTTCGGCGAAGGTGCCGAACCAGGTTTTCTGGGTATCGCTGCCAGCGGGGGCCCGATTCAGTTGCTGCCATACGAAGGCTTCAATGTCGCCCTGCAACTTTTCCCGCTCTGCCGCGGGTAGCTCGATGCGATGCAGGTAGGCATTGGCCGCTTGCAGGCGGCTGCTGATCAGGCGGATCACGTTGATGTCCTGCTCTTCGCCGGCATTCTGCAAGGCAAAGTCGATCCAGTCACTGAGCGGCATCTGCGCATCGGTGACCGCATCGAACAGGCTCTGCCACAGCATCAGCCGGGTAAAGGCGCTGTCGATCTGGTTGATGTGCTGTTTGGCCTGCGCCACAGAGGCATCGTCCAGGCGGGTTTTCACATAGCCCCAGTCCTCGTCGTTCAGGTTGAGGATCTGCGGGCAGGGCATACCCTCGGCATTCTTCACTTCTGTGCTGGCACCACTGTAGGTGACCGGCACCTTGGCTACGCGGGCCATGCTGTCGCCCTGCATCTGGTAAATACCGAGCTGTACGCGCTGTTCGCGCAGTTGCGGGTATTGCACCGGCGCAGCCTGCTGGATGGTCAGCTCGCTGATGCGGTCGTTGCTGCATTCGAAGCTGGCGCTGATGGTGTTCAGCCCCGCCTGGTACAGCCATTTCTGGGTCCAGTCTGCCAGGTTCTTGTCCGCGGCCTTGCCCAGCGAGCCCATAAAGTCCTGCAGTTCGGCATTGCCGTAGGAATAGGACTTGAGGTAATCGCTCACGCCTTCGCGGAATGCGTCCGTTCCCAGGTAGAACGGCAGCTGCTTCAGTACCGAGCCGCCCTTGCCGTAGGTGATGCCGTCGAAGTTGGAGAAGGCTTCGTCGGTGTTGGGTACCAGGACCTCGATGGGGTGGGTGGTGGGCAGCTGGTCGGAGCCGTAGGCCCACTGTTTGGTACCCAGATAGAAGTTCTGCCACACATCGCCGAACTCACTGTTCTCCGCCAGTGCCAGTGACGCCATATAGGTGGCGAAGCTCTCTTTCAGCCACAGGCCATTCCACCACTTCATGGTCACCAGGTCGCCGAACCACATGTGCGCCATCTCGTGGGCGATCACGTTGGCCAGGCGCTGGCGCTGGGCCTGAGTTTTGTCGCCGCGGGCGACATAGTTCTCGTTGAAGGTCACTGCCCCCACGTTTTCCATCGCGCCGATGGTGAAGTCCGGCACGATCAGCTGGTCATACTTGCCGAACGCGTAGGGGATGTCGAAGTACTTCTGGTAGAAGGCGAAAGATTCGCGGGTAAACTTGAACCAGTCCTCCGGCTTTACATGCTCCGCCAGTGTCTTGCGTGCAAACAGTCGCAGGGGGATGCCATCTGCATCGTTTTCCCATACCACGAAAGGACCGGCGTGCAGCGGGAAAATGTAGGAAGAGAATTTCTTGGTCTGGGGGAAGTGCCATACCTTGAAGCCGTTCTTCAGTGTATCCACCTTGTCTTCCCGCGCGGCGGTGACCACCTGCCAGTCGGCGGGCGCGGTGACCTCCACGGTATAGCGGGCCTTGAGGTCCGGCTGATCGAAGTGCGGGAAGAAGCGGTTGGCCTTGTAGGGTTCGAAGTGAGTGTACAGGTAGACGCTGCCGTCTTCCGGATCCTTGAACCGGTGCAGGCCGGAGCCGTCGCTGGAATAGGGGTGGCTGTATTCGATCGCGATGCGATGCTCGCCCTTGCCCAGGTGTTGCGGGGCAATACTGATGAAATGGTCGTTGTACTCGAAGGGCACGGCGCTGCCATCCACTGACACTGCTTTCACCTTGCCGCCGGCAAAGTCGATGGTAAGCGGCTGCTGCAGGTCCCGCGCGATACGGGTTGTCGCAACGACTTCACCGTCAAACGATTCGGACTGGTTGTCCAGTGTTACCGCAACGCGGTAATCCACATCGGCAATCTGCTGGCGGCGCAGGGCTGCGTATTCCGCGGTGAGGGAGGACGTGGCGGCACGGGCGACGATTCCGTCGGTAGCGCCTTTGTCTTGCGCGGCGACCGCACCGGTAGCGAGCAGGCCGCCGACAACGGTGGCCAGCAGCGTGCGGGTAAAGGTTTTATGAAGTGGTGTTTGAGGCATGGAATTCTCCCGGGACAGCAATTACCAATAATATATGCAATAAAAAAAGGCCCCGCAGGGCCTTTCTTCAGAGTGCCGATTAACCGGCGTTGTGCTTGGCCATGGCCGCAGATATATCCAGGCAGCGCTGGTTGCTGTAGCGGCGATTCTTCAGCGCCTTTTCCAGCAGCGGGTTCAGCTCTTTGCCGCTATCGAGCAGCTTGCTGATCTGTTCAACGCCTTGGGCACTGCAGTTCATTGGGAACAGGCGTGCGTAAGTGCCGACGAATTCGGGTGCATCGCTCGCGTTCACTTCATCCAGGGCGCTGACGATCTGCTCGACGTTGGCTTCAAACAGTCCGCCCTGCTCAGACGGGAACAGTGCGCCGGCAGCGTACTTCAGCTGGGCCAGCTTGAACTGGTCGCGGTTGTGCAGGATGTTCTCCAGCCACTTGGTCTTGACCTCCGCCTGCGGGCGGATGGCTTCCGCGGCGATCGCGTTCAGCTGTGAGCGGTCGGAGCTGTCCTTGGCCAGTTCGTTTTTGATTTCCTGCGCGAAGTCACCGTAGAGGTGCTGGTTCTGCAGGGTGATCAGGTTCCAGCGCATATCCGGGTCCAGTTTCAGGCCCTTGATGGTGAGCTCACCGCGCAGCAGGTTCTGGGCATCGGCCAGTGCCTTGTCGGTGTGCGCAACGCCGGTGAAGGTGCCGAACCAGGTCTTCTGTGCGTCGCTACCTGCGGGCGCGCCCTGGAGGCGGTTCCACACGAAGGTCTCGATCGCCAGTTGCAGCTGGGTGCGCTTGGCATCGTCCACGGCTACCTGGTTCAGGTAGGCGTAGGCGCTGCCCAGGTGGCGGGAAACCATGCGGATCACGTTGATGTCGGTCTCGCGATCGGCATTGGTCACGGCAAAGCTGACGTACTGGTCCAGTGGCAGCTTGGCATCAACCACGCTGTCGAACAGGCTCTGCCACAGCATCAGGCGGGTGAAGGGCTTGTCGATATCGTTGATGTGCTTGGACATGTTGTCCACGGATACCGCGTCCAGGTTCACCTTGGCGAAGGCCCAGTCGCCCTCGTTCGGGTAAACGATCTGCGGGCAGGCTTCGCCGACAGCGGCGGAAACCTCAGTGGTTTCACCTTTGTAAATTACCGGGATGGCCTTGCTCAGTACCATCTTGTCGCCGTCCATGTTGTACAGGCCAACCTGGGTGCGCTGCTCGCGCAGGGTCGGGTACTCTTCCGGGGCGGACTGGTTCAGGGTCAGGCTGCTGATCTTGCCGCCTTCACACTGGAAGCTGGCCTGGATGGTGTTGAGGCCGGCCTGGTACAGCCACTGCTGCTGCCATGCGTCCAGATCCTTGCCAGCGGCCTTGCCCAGGTGACCCATAAAGTCGTTCAGGGTGGAGTTCTTGTAGGACAGGTCCTTCAGGTAGTTGGACACGCCCTTGCGGAATTCTTCCTTGCCCAGGTAGTAGGGCAGCTGCTTCAGGATGGAGCCACCCTTGCCGTAGGTGATGCCGTCGAAGTTGGCGAAGGCCTCATCGGTGTTCTTCACCGGCAGCTGGATCGCGTGGGTGGTGGGCAGCTGGTCGGAGCTGTAGGCCCACTGCTTGGTGCCCAGGTAGAAGTTTTCCCAGGCGGTGGTGAAATCGCTGTTCTCCGCCAGGGACAGGTTGGCCATGTAGGTGGCGAAGCTTTCGTTCAGCCACAGGTCGTCCCACCAGTTCATGGTCACCAGGTCGCCGAACCACATGTGCGCCATTTCATGGGCGATCACATTGGCCAGGCGCATGCGCTGGGCTTCGGTTTTTTCACCGCGGGAAACGTAGCCCTCGTTGAAGGTCACCGCAGCCACGTTTTCCATGGCGCCGGCGTTGAAGTCGGGCACGATCACCTGGTCGTACTTCACGAACGGGTAATCCACTTCGAAATACTTCTGGAAGAATTCAAAGGACTGTTTGGTGAAGGTGAACCAGTCGCTGGGCTTTACGTATTCCGCCAGGGTTTTGCGCGCGAACAGGCGCAGCGGGATGCCGTCGGCATCGTCTTCCCAGACGGTGAAAGGACCGGCGTGCAGGGAGAAAATGTACGAGGAAAACTTCTTCGACTGCGGGAATACCCAGTGGTTTACCTCGCCGTTGTTTTCGACGTTGCGCTCGCGAACGGAAGAAACAATGCTCCAGTCTTTCGGTGCGGTCACGTCCAGGGTGTAGCGGGCTTTCAGGTTCGGCTGGTCAAAGTGCGGGAACAGGCGGTTGGCGTCGTAGGGTTCGAAGTCGGTGTACATGTACACCTCACCGTCCACCGGGTCGACGAAGCGGTGCAGGCCGGAACCGTTGGTGGAGTATGCGTGCTTGTAGTCCACGGCGATCGCGTGCTTGCGGCCTTTCAGGTGCTCGGGGGCGATGGTGATGAAGTGGCCGTTGTACTCGAACGGTACTTCTTTGCCATCTACCTGGATGCCCGCCACTTCACCACCGGCGAAGTCGATGGTCAGGGGCTGCAGCAGGTTGCGACGGAACTGGGTGTCCGCGACCACGCGGCCGGAAAATGCCTCGCCGGTTTTGTCGATAGTGACCGACAGTTTGTAGTCCACCTGGGCGATCTGCTGCTTGCGCAGTTTGGCGTAGCTCTCGGACAGGCCCGGCGCATTGGTACGCTCGATGGCCGCCTTGGCAAGGCCGTGTGCGGTGCTGGTGCCTTGCAGCTGGTTCGGCTCGAGGCTGCAGGCGGCGAGAATGCCGCTGCACAGCAGGCCGAGGGCAAATTTTCCGGTCTTATTCATGGTTTCCCCACTATTTTTTAATGGAACTGGGCGGCGCATTGCTGCGCCAAAGCCGCTACTTATAGCACGGCACTGGCGCCGTCCGCGGACGGCTTAACCCGCGCATCCTGCGGTTTGTCGCGGAGATATAGTGCGCCAGATTAATTGCTTGGAGTTCGCTTGGTTTGCAGGTTTTAAGTCTGCGTAATGCGATTTTGTTGGTGTGAAAGGCTGGCTTTATTGGGGGCGGGGAGGATTTCCCGGGGCGGGCGCCCCGGGAAATGTCCGCAATAGACGAATCAGTTGCTCGGGAAGGAGAACTGGGCACCCTCGCGCACACCGCTGGACGGCCAGCGCTGGGTGACGGTTTTGCGGTTGGTGTAGAAGCGCACACCGTCTGCACCGTAGGTGCCGAGGCAGCCGAACAGGGAACGCTTCCAGCCGCCGAAGCTGTGGTAGGCAACCGGTACCGGAAGCGGTACGTTGATGCCCACCATACCCACCAGGATATTGTCGCTGAAGTAGCGTGCCGCCTCGCCGTCGCGGGTGAAGATGCAGGTGCCGTTGCCATACTCGTGATCGTTGATCATCTGCATCGCCTGCTCCATGGACTCGGCGCGCACCACCAGCAGTACCGGGCCGAAGATTTCTTCCTCGTAGCAGGTCATGCCCGGCTTCACCTGGTCGATCAGGGTTCCGCCGACAAAGAAGCCATTTTCGTAACCGGCCACTTTCGGGTTGCGGCCATCCACCACAATGGTGGCGCCCTGCTCGGCGGCACTGGCGATATAGCTGTTGACCTTGTTCATGTGCGCCTCGGTAATCACCGGGCCGAAGTCGTTGCTGCTATCGGTATAGGCGCCCACCCTGAGGCCCTGCATGGCCCCGGACATTTTTTCGATAAAGGTGTCCGCGGCCTCGTCACCCACGCAGACTGCAACCGACAGCGCCATGCAGCGCTCGCCGGAAGAACCGAAGGCGGCGCCGGTCAGCGCGGCCACGGCGTTGTCCATGTCCGCATCCGGCATGATGATGGCGTGGTTCTTGGCTCCGCCCAGGGCTTGGCAGCGCTTGCCGTGGGCGCTGGCGGTGGCGTAGACGTATTCGGCGATGGGGGTGGAGCCAACAAAGCTCACCGCCTGCACGCGGGAATCGGTCAGCAGGGTATCCACGGCCACCTTGTCACCGTTGACCACGTTGAACACACCGTCCGGTACGCCGGCTTCCTGCAGCAGCTGCGCCAGCAGCAGGGAACAGGAGGGATCGCGCTCGGAGGGCTTCAGTACGAAGGTGTTGCCGCACACGATGGCCAGCGGGAACATCCACAGCGGTACCATGGCGGGGAAGTTGAACGGGGTGATACCTGCCACCACGCCCAGGGGCTGCATTTCGCTCCAGGAGTCGATATCCGGGCCCACGTTGCGGCTGTGTTCGCCCTTCAGCATCTGCGGTGCCATGCAGGCAAATTCCACGTTCTCGATACCGCGGGTCAGTTCGCCCATGGCGTCGTGGGAGATTTTGCCGTGTTCCTCGCCGATCAGTGCGCAGATTTTCTCCGCATTGTCTTCCAGCAGCTGCTTGAACTTGAACATGATGCGCGCGCGCTTGATCGGCTGGGTGTTGCGCCAGGTCTTGTAGGCTTGCTCGGCCGCGGCGATTGCCTCTTCCACGGTCTCTTTTGCGGCAATCGCCACCTGCTTGGAAACCTCGCCGGTGGCGGGGTTGAAAACGTCCTGGGTGCGCTCGGCGGCGTCGACGGTCTGGCCGTTAATAAAATGACCCACAGTGTTCATGTCTTTTCCTCTCTCAAGTCGGTATTTGTTCTTTCGTCGTCCCGGCGAGGCCGGGATGACGGTCTGGTGTTTTTAGCCCGCGGCAACTTGTGTGATCGAATCGCCCAGCGCGCTGACCAGGGTGTCGACCTCTTCCGGCTGCGCCACAAACGGCATACCCAGCTGTACGGTGTCGCCACCATAGCGCACGTAGAAACCTTTCTCCCACATCTTCATCGCGATCTGGTAGGGGCGCAGCAGCGGTTCGCCGGGCGCTGCCTCGATGGTGAGGCCGGCAGCGACACCGCAGTTGCGGATATCGGTCACCAGCGGCATGCCCTTCAGCTGGTGCACGCTCTCTTCCAGCACGTTGGCCAGGTCGCCCGCGCGGGAGAACAGGTTTTCGTTTTCCAGAATATCCAGGGATGCCAGCGCCGCGGCGCAGGCCACCGGGTGCGCGGAATAGGTATAGCCGTGGGGCAACTCCAGCAGGTACTCGTGACCACCCTGCTGCATAAAGGTGTCGTAGATCTCCTGCTTCGCGATCACCGCGCCCATGGGTACCGCGCCGTTGGTCAGCTGCTTGGCGGTATTCAGGATGTCCGGGGTGACCCCGAAGGCCTCGGCACCGGTGGCGGCGCCCATGCGGCCGAAGGCGGTGATCACCTCATCGAAGATCAGCAGGATGTCGTGCTGGTCGCAGATCTCTCTGAGACGCTGCAGGTAGCCCTTGGGCGGCGGCAGCACACCGGCGGAACCGGCCATGGGCTCCACGATCACCGCGGCGATATTCGAGGCGTCGTGCAGGGCGATCAGTTCCAGCAGTTCATCTGCCAGGTGCGCGCCTTCTTCCGGCATGCCCTTGCTGAAGCGGTTTTCCGGCAGCACCGTGTGCGCCAGGTGGTCGGCATCCACCGCGGGACCGTAGAGGGCACGGTTGGCGCCGATACCGCCCACGCTGATACCGCCGAAGTTGACCCCGTGGTAGCCCTTGGCGCGGCCGATCAGCTTGGTCTTGGACGGCATGCCCTTCTTGCGCCAGTAGGCGCGGGCGATCTTCAGGGAAGTCTCGGCGGACTCGGAACCGGAGCCGGTAAAGAACACCCGGTTCAGGCCTTGCGGCATGAACTGGGTGATGCGCTCGGCCAGTTCGAACGCCTTGGGGTGGCCAAACTGGAACGCGGGCGAGTAGTCCAGGGTGCGCAGCTGTTCGCTGACCGCGTCGGCGATCTCCTCCCGGTTGTGGCCCGCACCGCAGGTCCACAGGCCGGACAGGCCGTCAAAGATACGGCGGCCATCGGCGCTGGTGTAGTAGCAGCCGTCCGCCCCGGTGATGATTCGAGGGTCCTTCTTGAACTGGCGATTGGCGGTATACGCCATCCAGTGGGCATCCAGCTGGGCCTGGCTGAGGCCGGCAAACTTGTCGCTCATTCTTATTCTCCGACTCGGATTACGCTAATGATGGACGGAATTCTGGCTGCCATTTAAAGTTGCATAAATTGCAATTTATCGATCTTTAGTTTCATTCGCTTGAAACTTTATTTGGAGAGTGCAAATGGCACGCAAACAGGCAGCACTGCTGGGTCAGCTGAGTGATATCGACCTGCGCCTGCTGCGGGTATTCCGCGCGGTGGCGGAGGCGGGGGGCTTTTCTGCGGCAGAGCTGGAACTGAATGTGGGGCGCTCCACCATCAGCCGGCATATCAAGGACCTGGAAGTGCGGCTGGGGGTGACCCTGTGCCAGCGCGGCCGCGCCGGTTTTGCCCTCACCAGTGAAGGGCGCCAGATCTACCAGGCGACCCTGCGGCTGCTGGGTTCGCTGGATGCCTTCCGCGGCGAGGTGGCGGATGTGCACCGGCGCATGACCGGTCATATCTCTATTGCCCTGTTCGACAAAATGGTCACCAACCCCGCCGCGCACATCGGCGATGCCCTGCGCCGGTTCGATGACCTGGCGCCGGAGGTGAGCCTGGATACCCATATCGAACCCATCAACGAGATCGAGCGCGGGGTCATGGAGGGGCGCTTCCAGCTGGGGGTGATCCCTGCCCACCGCACCTCGCCGAGCCTCGAGTACCAGCACCTGTTCTACGAACAGATGTACCTCTACTGCGGCTATCGCCACCCGCTGTTCGGCACCGCGGATATTTCCATCGACGACGATGCCATCAGAGACTGCAAGTACGCCGGGCTCGGCTACCACTCGCCGAATATGGAAGTGGGCAATCGCCTGGGCCTCGAGCGGGATATTACCGTCAACGACCAGGAGGCCATCGTTCACTGTCTGCAATCCGGCCGATATATCGGCTATTTGCCGGACCACTATGCGGAAACGTTTTTGAAGAAAGGCGAGATACGGGCCATCTGCCCGCAGCGTTATCAGTACGAATGTGATTTTGTGGCGATACAGCGGCGGTCACCGAAGCCCTCGCGGATTGTGCAGACTTTGTGGGAGTGTCTTGCCGAGGTGCATGTTTAGGAAAAGAGAAGTCGAAGCGGATTTCTTGGTAGCGTCGTCAGCGATTGCCGTCGATAGTTGCACGGATCTTGCCGAGCACGTTGCGGATGAACTGTTTTGGCGTCGACGCTTGGCGATCAATTTCGTTGCGCAGAGCCAATAGCTCTTTATTTTTCGGCTGGATTCCCAGCCCGGTGTTCACCTCGCGGTGGGCGCGCTTGAGGTCCCCTTCCTGGATTTTGCTGCGGGCGCGTCGGGTGTATTCCGCCACCACCTGATCGATGCCGGAAAGCGCCTGGGGGTTGTCGCCATCCAGCGCCAGTGCCTCGCGGTAGAAGTGCAGGGCACTGTTATCCGGGGGGGCGGCTCAGGTTGCCGCGCTTCAATGCCTTGGCTCCGCGAACCACGTAATCCTGTACCTGTTTTTCCGTTACCAATTCCAAGCCAGCGGTGGCCTCACTGTTATCCTCGTCCAGCAACAGGACCTGGCTGTAGTAAAAGCGTGCGTTGTGCTGCTCGGGAAAAATGTAGCGACCTTGCTCCATCCCCAACTCCGCAGCTTGTAACAGGCGGGAGACCTCGCGCTCGGTCGGATTTTTGTAGTTGAGTCCGAATACCAGCAGCATTAATGCGGCAGAACCGATGGTGGGGAGCAAGAAACGCAGCGCTTTGCGCGAGCGGCGCATGTTGCGCAGGTTTGCGCTGGGATGGGTGCCACTTGTTTCGACAACAAGCAGGGGTGCTATAGCCATCATCAGTTCTTCACAAGACTGGAAGCGGTCTGTCGGCAGCTTGGCGAGCATACCTTCCAGTAGCGGCTGCAGGTGGGCGTATTCCGCTGGCAGTGCGGGCAGTGGCTGCTGGATATGATTGATTGCCGTGGCAGTGTGGCTGTTGCCCTTGAACGGATTATGACCCAGCAGCAATTCCAGCAGGATCACGCCAAGGCCGTAGATATCGGTGGTGATATCCAGTGGCTGTCCCTGGGCCTGCTCCGGGCTGCTGTACGACGGGCTGCCGAGGCTGAACCCCGTTTGGGTAAGGTCCGAACTGTTATCCACATCCTTGGCGATACCGAAGTCGGTCAGCACCGCGGTACCGTCGTCGCGGAACAGGATATTCGCCGGCTTCACGTCGCGGTGAATGATGCCCCTGGCGTGCACCGCCGCCAGCCCCTCGGCGATCTGGTAGATCAGCTGCAGGATTTCCGCAGGC
Organism: uncultured Microbulbifer sp.; assembly: GCF_913055755.1. Classification (GTDB taxonomy): domain Bacteria; phylum Pseudomonadota; class Gammaproteobacteria; order Pseudomonadales; family Cellvibrionaceae; genus Microbulbifer. The sequence goes on from NZ_CAJXKH010000064.1 coordinate 17,614, forward strand.
TTGCGAAAGCGCTCGGCGTTCTCGCTCAGGTTGCCACCGCCGACAAACTCCATCGCAATGTAGTCATCGCCATTGGCCAGCCTGGAAATATCGTAAATGGTGATGATGTGTGGGTTGGTGAGGCTGGCAATAAAATGCGCTTCCTTGATAAAGCGCTCGTGGAGGTCGACCTGACCGTTGCCGGCACTGCCGCGCAGTAACTTGATGGCCACCTGGCGGTTTAATGATTCCTGGGTGGCCAGGTAAACCGAGGCCATGCCGCCCTCGCCAATAGGTCCGTGGACGGTGTAGCCGGGAATGTTGAGGTCGGATTGCGTCATGGCTGCGGTTTTCGGCAATACCAGCAACTGCTGCATAAAATTTACGCGGCAACATGCATTAATCGGGGAAGAAGTCGGGTTTTATTCGGCGGTGGTTGGATCGATGATGCCGACCACTTCAGAAACCGAGTTCGCCGGGAATCCGCCCATCTCCGCGTGCTTGAGTACCGCCTCCTTATCCGGAGCTATGTACACGCAGTAAACCTTGTCCGCGGTGACATAGCTCTGCTGCCACTGCACAGATGGGCCGAGTTCACGCAGGACGCCACAGGATTTCTGTGAAATACCCTGAAGTTCTTCCTTGGTCAGGTTTCCCGCACCGGGGATTTCACGTTCGATAACAAACTTGGGCATGGTCAATTTCCTTATTATTTGGTCGAAGCCTTTTTGCGGCAGCATCCAGCTTTGTGGCGGTGCACTGCGCACATAAGCCGCTGGCGGGGCCGCTCTGGATATAACCGTTTGAATATATGCAAGGCAATCAGGTCCAACCAGTGAACGGTGCCTGCGGGCGGGAAATTGGCACGTTATTCCTGCCTTTGCGGAGGTTTCCCTCCCCTGGCAGGAAGGTGCAGCTCCCGGGGTGCGCCAATTTCCTCTTAAAGATTGACCATGCTCGCCAGCGCGGTAAACGCGGTGGCACCGCCGAGAAGGGTGATATAGGCGCCGCCGAGGAGTGCGAATTTGGCCGAGGTGACAAACCATCCCTGCCGGTAAATGCGCTTCTGCATCAGCAGCAGGTAGATGGGCATCCAGACCGCGAGTGCGGTTAGTATCAGGCCGAACAGCATGTCCAGTGCGGAGTCGGGTGTTGCGAGCCAGCCGCGCAGATCGACAAGGACCACAACCAACAGCAGCGCGAGCGACAGGAAGGCGTGGCTGTGCAGCGCAACGATCAGGTGCTCCATATACAGTCGGCGCTTGAACAGGTACAGCAGGCTTAGCATCAGCGCAAACACCGGTAGCAGGATAAACAGCGTGGACGGAATCGAACTGAATATCGCGTCCTTCAGCAGGTTCGGGTCGCGCTCTATACGCGGTAAATTGCTTTCAAATTTCCCGCTCTGTTGTTCGAGCCATTTGTTCACCGCCTCGGGTGCGCCCTCGAACTGGAGCGGCTTGAAGGTCTTCCCGGCCGGCTGTGTTTCAAGCTCTGCCACTGCCGCCGGGTCGATCTCGGCAATGCGTTGCCGGGACCGCGCCTGCACCACCTGCTCCACACCAGCCAGCACACCCTGCAGGGCTGGTAGTTCCTCGCTCTCGCGAGAAGCCTGTCTCAGCTCATCGAGTGCCTGGTCGCGAAACTGCAGCACATCGTCGACGCTGGTGGCCCGGGCAATGTCCTGCTCCAGCTGGTCCAGGTTCACGCCCTCTTCGACCGCAGGGGTATTTTCACCACTGTCTGTCGAGCCCATGCGCCAGTCGCTGCTCAATTGTGCTGCGAAGAAAGCGGTCAGGCACAGGAAAATAAACAGCCGCACCGGGCTCACATAGCGCACCCGGCGGCCGGCGAAGTACTCTTGGGAGAGAAAGCCGGGCTTGAGGAGCAGCGGCCCGAAGGTGCGTGCGATGCGCGAATCGAGCCCGAACACCGTGCCGAAAAAATCTGCGACCAACTCGGGGAACTGGCGCAGTAGGCTCTTTGCCGGCTGGCCGCAGGCATAGCAGTGGGGGCCGAGCAGAGGTTCTGCGCAGTTGTCGCAGGTGGCGGGCTTTGGCATGGCTTCTGCCGCGGCGGCAGGCTCGGCGTATACCTGATCCGTTCCCGGATCCTCCGGCAGGTCGGCGGCTATTTCCTGTTCCGTCAGGGTTTCTGTGTCATTCATGGCAGGTAACGGTTAAATGGCGTGAATTGTCCCGATAATAAGCGCATTCCGGCAGGAAACATATCGCTGCCCGGATCTTAAGAATGCAGTATCCGGGCGCCAATAGCGGACGCAAGTGCCGGAACAGGCGCCACCACCGTGCTCCTTTACTAGAATTAGTGATACCCGTGCAGTACTCCACCACTCCCACATCAGGAGGTGATATGAAATCCAACTGCATGCACCTGGCAATTCCCGCCGGCGATCTGGATACCGCAAAAATCTTTTACTGCGATGTGCTGGGTTGCAAGACCGGCAACGGCGAAGCCGGGCGCTGGGTGGATATCGATTTCTGGGGTAACGAGCTCACCCTGCACCAGAGTGAAGAACAGCTGCCCAATGTGCGTCACGACGTGGATATGGGCGCAGTGGCGGTGCCGCACTTCGGTGCCCATTTGCCGGACAAAGAATTTCAGGCGTTGAAGGCGCGTATCGAAGCTGCCGGTCTCGAATATCTCGACAAACCCTATCGTCGCTTTGTTGGCGATGAATACGAACAGGAAACATTCTTTATCCAGGATCCCAACGGCAATGTGCTGGAAATGAAATCGATGGTTAATCCGGAGCTGATGTTTCGCTAGACAACCCGGCTGTACCGGCTTTTATCGTCAATTCCGGCTTCCCTGAAATGGCGACGGTAGAGCAGCGGCCTTTTGCCTGCCTTGAGAAAAGCGTTGCAGTATCCCGCACCCGCCCCCATATACTGGTGACATCACTCCGATCTCCGTTGTCCATCAGTAGAACGCCATGTCGAATACCGCGGAACCCGCCAACCGCTCGCCGCAAGCGAGCGCGCCCGTTACTAGTGCCTCCAGCATGAGCGCGCGCGAGATGCTCCTCGCACTCTGGCAGTTCATGCGTCCCTACAAGAAAGTCCTCGCCGGGGCGGCGGTAGCACTGGTGTTTACCGCGGGTATTACCCTGTCCATCGGCCAGGGCGTTCGGCTGCTGGTTGACCAGGGCTTGACGGACGATACCAGCGAGGCCCTCGGCCGCGCTGTGCTGGTGCTGCTGGTGCTGGCGGTGCTGATGGCCGCAGGTACCTACGCCCGTCATTTCCTGGTGTCGTGGCTGGGGGAGCGGGTGGTGGCCGACCTGCGCAAGGCGGTGTTCGACCATATCGTGACCCTGCACCCAAGCTACTTCGAGACCAACCGCAGTGGCGAGATCATGTCCCGTCTCACCACCGATACCACCCTGCTGCAACATATCATCGGTACTTCGTTCTCGATGGCACTGCGCAGTGCGCTGATGTTCGTGGGAGCGCTGATCCTGCTGCTGTTCACCAACCTCAAACTGAGCCTGATGGTGCTGGTGGGTGTGCCGCTGGTGCTGCTGCCGATCGTGCTCTATGGCCGCCGGGTGCGAAAGCTGTCCAAGGCCAGCCAGGACTCCATCGCCGATGTGGGCAGCTATGCGGGCGAAATTATCCAGCACATCAAAACCGTACAGAGCTATACCCGCGAGCGCGCGGAAATGCAGGCATTTGCGCGGGAGGTGGAGGTCGCATTCGACGTGGCCAGGAGGCGCATACGCCAGCGCTCCCTGCTGATTGCGGTGGTGATACTGCTGATGTTCGGTGCGGTCAGTGGCCTGCTGTGGGTTGGCGGCAACGACATGATTGACGGTCGTATCAGCAGCGGCGACCTGGCGGCCTTCGTGTTCTACGCCATTATGATGGGCTCCGCGGTGGCGACGATTTCCGAGGTGTACGGGGAGCTGCAGCGGGCCACCGGCGCTACCGAGCGGCTGATGGATCTGCTGCATGTGGAATCCGAGATCCCGGTCAGTGCGGTCGCGGACGCCGATGAACCCAAAAGCGCATCCGCGGGGCAGGTAGCATTCGAGGCGGTGGAGTTCAGTTACCCCGCGCGCCCGAATCACCCGGCGATCCACCAGTTGAGCCTGGACGTGGCCGCGGGCAAGAGCCTGGCCCTGGTCGGCCCCTCCGGTGCCGGAAAATCCACCCTGCTGGAATTGCTGCAGCGTTTCTACGACCCGCTGGGCGGGCGCATCACCCTGGACGGTACCGATATCCGGGACATGGACACCGCCGCCCTGCGCACGCAGATGGCCGTGGTGCCACAGCAGCCCGCGCTGTTTACCGCCGATGTCTGGTACAACATCCGCTATGGCAAGCCCGACGCCGGTGATGCCGAAGTCATCGCAGCGGCCAGGGCCGCTCATGCCCACGAGTTTATCGAGCAACTGCCGGACGGCTACAGCAGCCACCTGGGCGAGCAGGGTACGCGGCTGTCCGGTGGGCAGAAGCAGCGCCTTGCCATCGCCCGTGCAATCCTGAAAGACCCGAAAATCCTGCTGCTAGACGAAGCCACCAGCGCGCTGGACGCCGAAAGCGAGTACCACGTGCAGCAGGCGCTGCAGGCGTTAATGAAAGATCGCACCACCATCATCATTGCTCACCGGCTGGCGACCATCCTGCATGCAGACAGCATTGCGGTGCTGGAGAAAGGGCAGCTGGTGGCCCAGGGCAGTCATCGGGAGCTGATAGAGATCTCACCGCTGTACAAGCGGCTCGCGGAACTGCAGTTTCGGGAGGCGGAGAGGCAGACACCGCTGGTGGAGTAGCGCGGCGGAAAGGAATGGAGCACAAACAAAAACGGGCCCCGAAGGGCCCGTTTTTTACATCTGCAGGGGATTAAACCACTACGATGTTTTCAGCCTGCGGGCCCTTCTTGCCCTGAGTTACGGTGAACTCAACGGCCTGGCCTTCGGTCAGGGTGCGGAAGCCGGTGCTAGCGATAGCGCTGAAGTGTGCGAACACGTCCGGGCCGGACTGCTGCTCGATAAAACCAAAACCTTTTGCTTCGTCGAACCACTTAACGGTTCCGGTAACAGTATTAGACATAACTAAATCCTGAAATTTAAAAAGAGTGTTGCCTGCGAGAGGCGGGTGGTGCTTGAGGTAAAGGCTCTTAAAAACTGCAGGACGTGGTCTTACGAATACGACAGCGAAATAGCGGTATCAATAAAAGTCTTTCTTTCTAGCAGGGGCCACTCTATAGGTAAGTTACGCCCCTGTCTATAAATCGTTCAGATATTGTGCGGGCGCCAGTCCGGGTACCGGTCCAGGCGCCATTCCAGGCACCAGTCTAGGCCGCCTGGGCTTCCTGTCGCGCCCGGTCTGCCAGGTACTCGTCGTAGGTGCCCTGGAAGTCCACCAGCTTGCGGCCCTTGATCTCCAGCACCCGGGTGGCCAGCGAGGACACGAACTGTCGGTCATGGCTGACGAAGATCAGAGTACCCTCATACTGGGACAGGGCCTTGTTCAGGGCCTCGATGGACTCCATGTCCATGTGGTTGGTGGGCTCGTCCATGATCAGTACATTGGTGTCCATCATCATCAGCTTGCCGAACAGCAGGCGGTTCTTCTCACCGCCGGAACACACCCG
>NZ_CAJXKH010000065.1 GCF_913055755.1 uncultured Microbulbifer sp.
TTGCCGCAGTCCAGGCAGCGGTGCGCCTGGCTGGCCACCTGCCGCTCACTGAACGGCTGGTAGATTTCCACAAACTGGTTGGTGCGGGTAATGATGTCTTTCTTGGCGGGGTCCACTCGGCCCACGTCGACAAACTGAAAATCGTTGTTGAGACGCTGTGACATAAGTTAATCCCCCTTATTCGCCGCGCTTGCGTACATCGGACAGCAGTCCGGCGAGGCTGGCGGCCTTCGGCTTCACCAACCAGAATTTGTTCAGGTAGTCGTCCAGGTTGTCCAGCAACTCCTCGCCCCAGGCACTGCCGGTCTCGGCGACAAACTCTTCGATCACCTCGCGCAGGTGGCTCTGGTATTCCTCCAGCGACTCGCTGCTGATACGGCGCAGCTCGATCAGCTCGTGGTTGCACTTGTCGAAGAAATCGCGATCCATATCCAGCACATAGGCGAAGCCGCCGGTCATGCCGGCACCGAAGTTGACCCCGGTCTTGCCCAGTACCGCGATCATGCCGCCGGTCATGTATTCACAGCAGTGATCACCCGCGCCCTCCACTACCGCAAAGGCACCGGAGTTGCGCACGCCGAAGCGCTCGCCGGCACAGCCGGAGGCGAACAGCTTGCCGCCGGTGGCACCGTACAGGCAGGTATTGCCGACGATGCTGGTTTCCTCGGACTTGAAGCTGCTGCCCTGGGGCGGACGGATCACCAGCTTGCCGCCGGCCATGCCTTTACCCACGTAATCGTTGGCATCGCCTTCCAGGTACATCTCCAGGCCACCGGCGTTCCACACACCGAAAGACTGCCCGGCAACACCGGTCAGGCGCAGCTTGACCGGCGCATCCACCATGCCCTGGTTGCCGTGGCGTCTGGCAATTTCGCCGGACAGGCGCGCGCCGATGGAGCGGTCGCAGTTGGTGAGCTTGTAGCGATACTCACCGCCCTGCAGGTTTTCGATAGCCGGCAGGATGTCCTCAACCATCTGCTCCGCCAACAGGCCCTTGTCCCAGGGTTCGTTCTTCGGCTGCTGACAGGTCTGCGGTTTGCTTTCCAGCAGCGCATCGGTGTACAGCAGCGGCGACAGATCCAGGGTTTTCTGCTTGTCGGTCTCGCCTTCCAGCACTTGCAGCAGGTCCACGCGACCCACCAGCTCGTCGAGGGAGCGCACACCGAGGCCCGCCATCCACTCGCGCACCTCTTCGGCCACGAACTTGAAGAAGTTCATCGCCATTTCCACGGTACCGATGTAGTGCTCGTCGCGCAGGTCCTTGTTCTGGGTGGCGACACCGGTGGCGCAGTTGTTCAGGTGACAGATACGCAGGTACTTACAGCCCAGTGCGACCATCGGCGCGGTACCGAAGCCGAAGCTCTCGGCACCGAGGATGGCCGCCTTGATCACGTCGAGGCCGCTCTTCAGACCGCCATCGGTCTGTACCCGCACCTTGCCGCGCAGGTCGTTGGCGCGCAGGGTCTGGTGGGTTTCCGCCAGGCCCAGTTCCCAGGGGGAACCAGCGTAGCGGATGGAGGTAATCGGGCTCGCGGCGGTACCGCCGTCGTAGCCGGAGATGGTGATCAGGTCCGCATAGGCCTTGGCCACACCGGCGGCAATGGTGCCGACGCCGGGGCGGGATACCAGCTTCACCGATACCAGCGCATCCGGGTTGACCTGCTTGAGGTCGTAGATCAGCTGCGCCAGGTCTTCGATCGAATAGATGTCGTGGTGCGGCGGCGGCGAGATCAGGGTCACGCCGGGTACCGAGTAGCGCAGGCGCGCGATCAGTTCGTTCACCTTGCCGCCGGGCAGCTGGCCGCCCTCGCCGGGCTTGGCGCCCTGGGCAACCTTGATCTGCAGCACCTCGGCGTTGACCAGGTAGTGCGGGGTCACACCGAAGCGGCCGGAGGCAATCTGCTTGATCTTGGACACCTTGTCGGTGCCGAAGCGGGCCGGGTCTTCACCGCCCTCACCGCTGTTGGAGCGGCCGCCGAGGCGGTTCATGGCCTGGGCGAGGGATTCGTGGGCCTCCGGCGACAGCGCGCCGAGGGACATGGCCGCGGAATCGAAGCGGCGCAGAATATTTTCCACCGGTTCCACTTCTTCCACCGGAACCGGTTGCACGTCTTTTTTCACTGACAATAGGTCGCGCAGAGTCGCTACCGGGCGCTGGTTTACCAGCGCGGCGTAATCCCGCCAGGCACCGTAATCGCCACTGCGCACCGCCTGTTGCAACGCCTTGACCACGTCCGGATTGAACGCGTGGTACTCCTCGCCGTAGACAAACTTGTGCAAGCCGCCGGGAGAAACTTTCTTGCGCGGCTTCCACGCCAGTTGCGCGCGCGTGCGCATATCGTCTTCCAGCTCCTTGAAGCCGGCACCGGTTACCCGCGCCGGAGCTTCCGGGAAGCACAGATCAATCACATCCTGGGACAGGCCCACCAGTTCAAACAGCAACGCGCCGCGGTAGGAGGCGATGGTGGAGATACCCATCTTCGACAGGATCTTCAGCAGGCCCTTGATGATGCCATTGCGGTAATTTTTCTGCGCGGTAGCGGCATCCAGCAACAGCTCACCGGTTTCGATCAGGTGATTGATGATGCTGTAGGAGAAATACGGGTGCACCGCGGTGGCACCGACACCGATCAGACACGCCAGCTGGTGGGAGTCGCGCGCGGTGGCGGTATCCACCACGATGTTGGAATCACAGCGCAGGCCGGCGTGTACCAGGTGGTGGTGCACCGCGCCGGTGGCCAGCAGTGCGTCGATCGGCAGTTTGCCGTCCGCGATCGCGCGGTCGGAAAGCACCACGATCGCGGTACCGTCCTTGCGCACGGAGTCCGCGACATCGCTGCACAGTTTCTCGATCGCACCCTTGAGGTCCAGCTGCGCCGGATCGTAATTCAGGTCGAACACCTTGGCGGTGAACTCTTCCCTCCCCAGGTCCAGCAGTGCGGAGTACTTGATATGCGAAAGCACCGGTGACGACAGGATAACGCGATCCGCGTGCTCCACGGTTTCCTCGAACACGGATTTTTCACGTCCCAGGCAGGTTTCCAGGGACATCACGATGGTTTCCCGCAACGGGTCGATAGGCGGGTTGGTCACCTGGGCAAACTGCTGGCGGAAATAGTCGTACAGGCAGCGGTTGCCGCGGGACAGCACCGCCATCGGGGTGTCGTCGCCCATCGAGCCCACGGCCTCCTGGCCGGACTCGGCCAGCGGGCGCACCACCTGGTCGCGCTCTTCCAACGAGGAGCTGAACAGTTTCTGGTAGACCTTGAACTGCTCGAAAGAAAAATTGTTGTCCACCGGTGCAGTCACCAGGGTGGAGCGGATACGGCGGGCCTTTTCCTTCAGCCACTGCTTGTACGGGTGGGCCTTTTTCAGCTCGTTGTCCACGTCCGCAGTGTGGCGCAGCTCGCCCTTTACGGTGTCCACGGACAGGATCTGGCCCGGGCCGAGACGGCCCTTGGCCACCACGTCGGCGGGGTCGTACTGGTAAGTGCCCACTTCAGAGGCAACCGTGATCAGATCGTCCTTGGTAATTACCCAACGGGACGGACGCAGGCCGTTGCGATCCAGGGTGCACACCGCGTAGCGGCCGTCGGTCAGCACCAGACCGGCGGGGCCGTCCCAGGGCTCCATGTGCATGGAGTTGTACTCGTAAAACGCGCGCAGCTCGGAGTCCATGGTGTCCACGTTCTGCCACGCCGGCGGGACCAGCATGCGGATGGCGCGGTGCATGTCCATGCCACCGGCCATCAGCAGCTCGAGCATGTTGTCGAGGCTGGAGGAGTCAGAACCGGTGCGGTTTACCAGCGGCGCCAGCTCGTTGAGTTCCGGCAGCAGCTCGGTATTGAACTTTGGCGTGCGCGCCACGGACCAGTTGCGGTTGCCGGTGATGGTGTTGATTTCACCGTTGTGGGCCAGCATGCGGAACGGCTGCGCCAGTGGCCAGCGCGGCATGGTGTTGGTGGAAAAGCGCTGGTGGAATACGCAAATTGCGGTTTCCAGGGACTCGTCCGCCAGGTCCGGGAAAAACTTCGGCAGGTCCGCGGGCATCATCAGCCCCTTGTAGGACAGTACCGCGGTGGAAAGACTGGCGATATAGCAACCTTCACTCAGCTGCTGCTCGGCCTTGCGACGGATCACATACAGGCGGGCATTGAACTTCTGCTCACCGAGGGGCTGATCGGCATCGTTGATCAGCAACTGTTCAAAGCGCGGCAGGGATTCACGGGCAATCGGCCCCAGGCAGTCTTCATTGGTGGGTACGGTGCGCCAGCCGGCGACCTTCAGGCCCTGGGCCTCGACTTCTGCCTGCAGAATGTTGCGCGCTTTAGCGGCTTCCACTTCTTCCAGCGGCAGCATGATGGAGCCCACGGCATAGGTATCGGTCAGCTCGCCATTGAAGGCCTGCTTCGCCGCCTTGCGCAGGAAGGCGTCCGGCTTCTGCAGCAACAGGCCACAGCCGTCCCCGGTTTTGCCATCGGCGGCAATACCACCGCGGTGAGTCATGCAGGTCAGCGATTCAATCGCTGTCTGCAGTAACTTGTGACTGGTCTGGCCCTTCAGGTGGGCAATCAGACCAAAACCACAGTTATCTTTGAACTCATCCAACCGATACAGACCGCTACCCATAGAATTCCTCAAAGTGTTATCGCTACCCCAAAATTCACCGAGCTGCGTGAGTGCCGCTCAGTTCACAGCCCGCAGGCCGCCCCAGGGGTATATTTATCTATATTCGAGCCGAAGACGCCGCAGATTTCACTGAATTTTCCGTATCCCAGTGACAAAAAAAGCCCGCTTGCGGGGCTTTGTTTTTGCGCGGTTTTCACGCGCCTGCGTTTTTTATTATCGGCTCACGACCCCGGCTTTCACCGAGGGGGCGCGCAATATTACTCGTGCCCCCCTGCAATTGCAAGAATCGACAGACTTTTTCGCTGTTGACACAACTTTTGACCGATTTATCTTCTATTTCCCGCCACTTTTGTCAAAAAATCCTCAGCTGCTCCCGGTGTGAGCTAATTCATCATCCGACACCGCAATTGTGCAGCGCTTCTATCAGCAATTCCCTTGGTGTATCCGCCACTATCTGCGCATCGCCCACTTCCCGCAAGAGAACCAGACGCAACCTGCCGTCCTGCACTTTCTTATCCACAGACATCGCCTGCATATAGTCTTCCACCGCCATATCTTTCGGTGACTGCTGAGGCAGGTTGGCTTTAGTCAACAGGTCTCTAAGGCGCGCAACATCCGACGCCGAAATCCAGCCCCGCAACCGGGAGAGCTCTGCAGCCATCACCATACCCGCGGCAACCGCCTCACCGTGTAGCCAGTTGCCATAACCCTGCACCGCTTCGATGGCGTGGCCAAAGGTGTGCCCGAAATTGAGAATGGCGCGGCGCCCGGATTCCCGCTCGTCTTCCGCGACCACAGCGGCCTTGTCCGCGCAGCTCCGCTCCACCGCGTAGGCCAGCGCCTCGGGATCCCGCGCCAGCAGGCGATCGATGTTGGCCTCCAGCCAGTCCATAAAGGGTGCGTCGCAGATCATGCCGTACTTGATTACCTCCGCAATACCTGCGGAGAGTTCGCGATCCGGCAATGTCGACAGGGTATTGATATCAATCAGCACCAGTTGCGGCTGGTAAAAAGCGCCGATCATGTTCTTGCCCAGGGGGTGATTGACGCCGGTCTTGCCACCCACCGAGGAATCCACCTGTGACAGCAGGGTTGTCGGCACCTGCACGAAGTCAACACCGCGCTGGTAGCAGGCGGCGGCAAAACCACTCATATCACCCACGACACCGCCCCCCAGTGCGACGACGGTGGTACTGCGATCATGACGGTGCTGCAACAGGGCATCGAAAATGCGGTTGACCGTGTCCAGGGTCTTGAATGCCTCGCCGTCGGGGAGCTGGATGCTGTCCACCTTGTCGACCCCCTGCAGACTTTGCAGAATCTGCTCGAGATACAGGGGCGCAATCGTCTCATTGGTAACAACGAGCACCTGGCGACCGCGGATATATGACTGGAGATGTTGCGGCTCTTTCAGCAGGCCGGGACCGATCAGGATGGGGTAGCTGCGCTCTCCCAGATCCACATTGAGACTGTGCATGGCGACTCCCTTACTCGCACCAGTAGAAGCAGAAGCAGAAGCGGCACTTTACCACAGGGCCAACAGGCGCACGGCCACCTTTGCCCCAAACAACCCGCAGGGGCAGAAAAGCACAGGGAAGGCGGCAATTGAAGTGGACAGACCGTCAGGAAAGGGCGCTGGCCAACAACTGGTCGGCCACCAGTTGGGCGGCCTGTTTCGGGGTACAGTCGTCGGTATCGCACACCAGGTCGGCCACCTCGCGATACAGCGGCTCCCGCTGCACGATAATTTCCCGCAGCTTTTCCCGCGGGTCCGCAACCTGTAACAGCGGGCGATTGCTGTTTTTCGAGGTGCGCTCCACCAGTTGATCCAGACTGGCGCACAGGTATACCACCAGGCCGTTGGCGATAAGCAGCTGACGATTTTCGGGCAGCAGCACGATACCACCGCCGGTAGCAATCACCTGCGGCTCACCGACACAGAGATCCTCTAACACCGCATGCTCGCGCCGGCGAAAACCCTGTTCCCCCTCGACATCAAAAATCCAGGGAATATCGGCACCGGTGCGCTCTTCGAGCACCTTGTCGGAATCGGCAAAAGGCAGCCCCAGTTGGGCTGCCAGTAACTTACCGATAGTAGATTTGCCGGCCCCCATGGGGCCGACCAGAAAAATGGGCTGGGTGATCACTTGGTGAAGGGCATGAACTCGTCTTGCATGATCCGCGGAGTGATAAAGATCAGCAGCTCGCGCTTGTCTTCACTGCGGCTGGTGCGCTTGAACAGGTGCCCCAGGAACGGAATGTCGCCCAGGAACGGCACCTTGGTCTCACCCTCCAGGGTTTGCGCCTCAAAAATACCGCCGAGCACAATAGTCTCACCGTTGCGTACCAGCACCTTGGTCTGCAGCGAGTTCACATTGATCGCCGGAATCTGCGCACCGGTAATCACGTTGGTGAACAGCTCACCGACGCTGTTCTGGTCGATGTTCAGGTTCATGATGATGTTGTCATCCGGCGTGATCTGCGGGGTTACATTCAGCAGCAGCACGGCCTCCTTGAAGGTCACGGATGCGGCACCGGAGGAAGTCGCTTCCAGGTAGGGGATTTCCACACCGGAACGGATGCTGGCTTCCTGCTTGTCGCCGGTCACCACCTTGGGCTGGGACACGATTTCCGCCTTGCCCACGTCTTCCAGTGCGGAAAGCTCGAGGCCCAGGTAGAAATTGTCCTTCAGGATGGCGTAGGCCACACTGCCCGCAGAGCTGGAAAGACCCAGGTCGACCAGCAGCGGATCGTGGAAGCTTTCCGGCGCACTCACATCCGGGCCATTGCCGTCACCTTCCACAAAGAAGGCATCCTGGCTGCCGGAGCCGATACCGATCTTGTCATCGTCGATATTGTGGTCTTCGGTGTAGTTCCACTGCACACCCAGATCCCGCAGGAAATCGGTATTGGCGGTGACGATACGCGCTTCGATCATCACCTGCCGGATCGGGATATCGATGGCACTGATCAGGTCGCGGAACTGGGCAATTTTTTCTTCGGTATCCGTCAGGATAATGGTATTGGTGCGCTCATCGACGATGGCACTGCCGCGGGAGGACAGAATGCTGCGATTTTGCTCATCGTCCTGGCCGCCGGCAAAGTTGCCCTGGTTGAAGCCACCACCCTGGCCGCCCTGCTGCCCTGCAAACAGGGTAAATAGCTCGCGGGCATCCGCGTAGCGGATCTGGATATATTCGGTGCGCAGCGGCGCCAGCTCTTCCAGCTGCTTGCGGGTTTCCAGCTCGCGGCGCTCGCGCTCGGCAATCTCTGCCGCCGGCGCCACCATGATCACGTTGCCTTCCTGGCGCTTGTCCAGGCCCTTGGCCTTGAGGATCAGCTCCAGCGCCTGGTCCCAGGGCACACCGTCGAGTCGCAGGGTGATGCGGCCCTGTACGGTATCGCTGGCTACCAGGTTGAGGTCGGTAAAGTCCGCAATTAGCTGCAGTACCGAACGCACCTCGATGTCCTGGAAATTCAGCGACAGTTTTTCACCGCTGAACTGGAATTCTTTTTCTTTCTCGCGCACCTGGGCCACGGTCATCGGCTTGACGCTGAGCACGTACTCGGTGTCCGCCTGGTAGGCCAGGTAATCGTAGTCGCCATCGTGCGGGTCCACGGAGATCACGGTGTTGCGACCGTCGTAGTCCACGGTAATGGCGTTTACCGGAGTGGCGAAATCGGTCACATCCAGGCGCTGGCGCAGGGACGGCGGCAGCTCGGCACCGAGGAAGGTCAGGACGATTTTGCCCTTGGTGCGCTCCACATCGATATTTACCGCCGGGTCGGTGAGGCTCACGATAACCTTGCCTTCACCGCCTTCGCCGCGACGGAAATCCACGTTATTGATCGCCACACTACCCGCAGCCTTGAACTGCGCATTGCCACCGATGTTGGTGCTGGTATGCACCGGCGCCGCCGCTACCGCGGCGGTGGCTGCGGTATCCGCGCCCACTTCCAGCACCACCTGGTTGCCAACGCGTTCACTGGTGTAAACCGGCAGCTCGTCCAGGTTCAGGATCAGCCGGGTGCGATCTTCACTGGACACAATCACTGCGCTGCGTGCCGCACCGATATCCAGGGCATATTTTTTCTGCGGCAACACACTTTCAACGCCGGCAAAATCCATCACGATCCGCGCCGGCTGCTCGATGGTGTAGCCGGTGGGTTCCGGCGGCACGTCACTGAAAGTGAGGCGCAACTGCAGGCGGCTGCCCGGCAATTCGGAAAACTGGATGTCATTCAACTGGCTGGCCAGTGCCGGCAGCGGCAATAACATCACGCTTAGCAGCAGCGCTTTTGCACGCGGCAATACTGCAGCGACGCGCGCCAAACCTTTGGCGAGTTGCGTGGTGATCATTTTTTAGTTTTCCTTCTCTTCCAAAGTCAGTGCCCGCGGCCGTTCGATCCAGCCGCCGGTGCCATCCGGCACAATTTCCAGTACATCAAGTTGTGTTGATGAGGCGTTGACCACACGCCCGTAGTTTTTACCCATGTAGTTGCCGACGGTGATCCGGTGAATACCCCCTTCACCATCGTTGATCAGCGCCCATAACTGCCCGCTCCGGGACAGCGTGCCCACCATGGACAGGGCATCGAACGGATAGCGCTCCAGCAGTTCCCGCTGGCGGTTCATATCCGGCGCCACATCCAGTTTGCGGCCGACCAGGCGCTGGTCTGCTTCCAGCACCGGGCGGATAAACGGACTGCGCAGTGCAGCCGCGCTGTAGACATAAGGGCTGTAGGGAGTGAACGTGGGAATGGGCTCGATCTGCCCCTTCGGCTTGTGCTTCACTTCCGCCATTTTCTGACGCAAATCACTGTGGTTGCCATCCAGGCTGCAACCCGCCAGGGACAGCAGTGCCACTGTCAGAGCGAAGTATTTTTTCATCCTTCTTCTCCCTGATCCTTGTAGCGATAGGTCTTGGCATTCACCACCATGTTGAGTAGCGCTGCGCCATCCTTACTGGTCTGGATCTCGAAATCATGCAGGGTCACGATACGCGGCATACCAGCGACACCGCTGATAAAGGCTCCGAACTCGTGATAGCCACCCTGGACCTCGATCCGGATCGGCAGCTCTACGTAGAACTCACCAACCTGTTCATCCTCCAGCGCGACTTTCTGAATGGTGAGGCCGCTGCCGCGACCGAATTCATCGATATCTTCCAGCAGGCCCGGAACTTCGGTGTCTTTTGGCAACTGCTTGAGCAGTGCACCGAAGGTTTCTTCCATTTCCGCCAGCTGCTCGCGGTAGGCTTCCAGGTTCGCCGCCTCGAAGGACTTGCGTTCGAACTGGCCAAACAGTTCGCGCTCTTTATTGGCCGCGATCTCCAGCTCGGTGTAGCGGTCCTTTACCAGGAAGAAGTAGCCACCGCCGATCAACACCGCAGAGATAATCACCAGCAGTGCGATTCGCCCGGCCACGGGCCAGACGCCCACGCGGGAGAAGTCGATATCACTGATATCCAGCTCATTGAGCTGTTTGAGGGTATCTTCCAGAGCCACGATCACGCTCCCCCGTTGGTGTCGTCAGCGTCTTGCTGATCTTCTTTTTTGCGCTTGCTGACGTTCACCGTCATTTCAAACGCACTTGCCTGCTCGCCAAACTCCGGTTTGGCGGTAACCCCGGTGAGGTTGGGTGACTCAAACCATTCGGACTGGTCCAGGCTGCGCATAAACGAGGATACGCGATTATTAGACTCCGCCACCCCGGAAATATGCAATATTTTCCCGCTGCGCTTCAGGTTGTTCAGCCACAGCCCTTCCGGTGCCGAGCGCACCATCTCGTCGAAATAGCGCACCGCCAGTGGCCGGTTGCCTTGCAGCTCCTGAATCACCCGCATGCGGTCGATCAGCTCCTGACGGCGCTTCTTCAGGTCCTTGATCTCTTTGACCTGCTTGTTCAGCGCGGTGATCTCGGTCTGCAGAATCTGGTTGCGCTCGTTCTGGTTGGCGATCTGCGCATCGACGGTCTTCATCCACATAAATACGGAGAAGCCCGCGGCAACCACCACCAGCGCGGCAACCTGCTGGAATTCTTTCTGCTTCTGCGCCCGGTATTCCTGGCGCCAGGGGAGTAGGTTGATTTTTGCCATGTCTTAGAACTCCCGCTCGCGCATTGCCAGACCTGCGGCAATCATCAGCGATGGCGCCTCGTTGGCCAGCGCCTGACTGTTGACCCGGGAAGCCACGCTCATATTGAGGAAGGGGTTGGCCACCATCGCCGGCTTGTTCAGCTTTTCGCCCACCAGTTCCGCCAGCCCTTCCATCGCCGCAACGCCACCGCCCAGCAGGATGTAATCGACATCGCTGTAGGAAGTGGAGGAATAGAAGAACTGCAGGGAGCGGGTGACCTGCTGCACCACCGCATCGCGGAAGGGCTCGAGGACCTCGGGATAGTAATCGTCGGGGAGGCCACTGCCGCCCTGACGCTTGGCCAGGGTGGCCTCTTCTGCGGACAGGCCGTAGCGACGCTGGATCTCGTCGGTAAGCTGGCGCCCGCCAAACAGCTGCTCGCGGGTGTAGACCGTGCGTCCGTCCACCATCACCGACAGGGCACTCATGGTGGCACCGATGTCGATCACCGCCACTACCAGCTGCTCCTGTGCCGGAAACTGACTGTCCAGCAGGGTATATGCGCGCTCGATGGCGTAAGCTTCCACATCCACAACCCCGGGTTGAAGCTCCGCCTCGGTCAGCGCGGACACCCGCTGCTCGACATTTTCGCTGCGGCACGCCGCCAGCAGCACCTCCACCTGCCCTTCGCCCTTCTCCGACGGCCCCTGCACCTCAAAGTCCAGGTTTACCTCGTCCAGGGGGTAGGGGATGTACTGATCCGCCTCCAGCGCAATCTGGGCCTCGAGCGCGTCGTCCGACAAGTCTGCCGGCATATCCAGGGTCTTGGTAATGACCGCCGAGCCGGAAACGGCCACGGCGGCCTGGCGCAATCGGGTCTTGGAGCGCCGTATCACCTTGCGGATGGCTTCCGCGGTGGCGGCGATATCGTTGATATTTTTATCCACTACCGCATTCGGGGGTAGAGGCTCTGTCGCATAGCTTTCCACGCGGTATTTGTCGCCACTGCGACTCAGTTCAAGCAACTTTACCGAGGTGGAGCTAATATCGAGCCCAAGCATGGCTTTAGGGCCCTTGCTGAGAAAAGGGAGCATCCCCATTTTTCTTATCTTTTCCGTGGGTTATGGAATATTCATGGTATAGCACTTTAAATTACCGCCGCAACCGCCTTTTGCATAGGTATCAGTGCACATTATTCGTATAATTGTCGAACAATGCCGACAAAATTGATCAAGACGTAGACAGAAGCACCTTCATGACTCTCAAAGCCCGCAATCGCCTGCTGTCACTGCTGTGGCTTGCCTTCGCCGGGGCCGCCGCCGGCGCCATGGCGTTTTCCAGCATCTATATGTACCTCAAGCCCGGGCTGCCGTCGGTCGAGACCCTGCGGGACGTGCGCCTGCAGACCCCGCTGCGGATCTACTCGGCGGATATGAAGCTGATCGGCGAGTTCGGCGAGAAGCGGCGCAGCCCGATCACCATCGAGCAGACCCCGGACATGTTCATCAAGGCGATCCTGGCCGCAGAGGACGACTCTTTCTACTCCCACAGCGGTGTCTCCATCAAGGGCCTGATGCGGGCTGCGCGCCAGCTGGTGGCCAGCGGCTCCATCCAGTCCGGCGGCAGCACCCTGACCATGCAGGTGGCGCGGAATTTTTTCCTGAGCCGCGAGCAGCGCTTTATCCGCAAATTCAATGAGATCCTGCTGTCGCTGCAAATCGAGCAGGAACTCAGCAAGGACGAGATTCTCGCCCTGTATATCAACAAAATCTTCCTCGGCAACCGCGCCTACGGCTTCCAGGCCGCGGCCCACGTGTACTACGGCAAGGACATCAACGAGCTGAGCCTGGCTCAGTGGGCAATGATGGCGGGCCTGCCGAAAGCCCCCTCCACCTATAACCCGATTGCCAACCCTTCGCGGGCACTGGTGCGCCGCAACTGGATCCTCAAACGCATGCTGGACCTGGGGTATATCGACCAGGACGATTACAAGAACTCCATCACCGCACCGGTCACGGCGCGTTACCACGGCCGCGACCTCGACCTGAATGCGCCCTACGTGGCGGAGATGGCGCGCAAGGAAGCGGTGGACCTGTTCGGGGATGCCGCCTATACCGATGGCTACCAGGTGATCACCACCGTCGACAGCCGCCTGCAGGACAGCGCGCGCGAGGCCCTGCAAAAGGGGCTTGAAACCTACGACAGCCGCCACGGCTACCGCGGCCCGGAGCAACGCCTGGACCCCGAGCTGCTGTCGGACAGCGACCAGCTGGTGGACCTGCTGCACGAAATCCCCGTTCTCGGCGGGCTCGAGCCGGCAGTTGTGACCGCGGTTGCCCCCCAGAGTCTCAGCGTGCAGTTGCGGGATCGCCGCGTGGTGGAAATCCCCTGGGAACACGGCCTCGGTGACATTCGCCCCTACATCTCCGAAAACGCCCGCGGCGCGCGCCTGCAGAGCGCCGAAGAGATGTTCGCGCCCGGCGACGTCATCCGCCTGCGCCGGGTACTGGTGTCGGCGGATGAAGTCGCCGCCGAGCTGGCACAGCAACAGGAACAAGCGGCTGAATCCGGCGGCGCAGAGGAGCGGGACCCGTTCGCGGATCCGTCGGAACTCGCTGCGCAGCAAGAGGAGCTCCCGGTACCCCAGGCCCGCGAAGAGTGGCACCTGACCCAGGTCCCGGCAGCCCAGAGTGCGCTGGTGTCCCTGGCACCGGAGGATGGCGCCATCCGCGCCCTGGTCGGCGGCTACGACTTCCAACAGAGCCACTTCAACCGGGTTACCCAGGCCGCGCGCCAACCCGGCTCCAACTTCAAGCCGTTTATCTATTCCTCGGCAATCGAGAAGGGCTACACCGCCGCCAGTATCATCAATGACGCCCCGATCATCTTCGAGGAAACCAACCTCAAGGATGTCTGGCGCCCGGAAAACTCCAGCGGTGACTTCCTCGGCCCCATCCGGCTGCGGCAGGCGCTGTACCTGTCCAAGAACCTGGTATCCATCCGCCTGCTGCAGGCACTGGGTATCGACTATGCGCTGGATTTCGTCGAGAACTTCGGTTTCGACCGCAGCAAGCTGGCACGCAACCTCACTATTGCCCTGGGTAGCTCGGCGCTGACGCCGCTGGAAATCGCCCGCGGCTATGCCGCGTTTGCCAACGGCGGATTCCGCGTCGAACCCTATCTGGTGGACCAGGTAATGGATGTAAACGGGGAGGTGGTCTACAAAGCCCTGCCGCTGACGGTATGCCGGGATTGCCCGGAGGTGGGCAGCGAGGTCCAGCCGCAGGCGGAGCCGATCGACCTCGCAGCGGTACAGCACGAGGCAGTGGCGGTATCCGAGGAAGAAGAGCCGCTGGAACTGCGCACGCTACCGGTGGCCCCGCTGCATGCCGGCGAACAGGCGCGCCCGCGCGCACCCCGGGCCATTTCCGCGGAAACCGCCTACATCATGGACTCGATGTTGAAGGACGTGATCAAGAAGGGTACCGGTCGCAAGGCGCTGGCGATGAAACGCGGTGACATTGCCGGTAAAACCGGTACCACCAACGGACCGCGCGATGCCTGGTTCTCCGGTTACAGCCCCCACCTGGCAACCAGCGTGTGGGTCGGGTTCGACTCCAACTCCGAACTCGGCAAAACCGAGTACGGTGGTTCCGCGGCGCTGCCTATCTGGATCGACTTCATGAATACTGCACTGGCAGGGCTGCCCGAGCGCCACCTGCCGCAACCGGACGGCATCGTCACCATGCGCATTGACCCGCGCACCGGCCTGCGCACCTCCCGCGGAGGCATCTTCGAGATCTTCCGCGCCAACCGCATCCCCGGGCGCGCCACTTACGGCAACTACCCGTCGATCTATTCCAACGGTGCCGCCGATACCCCGAGTGAGAATGAGCAGGCCCAGGAGGCACTGCCGGAAGAACTGTTCTGATCTCAGCGAGGCGCCGCACCACAGACCGCGCCCGCACCTGGTAACAAAAAAGGCGCCACCCCGAGGGGTGGCGCCTTTTTTGTTGGGTTATGCTTTTGTTTGCGCACCGGCAATTGCCAGAGCCGGCACCCGCGGGGTTCAGCGGCGGCTGCGGTACGCCAGGCAAGCCTCCTCCAGCGCGCCCAGGTCCGGAATCACCGCTTCCTCCCCGGACAGGGCCACATGCATCAATTCGCCCAGGGCACATTCTCCCCCCTGTGCCGCCAGCTCCTGCGGCGTCACCCGCACCAGTCGCGGCGTTCCCTGCAGCACCAGCGCAAAAAACGGCAGATCACCCTCGGCATTGCCACTGCTCAGCACGGCAATCCGACAGTTACTGCGCAACACCGGCATCGGATTGCCGCGCATCACCTCGAACGATACCAGGGGCAGCCGCAGCTCGCGCCAGTGAAGCTCACCCATATACCAGTCAGGCGCATCAAATGCGGATACCGGGCTCTGCAGGGCGATGATTTCCGACAGTGTGTCCACCGGTACCAGCAGCTGGCCATCCGACAGCGGCAGCAGCAGGCTGCTGAGTTCCTGCGGGATCTCGGTTGTGGGCAGGGCGTCTACTCCGCTCATCTCGATCTAGTCTCCGCCGCACCTGCGGCCTTGGTCAGTCCGCCCCTACGGGGCGGGTTGCATATGCTGGACCCTGCTCAGTGCACGGCCTCTGCCTCGGTATATTCGTGAATCGCCGACAGCAGTACTTCTTCCTGATACGGCTTACCCAGGTAGTGGTTTACCCCCAGTGACAGCGCGTGATCGCGGTGCTTCTTACCGGTTCGGGATGTGATCATGATGATCGGAATATCCCGCAAGCGGTTGCTGGAGCGGATGTGCCGCGCGACCTCAAAGCCGTCCATACGCGGCATTTCGATATCCAGCAGGATCACATCGGGCATCACATCCTGCAGCTGGATGATTGCGTCCTGGCCGTCTTTGGCGGTGGTCACACTGTACCCCTCCCGCTCCAGGAAGCGAGTGGTCACCTTGCGTACCGTTACCGAGTCATCCACGACCATGACCTGCTTCTGTACTTCCGGCTCTTCACGGGTCGCAATCTCTTGCGGCTGCTGCAGCAGCGGCGCTTCCGGTCGCGCCAGCAGCGCGGAATGTTTGCGCAGCAGTGCGTGGGCATCGAGGATCACCACCACGGTACCGTCACCGGTTACGGTGGCCCCGGAAACCCCCTGCACACTGGCAAATTGCGGCCCCAGACTTTTCACCACGATTTCGCGGCTGCCCATGATCGCATCCACCTGCAGTGCCATGGCGGTATTGTCGGAACGCACCAGCAGTACCGGCAGCTGCATGTCTTCCACATTCAGCTTCGGTTGCGCGTTGGACTGCAGCAGGTTGCCGAAATAATTCACCTCGTAGGGTTCGCCGGCGTATTCGAACCGCGCTTCCGGGGCGCGGTAGTAGTGCTCCAGCTCGAAGGGGCTCAGGCGCACGATACCTTCGATGGTATTCAGTGGCAGCGCGAACACATCGTCGCCCACTTTCACCATCAGGGCGCGGTTCACGGATACGGTGAACGGCAGGCGCACTACAAACTCGGTGCCTTCACCCAGCTGCGAGCTGATCGCGACGCTGCCGCCGATCTGCTTGATCTCTGCGGACACCACGTCCATACCCACACCGCGGCCGGAAATCTGGGTAACCTTGTCCGCGGTACTGAAGCCCGCCTGCAGGATGAACTGCATGATTTCGTTGTTGGACAGTTCCGCATCCGCGCGCATCAGGCCGCTTTCGATCGCCTTTTCGCGCACACGCATCAGGTCGATACCGCCACCGTCATCGCCGATGGTGAGCACTACCTCACTGCCCTCGCGCGCGACCGCGACCGCGATGCGACCGCGCTCCGGTTTGCCCGCAGCGCTACGCTTTTCGGGCAACTCGATACCGTGGTCCACCGCGTTGCGCAGCATGTGCTCCAGGGGTGCGACCATACGCTCGAGCATGGACCGGTCCAGCTCGCCCTCCACGTTGGAGAACACCAGATCAACCTGTTTGCCGAGTTCGGCGCTGACCTGCCGCACGATACGCCGCAAGCGCGGTACCAGCCGCGAGAATGGCACCATACGGCTGCGCATCAGGCCTTCCTGCAATTCGGTGTTTACCCGCGACTGTTGCAGCAACAGGGTTTCCGTATCCCGGGTTTTATTGCCCAGGGTCTGGCGCAGTTCCAGCAAGTCGGAAGTGGATTCCAGCAGCGAGCGCGACAGCTGCTGAATGGACGAATAGCGGTCCATTTCCAGCGGGTCGAAATCGCCATCCTGCTCCGCCAGCTGCTCCTGACGGAACAGGATCTGGGCTTCGGTTTCCTTGTCCAGGCGCCGCAGCTGTTCGTTGAGGCGGCTCAGGGTGGAATCCATCTCGTCCAGGGCGAGGCCGAACTCGGAAACCTGTTCTTCCAGGCGGCCGCGGGAAATTGAGGTCTCACCGGCAAGGTTTACCAGCTCTTCCAGCAGTTCCGATGCCACCCGCACCATTTCCTGCGGCTGGTTGCGCGGCTGGCCGCCGTCGCGCTCGTTGACGCCCTTGCCCTTGCGTACAAAGGGCAGCACGTTGCTCGAAGGTGCCGCCGGCGCCGGCAAAATTTCCGTGGGGGCGATGGCTTCGTCGGCCGGTGTATCCGCTGCAGCGCTTTCGGCTTCAGCAACGGCGTCATCAGCACTGTCGTTGCCCGCAATATCCGAAGCGGACGTCGCTTCGGCACCTTCCGCGCCGGATTCCACTGAATCTGCAGTTTCGTTCACATGCCCGTCTGCCCAGCTGGTTTCCAGCAGTGCGCAGAATTCCTGCAGCTGCTCGCCACCCATCCAGGCGCGCACGATTTCCACACCTGCGGCGAGGCGGTCGTAAATTCCGTGGGCGTCAGCAAAAAAGCTCGCAGACGGCGTGCTGCCGCTCTGCATGTTCTCGATTACGGTTTCGAAGCGGTGCGCCACTTCACCCAGACCCATCAGCGCCCCCATACGGGCGCCACCCTTGAAGGTATGCAGCACACGCTTGAGTGCTTCTGCAGGGGTTTTGTCGGCGGGGTCCTGCTCCCAGGCCTGGATCAGCTCTTCCAGCTCGTCTACCAGGTCGCCGGCCTCCTCCAGGAATACCTCGACCACATCCGGGTCGATATCCGCCAGCAGCGCCTGCTGGCGATCACCGGAAGTGCTTTCTCCCGGTGCCACCGCGGTGTCTTGCGGCGCTGCGGTTTCCGCAACTTCTACCTCTGTCGCAAACTCTGCCGTTTCCGGGAGGTCTGCGCCGGCCACATCCAGTGCGGCTTCAAGCCACTGGGTATCGTCCAGCTCAACCGCTTCCTGGTCGTCGCCAGAAATTGCCTCGAGCTCGATGGCCGCGGTTTCCGCAGATTCTGCGGCTACCTCTTCAACAGTGCCGAGGTCGATATCCTCGACACCGGACTCCAGGGTCGACCAGCTGGCACTGGAGACGCCCGCGCTCAGCGCCTCCGCAGAGTCGTCCAGGTCGCCGTCCAGCTGGATATCCAGGCTGTCTATTTCCGGTTCGCCGTCTCGTGCCTGCTCGGCATTTACCAGGTCGTCGAAACTCAAATCCGCAAACTGGTCGTCGCCAGACTCCTGTTCCGGCGCCGCCGGCGCAAGCTCGGACTCGTCACTTTCCACGCTCTGCTCTACCGCCTCGACCTGCGGCAGGGCGTAATCCTCGCTGTCGATACCGTAGGCGGAGAGATCGAAATCGTCCTCTTCCTCGCTGTCGTCTCCCTGCGCAAGGGTGCGCAGGGCCTCGCCCACCACCTGGCTCACCTCCGGCAGGTCCTGGGCCGCGGCAACCGCGTCTACCAGGTCCAGCAGCTCATTGTGCCCCTGTTCGAGCGCCGCCCAGAGTGCCGGCTCCTCTTCCAGGTGACCGTCAATAACCTGCTGGTACACCGCCAGCAGCAGCTGTGCCAGCTCCTGCAGCGTGGGCAACTGTGCCTGACCGGCAGCCTGCTGCAGCACATCCAGTTCTTCCGCCACCGGCAGCAGGATGGACCTGTCGCCCGGGCGCGCGCGCCACTGGCCCAACATCTGGTCCGCATCCAGCAGCACCTTCATGCCGTCCGCCATGATGACCGCGAGCAGCTGTGGATCCACAGCTTTCGGTTCGTTGGCCTCGCGCTCGCGAATCAGGTGGCCGACGGCGCGCTCCTGCAGTTCGGCGACGCGCGCCACAAACTGTTCCGCGCGCTCGATATATAGCGGTTCGCGGCGGTAAATCTGCTCCAGCACCGACTTCACGTAGGTCGCCGCATCGCTGAGGAGGTCGAAAATATCGCTGTCGATGGTTACCTGGTAGGTGCGCAGCTCTTTGACGAAACGCTCCAGCGGGGCCACCAGTTCTGCAACGGCCGCCACCTCTGCCATATGCGCGGACCCCTTCAGGGTATGCAGCGCCCGGTGCAGCGGGTCAGAGGGAATGCCATACAGCGGCGCCGCCCGTTCCATTTCATCGAGGAACTCTGCCACCACCGCGAGGTGGGTTTCCGCCTCTTGGGCAAAAATTTCCCACAGCTGTGCATTGCCATCGTCAGCGTCCTCTTCGGGCACTGGCGCAGTTTGTTCCGGAGCTGTGCTTGACGTACCGGCGGCAGTCGTCTGCTGTATCTCCTGCGGCACTTCACCCCGGGCCAGCTGCCCGGCCCAGGTTTCCAGCTCCGCGGTGCGCGCCGGATCCGGATCGCCGCTCTGGGTGCGGAAGCCTTCGATCATCGACGGCAGTTTCGCCAGTACCAGTTCAATCAACGCGGCGTGGGCGCGTACCGGGGAGACGGTTTCGTCAATCACCCGGTTGAGCATGTTTTCCACTGCCCACGACAGCTCGCCCACCGCCAATGCCTCCACCATGCGACCGGAACCCTTCAGGGTGTGGAAGCCGCGGCGGAATTCGGTCAGTGCGTCTTTGTCGGCGAAATTATTCGCCCAGATCGGGAAGTTGTGGCTGATGGTTTCCAGTACTTCTTCCGCTTCTTCGAGGAAGATCTCGATAATTTCGTCGTCGATGATGCTCGCATCGTCATCATCCTCGTCGAACACGGCGGCCGGTGCGGCAGCTTGCACGGGCGCTTCAGCTTCAGCTTCGGCCTCTGCCGCTGGCGGCTCCGCTGCGGGCGCCGTTTCATCAACCAGCGCGCCGCTCCCGGCGCGGGCGCTTTCGGTGAGCGGCGCCTCAACAGCAGCTTCACTGGTAAACCAGCTTTCGTCGATCAGGCTCGGCTCTTCTGCTGCCGTCTCGGTAGAACTTGGGTTAAGTTCCGGCGCATCTGCAGCAACGTCTGCCGGCGGCTGCACCGCGTCGGCGCTGGAATCTGCCTCGGTTGCGAATTCATCCAGCACGCGGGAGTCTTCCGCGTCGGCATCGGCATCGATGTCGGATGCAGACAGCGCGCTCTCCAGGTCCTCTTTCAGGTCCTCTTCCAGGTCAAGGTCCAGCGCAAAGTCACCGGCCGCGGGCTCCGCCGCTGTTTGGGAAGGTGCCTCTTGTGACAGTGCCTCTTCCGGGGATTGCAAATCCGCAACCGCATCGGCCACGCTGGGCTCAGCGCGGTCATCGCCGGAAACGGAATAACCCAGGGTGGCGACACTCTCTTCCGCCAGCGCCAGCAGCATGTCGGCATCTTCAATGCCGTCGGCACGGCGTTCGAGATAGTACTCGACACTGGTCACTGCATCCGCGAGGGTGTCCAGCAGCTTCCAATCCGGCTGGTCACCGGCGCTGATCAGGCGCTCTTCAATGTAACTTTTACACGCGCCGACAATCTCACCGGCGCGGCGATAGCCCACCATATCCAGACCGCCGCAGACTTCCTGCAGTCGCTTGGGCACGGTAGTGAGATGTCCGGTGTCCCAGTGGCTGGCAATATACTCAACCACGGCTTCCTTGACGGTTTCGAGACCGATGCGCGCTTCGCGCAGAACCTGGTCGGTGGCCTCGCCCATCAGCGGCGATTCACTATCGACTTTCTTGTCGCGCTCAATACTGGCGGCAAGCCCGGAATCCAGCTGTACCAGCTCGGACGCGGCCTGCATCAACAGTTCGTCGGGATCTGCACTGCGGGAGGCATCGCGCAGGTATTCGTAGATACTGCGCGCGCGGGTGCGCTGGTTTTCCAGCCCCAGCACGCCCAGGGTATCGGCGATGCGCTTGGCAACCACGGCGGTATCCGCCAGCGCCGGACGTTCACTGTTGGCTACA
The DNA here is from genome assembly GCF_913055755.1 of uncultured Microbulbifer sp. GTDB lineage: Bacteria > Pseudomonadota > Gammaproteobacteria > Pseudomonadales > Cellvibrionaceae > Microbulbifer. The sequence continues at coordinate 20,900 of NZ_CAJXKH010000065.1, forward strand.
GTGGGGTCCAGTGTCTCGCGCACACTGGCGAGTTCTTCGCGCAGTGCATTTACCGCGGTACCCATGGCCTCCGGTCCCATCGCCAGCGCATCCTCGGTATCCGGACGCGGCGTGCCGGGCACGGCGCGATCGAGCGCATATTTCTGGTAAAGGGATTCGGCTCGGGTTCCGTTGGGGCCACACAGATAGACGTAAAACAGCAGGTTGCGGACCAGGTCGCGGTCCAGGCGCAGTTCGAGCACACGCGCGCCCTGCCCCTGCAACAGGCGGAATTCCACATCGATGCGACGCAGCAGCTGTCGCAAAGCGGGCATTACCGTCACCCGGTGGTCGGCGATGCCCTCGAGCAGGCCGAGCAGAATTTCCCACAGGTGCTGACGCGGACTGCCACTGTAGAGCAGTGTCATTTTCTCGCAGACTTTTGCCAGGTAGGCGAGGCTCTCACCGCTGTTCACATCGCGGATCAGGGAGGCTGCGGCAACGTGGTACATCTTGCGCAGTTTTTCCACCAGCTCTTTCAGCTTGGCGGGGTTGTTCAGTAGCGGTTGGCGGCTGCCGGAGAACTGTTCCAGCGCGGACAGATCCGGGGAAAACAGGGCGCCTTCGGTAATCAGGCGCTCGCGGCGTACTGCGCGCAGGTCATTCAGCAGAGGCAGCAGCAGAACCGCATTGTCGCGGCGCTGGAAGGCGATTTTTTCCAGGTACAGCGGCAATTCGAGCAGCGCGCGCATCAGGAATTCACGCGTCTCATCGCTGTTTTCCACTTCGCCGCTGGCCAGTGCCTGCACCAGCTGCTCCATTTCTTCCGCCAGCATGGCAGCGCCGGTGAGCTCTGCCATATGCAGGCTACCGTGTACCTGGTGAATCAGGCCGAGACAGTTTTTCAGCAGCGCGGCTGACGATTCGTCGGCGACATCAAGTGATGAGGAATCCGAGGCAAAAGTTTCCAGTTGCTGGCGCGCCTGCGCCAACGTCTCGTTGATTTCGCCTATCAGCCAATCCAGGGCTACAAAATTGGGATTGTCGCGACTCACGGCAAGTCCTCGGTAATTCAGTTTGCTCGCTGGCAGGCGGTAAAAATGCCACCGCCTGCTGCTTCACGCTCCGGCGACCGATAACCGCCGGAGCGCCCGCATTATCGTTATCGGTATCTGCGGTGTATCAGGCCAGGGCCCGCTCTTCGCGCTCTTGTTCCGAGAGTTCCGAGAGCTGTTCTTCAGAGAGCGCTGCCTCGGCGGTTTCGTCCTCAAGCATCGGGAACTCTTCAGACAGGTCCGCGAGGTCGCCGTCATAAAATTCGCTTTCACTCTCGACGTCATCTTCACTCGGCAGTTTGAAGCCGGCAACGGAATCACGCAGCGCGGATGCGGTCTGGGCCAGGTTACCAATGGACTGGGCGGTAGCCTGGGTACCGGCAGAGGTCTGCGAGGTAATTTCCTGAATCACGTTCATCGTGTTGGAAATGTGACCCGCGGACGAGGCCTGCTGGCGCGCCGCGTTGGAGATGTTCTGAATCAAGGATGCGAGGTTGGTGGATACCGTTTCGATCTCTTCCAGGGCAACACCCGCGTCCTGCGCCAGGCGTGCACCGCGCACCACCTCGGTGGTGGTGGATTCCATCGATACCACCGCTTCGTTGGTGTCCGACTGAATCGCTTTTACCAGGCCTTCAATCTGCTTGGTTGCTGCGGCGGAACGTTCTGCGAGGCGCTGTACCTCGTCCGCAACCACCGCGAAGCCTCGGCCTGCATCACCGGCCATAGAGGCCTGGATCGCGGCGTTAAGTGCCAGAATGTTGGTCTGGTCGGCAATGTCGTTAATCAGGCTTACGATGTCACCAATCTCCTGGGAAGATTCACCCAGTCGCTTGATTCGCTTGGAGGTGTCCTGAATCTGCTCGCGAATGGTATCCATGCCCTTGATGGTGTTCTGTACCACCTTGGCACCGTTACTCGCGATCTGTACCGAGCGCTCCGCTACCTGGGCAGATTCGGCGGCGTTGGCAGATACCTGGTCAATGGTCACGGCCATCTCGTTAACCGCCGCGGAGGCGCCGGCAATTTCCTGGGCCTGGTGCTCGGAGGCCTCGGCCAGGTGCAGGGCGGTCTGCTGGGTTTCCTGGGACAGGGAGGATACTTCCTGAGCCGCGCCGTTGATTCGGCTTACCAGAACCCGCAGCTGGTCAATGGTGTAGTTGATGGAGTCGGCGATCGCACCGGTAAAGGCCTCGGTTACCGTTGCCGAGGTGGTCAGGTCACCATCGGCGAGGTCGGCCAGTTCGTCCAGCAGCTGCATAATCGC
>NZ_CAJXKH010000066.1 GCF_913055755.1 uncultured Microbulbifer sp.
CACCAGGACACCCCCGGATTCATGCGCCACGAGCAGCGCTGGCTGGACCAGCTGTTCAACGAGATCGGCTACGTGGACGCCTTCCGCCGGGTGGTGAAGGATGCGGACGAATTTACCTGGTGGCCGAGCGGCGAGCCGGGCAAGGGCGACGGCTGGCGCACCGATATGCAGATCGTGTCCCAGACCCTGAAGAACAAGATCGAGTACGGCGCCATCAACAAGAATGTGTCCTTCTCCAGCCACCTGCCGGTGATCATGGATTACGATCTGGAAGTCTGATTGCCCTCACTTGAGAGCAAACAAAAAGGGCGCACCACAGGGTGCGCCCTTTTTGTTTGCAGCGTTGAATTCGCTAGCGGATGCGCGACGCGGTGAGTTTCACATCGGCATTGCGCCAGGCCTGTTTAAACCGTGCATCGACCAGTTCGGCCTCGGCCGTCTTGTGCTGCTCGCGCAGTGCCCGCGACAACCCAAACAGTGCCCAGCCGCTCTGTGGATGGTGCTCCAGCGCCTGCCAGTAGACGGTCTCCGCCTCACCGGGACGCCCGGCATCCAGCAGCACTGCACCCAGCGCCAGTCGCGGCGGATAGTGCCACTCCGCGGGCTCGGTATACACCAGCCCGTCTTCCATGCGCACCGCCCGGTCCAGGTGCGCAATTGCGGTATCGTAGTCGCCTTTCACCGCGGCCAGCTCCCCCGCCAGTACTTCCGGTGCGATTGCGAGGATACTAGCGGCACTGTTGGGGGAGAACATGGAGTAATCCAGCGCCGGGCTGGCGGTGATCTTGCGCAGCTTCTCCAGTTCGCCACTGGCCGCATCCAGATTGCCCTTGCCCACATAAGCGAGACCGCGCACATAGTGCCAGGCCCCGGTGAGAAAGGGATCATCCGGCGGCTGGGGCAGGGCCAGGACCTCATCCCACTTGCCGAAGCGGGCCAGCGCCCAGTAGGGCACCACGCGAAAGCCCGCCAGCATCGGCATTTCCTTCAGCGCTTCGTCGCCGATCTGCTCCGCGGTCTTGTTCGCAGCATCTATCGCGGCAGCACCGCGCCCCTGGGCGGTGGTGGCGAACCACAGAAAGTGGATGTTGTGAGGGTAGTAGGCCATGGGGTAAATCCCCTGGGCCCGGCACTGGCTGATGTAGTCCTCGTCGGCGGCAATGGCGCGCTCGTTGGCCTTGGCGGAATCTTCGTAACGGCCGACCCGCTGGTAGATATGCGCCGGCATATGCACGATGTGGCCGGCGCCCGGCATCAAGCCGGTCAGTGCATCTGCGGCCTTCTCCGCGCGCTCGGGATCCTTGGTGGGCTCGATCAGGTGAATATACAGATGCAGCGCGCCCGGGTGCTTGGGGTTGCGGGACATCACCGATTCCAGCAGGGCGACGATTTGTTCGGTGCCCTCGTAGGGGGTGCCATCGCGCATCCAGTAATTCCACGGGCGCAGATCCATCATCGATTCGGCATACAGGGTCGCGATATCCAGGTCATCGGGGAACTGTTGCGCCACCTTGGCCATCGCCGCTGCGTAGTCCTGGTCCCGCTGCCGGCGGTCGGTGGGGTCGCCGGAATAGCGTTTCGCCAGTGCCTCGATCAGCGCGCGCTCGCGCTTGTTGGCAGAATCCCGCAGTGACATCGCCTTCTGTGCCAGCTCTAAGGCCTTGGGCTCCATTTCCTGGTCCATGGGCACGTTGATATTCGGCCCCAGCACCAGTGCCTGGCCCCAGTAAGCCATGGCGCAATCCGGTGCCAGCCGCGCCGCCTCGCGAAACGACCTGCCGGCCTCGGCATGGTTGAAGCCATAGGCCAGGTTAACGCCCTGGTTGATAAAAAGCTGGGCGCGTTCGGACTCACAGCTCACCGGAAATGTGTGCTTACCAAGGTTTTGCAGTCGCGGCGCCAGCGCACCGGAGGGGGAGGGTTTGTCGGCTTTGGCCGGTTCGCGGTAGTGCTTGTGCTGGGGTTTGGATTCGGGTTCCGGGCCAGCGTCCTGGGCCAGTGCCGTCGCACCGGTGGCGAGCAGAATGGCCAGCGCGGTGGCCATCTGATGGATTCTCATGATGGGCTTCCCTTACAGTTATTATTGGTGCTGCGAGGTAGAAGCCTAATGGCTATCGGGGCAGGGCGTTGTCCGAAGCTGTGGTAAGAGCTGCCTATTTTTTACCACCGATACCGATCGCCCGCCGGCGGCACATATAGAGTAACGCCGGCGGGCAACGGCCTATTCCGCCAGCGCTTTTTGCTGCAGCTCGATCAGTTCCCTGATGCCCGCCTTTCCCAGTGCCAGCATCTCCGCAAACTGGTGTTCGGTAAACGGCGCACCTTCGGCGGTGCCCTGCACTTCGATCATGCCGCCGTCCTGTGCCATTACCAGGTTCATATCGGTATCCGCGTTGCTGTCTTCCGGGTAATCCAGGTCCAGCACCGCTTCACCCTGGTAAATGCCAACGGAAATCGCCGCCACCATATTGATCAGGGGATCCCCAGCAATCATTTTCTCCCGCTGCATAAAACGCAGCGCGTCCACCAGCGCGACACAGGCGCCGGTAATGGACGCGGTGCGGGTACCGCCGTCGGCCTGGATCACATCGCAGTCCAGAGTGATCTGGTGTTCACCCAGCTGTTTCAGATCCACCGCCGCGCGCAGAGAGCGGCCGATAAGACGCTGGATTTCCACCGTGCGCCCGCCCTGCTTGCCGCGCGCCGCCTCGCGCCCCATGCGCGAACCGGTGGAGCGGGGCAGCATGCCGTATTCCGCGGTAATCCAGCCTCTGCCCTGGCCGCGCAGGAAACGCGGCACCTCGGCAGCGACAGACGCGTTGCACAACACCTTGGTGTCGCCGAACTCCACCAGTACAGAGCCCTCCGCGTGGCGGGTGTAGTTGCGGGTAATGCGCACATCGCGCAGTTGCTCTGGTTTGCGGCCGCTCGGTCGCTGCATATTGCACCTCTAACTGTTCAATCAACTCTTTCGGGGCCCGGCATTATAGCCATCCAGAGCGGTAATCACCCTGTGCTATGCTGTGCCGCCTATTCAACCTACCACAGCATTGGAGACCCGGGTTCCATGGCCAACAATAAAGTACGCAGTATGACCGCCTTTGGCCGCGCCGAAGTTAATTACGCGACAGGTACTGCGGTTTGGGAAATGCGCTCGGTCAACCATCGCTACCTGGAACCCCACTTTCGCCTGCCGGAAGCCGCCCGCGCGCTGGAACCCAAACTGCGGGAAATCCTGCGCAAAACCCTGAATCGCGGCAAAGTGGAAATGACCCTGAACCTCAAGGCCAGCAGCGGTGAGGTAGCCGGCATCGAGATCAACCAGGCACTGGTGGACGAACTGGTCAAGGCGGCAAAGCAGGTAGCGCCAGACAGCCAGCCGCTCAACCCGCTGGAAGTCCTCAAGTGGCCCGGGGTCATTGCGGAGCCGGAAACCGATGCGGAAGAACAGGCCAATGCCGTGCTGGAAGGGTTCAAGCAGGCACTGCAGCAAGTGGTGGACAACCGCGAGCGCGAAGGTGCGGAACTGGCCGGCTTTATCGAAGCCCGCATCAAGGGTATCGGCGAGCAGGTAGCCACCGTGCGCGCTTTGCTGCCGGAGATTCTGCAAAACCAGCGGGAAAAATTGCGCAGCCGCCTGGAAGAACTGCTGGAAGAAATCGACAAGGACCGCATAGAGCAGGAAATCGCGCTGCTGGCACAGAAGGCCGACGTCGATGAAGAGCTGGACCGCCTCGATGCCCACATCACCGAGACCCGCCGCGTACTGAAAAACGGCGGCCCCATCGGCCGGCGCCTGGATTTCCTGATGCAGGAATTCAACCGCGAGGCGAATACGCTTTCGTCCAAGGCGGTGGTGACCGATACCACCCAGGCTGCAGTGGAACTGAAAGTGCTGATCGAACAGATGCGGGAACAGGTGCAGAATATCGAGTGAGGAAATTTGCCAGTTCCAGTATCTGGCTGACAAATTTCGACTTCATTCGGATAAAACAAACAGGGGCCGATTGTTACTGCGACAACTCGTTCAATCGCCCCCCCTTGCCCAAAAACCTATTTGCCTAGTTTAAAACCAATCTTGCTACGCACATCGGTTTGCACGCGGCCACTGGGCTCCCAGCGCCACTGTTTCAGCGAGTCGATCGCGGCCTGGTTAAAGTCCTCCCGATAGGCCTCTGGCCCGGTATTCTCAACCACCCGAATATCAAACGGGCGCCCTTCGTTGGCGTCAATATCAAATTCCAATATCACGCCGGCTTCCGCTTTCGCCTCAATCGCAGCCGGCGGATACTTCGGTTGCACGGTTGTCTTGCGCACGGGGCCCGCATCCCCCGACGACACATCCGTGGCCGCGATGGCAGCGAACGAGCCACTGATCATCAGTGCCATGCATAGCACCAGTCGCTGGACACCTTTGGAAATCCGGCCCGCAGTTTTAATACAGTGCATCCTTTGAAGCATCATTTCCTTATCTCCGTAGTAAGTACACAGTGGTTGTTTGGCGTGCTGGAACGCCGATGCCGCCAATAGCGCCCTGGCGTAGGCAAGTGACACATTCGCGGGCTGGTTAGCCAATACGGTTTCATCGCAAGACAGCTCCTGCACCAGGCGGAAGCGGTGGTAGCCGAACCAAACGAGCGGGTTAAACCAGAATATTGCGCGGATCCCGAACGCGATGACATTCCAGAGGTTATCCATCCGCCGGGCATGCACTCGCTCATGGGCGACGATCAGCTCAAGCTGACCAGCATCAAATTTTTTCCGGTAGTTTTCCGGAAGGAGAATGACCGGCCGCAAGAACCCCTTCAAACACGGGCCGTTGATTTCTTTTGCGATCAGTGCATCCATGGCCCCGAGCTTGATACGCTCACCGGACAAACGGGCCAGCGTTCGCCACTCCCGAACTACCCCAGCAAGAACAAAAGCCACCCCCGCAATCCATATCCACTGCAGAATATTTACATGTCGAATCACGACTACCGGCGCGGTATTCGCGACCGAAAGGGAAGCCATAATGTCAGGGACCCGGGTTAACGGAGCATTCGCCTGCATCAAGATTGTCAGGCACAGCAGCAACGGAAGTCCGGCATACAGGCGGTAGATAAACCGGTACCCGGTCCAGCGATGGGCAATTTTCTCAATACACCACACAAGAAGCAGGAAAAACGTCGTCAACCAGTGCGCGAGAAGCAGGTATTCAGTCATTCTCTTTTTCCCACTTGTCGATGAAAGCCTTAAGCTCTTCGATGTCACTGGGCTTCAGTTTTTTCGTGGTGGCAAAACCCGCTACAAAGTTGCCTATACTGCCGTCGAACATCCGCTCGACCAGTCCCGCGCTTTGTTTTTGCACATATTCCTGTCGCGCCAGACAGGGAGAATAGAGATAACTGCGGCCCTCCCGCTGGAATGTAATTGCGCCTTTTTTCACCAGGCGGCCGAGCAGGGTTTTAACGGTCTTTTCATGCCATACACTTTTTTTATTCAGGCGGCTGACCACCTCATTGGCGGTGACGGGAGCGCCCTCCCAAATAGCTTCCAACACGTCAAATTCTCTGTCACTGACCTCAATCATCCCCGCCTCCAATTACAAATGTAATTTATACAGATTACAACTGTAATCGATCATGTCAATTCAATAATGGAAAAGAGGCGCGAAAAGGCGCTTATTTATACTGAGCGGGGGACCCCAGACCTGGTTTTCACTGCCAACTCAGCCTGGGCCAGTACCTAGAGCCATAGGGACAAGTCCGTTAACGGGCGCCGTGAAGTACAATTTGCGGGATTAGTACCGAACCTCGAGTAGCCCCTGCATGCCCCGCAACGCGCCCGCCCAAAGAGCACTGCTGCTGGCCAAACACTGGCCGGAGCCCGCGTCTACCGCCGCCGGTCGGCGCACACTGGATATTCTCGACCTGCTTGCCGAAGCCGGTTACCAGGTTGAGATCGCGAGTCCCGCGCAGCCCACGCCCTTTCAGGCCAGGACCGGTTACGGCGAGCACCAGGTCGAAGTGAATGACTCGGGCTTCGATGACTGGGTGCGCGCACTGGACCCGGCACTGGTGATCTACGATCGCTTCATGATGGAAGAACAGTTCGGCTGGCGGGTGCGCGAGCAGTGCCCGCGCGCAGTCACGCTGCTCGATACCAGTGATTTCCACAGCCTGCGCGAGGCGCGCCACCAGGCGCTGAAAAGTGGCGAGCCGGTAAATCTTTTCCAGCCCATCGCCGAGCGCGAAGTAGCAGCGATGGCGCGCTGTGATCTCACAGTGATGATCTCCCGGGTCGAGGTGGAGTTGCTCAAACAGCTCTTTTGCCTGCCGGACTGGCAACTGCACTATCTGCCGTTTCTGGTTAAGGAAATGCCCGCCCCGGATAAACTACCGGGCTTCGAAGAACGCCAACACCTGGTCATGATCGGCGGCTTCAAGCACGCTCCCAACCGCGATGCCACCGCCTGGTTTGCGGAAAAAATCTGGCCGCAGCTGCATGCACTGTTGCCCGGAGTGGAGTGCCACATTTATGGCGCCTACTCCGATCACGCGATGCATCGCTTCAGTGATCCGGCGACGGGGCTGCGGGTACACGGCCGCACCGAGGATGCGCTCGCCACACTGGCGCGCTACAGACTGAACCTGGCGCCGCTGCGCTTTGGTGCCGGGCAAAAAGGCAAGATACTGGAAGGCTGGCTCAGCGGCACACCGACGATCACCACGCCCATCGGTGCCGAATCAATGGCAGCTGAAGATGCCTGGGGCTATTCCCTGAGCGATGACCCCGCACAGTTTGCCGCAACCACTGCCCGTCTCTACCAGGACAAGACTGCCTGGCTCGCTGCGCGCGATGCAGGTATCCGCGCGCTCGAAAGCGAATTTGACCATCGGGATCACGCGGCAGCGTTTATCCAGCGAATCCAATCCATCGCCGCAAATCTGGATGCCCACCGCGAACGCAATATCTGGGGACGCATCCTCAGGCGCAGCGAACACCGCGCCGAGGAGTTTATGAGCCGCTGGATCGAAACCAAAAATAAATTGGCAGACACCTGACCCGAATTAGTAGTCCGCGCGCATTAAAAGCAATGGGGCCGTTATTGTCACTAAACACTATTTGCCCGCTTCGAGCACGATGCGGTAGCGCGCGTCACCGCTTTTCAGCCGCTCGAAGGCTTCATTGACTTTGCTCATGGGAAAGAGCTCCACTTTGGGCGCAATGTTATGGCGCGCGGCAAACTGGAGCATGTCGGCAATGGTCGCCGGGCTGCCCACCGGAGAACCGGACACCTGGCGCTGGGCCATGAGGAGGTTGAACACATTCAGGTCCAGCGGATCGGTGGTGGCGCCAACAAAGTGCAGACGACCGCGGGGCTTGAGGGTGGCGAGATAGGTATTCCAGTCCAGCTTTACATTCACGGTAGAGATCAGCAGGTCGAAGCTGTCGGCGGCGGCCTTGAGCACCTCCGGGTCGCGGCTGTTGAGGGTGTGATGTGCTCCCAGCTTGAGGGCTTCGTCGCACTTGCTGTCGCTGGACGTGAACGCGGTCACCTCGCAACCCCAGGCATTCAGGAACTGCAGTGCCAGGTGCCCGAGACCGCCGATACCGATCACCGCCACGCGACTGTTGGGTGCGATACTGAACTGAACCAGCGGGTTGTAGACAGTGATACCGGCGCAGAACAGTGGGCCGACCAAACTCGGATCAAGCCCTTGCGGAATCGGGACCACACTGGCGGCACTGGCGCGCACCTTGTCGGCAAAACCGCCGTGGTGGCCAATGATGGTGGGCTGCGCCTGCACGCACAGGTTGTGATGGCCGGTGCCACACTCGCTGCAGTGACCACAGTAGCCGGAATGCCAACCCAGACCCACCTGCTGCCCCACCTGCAGGTGACTTACCTGCTCGCCGAGGGCGGCGATGCGCCCCACCACTTCGTGGCCGGGCACCACCGGGTAGATCGACAGGCCCCACTCGTTGTCCACCACGCTCAGGTCGCTGTGGCACAGGCCGCAGTATTCCACGTCAATTTCCACCGTATCCGGCGCCAGCGGGCCGGGATCGTAGGTAAACGGCTTGAGTTCGGCACCGGCACTGTCGGCGGCATAGGCATTGATCATCGGGGGCTCCTTGACGATTTCCATGAATTCTTCGGCAAATGCTCACGGATTTTAAAATCCGTACCGGTAGGACATTGTTCACACCGCGGCCTGTGGCAACATTACCCTGCAGGTCAAATGCCTGCCCACGATACGAATAAACATAGCGATATAGACCATCTTTCGAGGTACCCGTGAGCCTAGTCACCCTCGCCATCCCGTTTTTTCTGCTCGCCGTGCTGCTGGAACTGGCGCTGGACCGCTGGCGCGGCTGGGGGCTGTACCGGCTGAACGACGCCATAGGCAGCCTCGGCGCCGGTATCCTCAGCCGCATCCTCGGCCTGGTGCGGGTGGGCATACTGATGCTGATCTATATCCCGCTGTACCGGTGGCTGGAGCCGACCTACCAGAGCCTCGGCATCGCCTGGTCCCTGGACAACCCCTGGCACCTGGTACTCGCGGTGGTGGCCTACGACTTCTGCTACTACTGGAAGCACCGCATGGCCCACGAGATCAACATCCTGTGGGCGGAACACCTGGTGCACCACCAGAGCGAGGACTACAACCTCACCACCGCGCTGCGCCAGTCCAGCGACCTGCTGCCCCTGGGCTGGGTCTTCTACCTGCCGCTGTTGCTGGTGGGCATGCCGCCCGAACTACTGATTACCGCCGGCGCCATCGACCTGATCTACCAGTTCTGGGTACACACGCAGAAATTCCCCAAGGTACGCTGGATGGAATGGATTCTGGTTACCCCCTCCAACCACCGGGTGCACCACGCCCAGAACAGGGTCTATGTGGATCGCAACTACGGCGGTGTGCTGATCATCTGGGATCGCCTGTTCGGCACCTACCAGCAAGAGCTGCCAGAAGAACCCTGCATCTACGGGGTGCGCAAACCCCTGAACACCTTCGACCCGCTGGCGGCAAACCTGCAGCACTTCAAGCGCATGTGGCTGGACGCGGTGTACACCAAAAGCTGGAAGGAAAAACTCACCCTGTGGTTCCGCGCCACCGGCTACCGACCGGCGGATGCGGAAGCGGCGATGCCCTATCCCAGTTGCGACCTGGACGACTTCCACCGCTACGATCCGCAGGTTGCCCGCGGCGTGCGCTGGTATGCCCTGGGCCAGCACCTCTGCTACTCCGCCGCCACCCTGGCGCTGCTGTGGTACGGCAAGACAATGGGTTACGGCACCGCTGCGCTGATGGTACTGCTGCTGGTGATCGGGCTGGTGATCAACGGCCGCATTCTCGATGGCGAAGCGCGCACCCGGCACTGGGAACTGGCGCGACTGCTACTGCTGGTGGCAGCGCTTCCCATGCTGCCGGCAGCAACCTGGCCGGCAATTGTCGGGTACAGTACCGTCAGTGCGCTGGTATGGTGGCGGTTGGTTTTTACCGACAAAGACGCTACAGTCACACCCGTTAGTCAATAACGCAGGGATCCGCAGTAGCCCGTTGCCTTCCCCAAAGGTGGCTTGGTTGAGGTCCCGCAGGCGCGCCCGGCCGGTGCGGATGGTGTTGTTTTCCCGACGATGCCATCCCAAAGCCCAACACTTTGCCCCCAAGCCGGCCGGGTGGCAGTCTGTCCGCAGCAGTTTGCCCCCGAGCCTTGCCCTTTCGTTATAATCCCCGCGCAACGCCCAACGTTTTACCCGCAACAGGAACTTCCGTGTCTAAAGGTACCCTCTATACGGTCTCCGCGCCCTCCGGCGCCGGTAAAACCAGCCTCGTCAAAGCGCTGGTGGAAAGCGACAGCCAGGTCACAGTATCTGTCTCCCACACCACCCGGCCCATGCGCCCCGGGGAAACCGACGGCATCAACTATCATTTTGTCGATCGCGACGAGTTCGTGCAGATGCTGGGAGAGAGCGCGTTTCTCGAGCACGCGCAGGTATTCGAGAACTACTACGGCACTTCAAAGGCCTGGGTGGACGAAACCCTCGCCAGCGGGCGCGACGTGATCCTGGAGATCGACTGGCAGGGCGCGGAACAGGTGCGCAAGCTGAAGCCGGAAACCGTGGGCATCTTCATCCTGCCGCCGTCCCAGCAGGCCCTGCTCGAGCGCCTCACCGGCCGCGGCCAGGACGACCAGGCGGTAATCGACAAGCGCATGGCCCAGGCCATCAGCGAAATGTCCCACTATGTGGAAGCGGACTATCTGATCATCAACGACGACTTCACCCACGCCCTGGCGGAACTGCGCGCCGTGCTGGTGGCAGAACGCCAGCGCCTGGCGCGCCAGCAGGAACAGCACAGCACGCTGTTGCAGTCGCTTTTGCGCGCCCAGCACAGCGAAGACGATTGAGGCGGTTGATCGATTTGCGTACACTGCGCGGTCCGGTAGAATAGCTACCCTAGCTCCCGCTGCGCCTCGCCCCCGGGACACCACAGAATTTGCACACTTCGCCTGAGGCCTCAGGCACTGACTGGAACAGAAGATTTATGGCACGTATTACCGTAGAAGATTGCCTCGACCACGTCGATAACCGTTTCGAGCTGGTGATCGTGGGCAGCAAGCGCGCTCGTCAGATCGCTACCGGCGGCCGCGACCCTCACGTCCCGGAAGAGAACGACAAGCCCACCGTGATCGCCCTGCGTGAAATCGAGGAAGGCTTCGTAGACGCCAGCATTCTCGATGAGCCGGAAGATGACGCCATGGAACAGGTGACCTCCGCACCGGTATACCTGTCCGAGCAGGACCTGTAATCCCGGTATTGACCAGCTGATGCAGGAATTGCAGGAAATCTAAGAGGCGATCGCGGCTTTGCACACAATCGACAGTCTGGCCCATCGCCTCTCGTCCTATCTCCAACCCGACCAGATCCAGTTCGTCCGCCGCGCCTACTTCTACGCGGAGCAGGCCCACGAGGGCCAGGCCCGGCGCTCCGGCGAACCCTATATCACCCACCCCCTCGCCGTCGCCACCATCCTGGCTGGCATGCATATGGACCCCCAGAGCCTGGCCGCGGCCATGCTCCACGACGTGATCGAGGACACCGGCGTACCCAAGGCGGCGCTGGCGGAACAGTTCGGGGAAGAGGTGGCGGACCTGGTGGACGGGGTCTCCAAGCTGACCCAGTTCGAGACCGACAGCCCGGCGGAAAAGCAGGCGGAAAACTTCCAGAAGATGGCCCTGGCGATGGCGCGGGACATCCGCGTGATCCTGGTGAAGCTCGCCGACCGCCTGCACAACATGCGCACCCTGGGTGCGCTCAAGCCTGAAAAACGCGCGCGCATCGCCCGCGAGACCCTCGAGATCTACGCCCCCATCGCCAACCGCCTGGGCATGAATGATGTGCGCATCGAATTCGAGGACCGCGCCTTCTTCGCCATCTACCCCCTGCGCGCCAGCCGCCTGCGCGCGGCGCTGGTGGCCGCCCGCGGCAACCGCAAGGAGTTGCTGGAAAAAATCCAGAACGCCATCGAACTGCGCCTGCAGCGGGAAAAGATCGACGCGCTGGTGATCGGCCGCGAGAAGCACCTCTACAGTATTTACCAGAAGATGCGCTCGAAGAAGAAGTCGTTCAAGGAAATCATGGACGTCTACGCCTTCCGCATTATCGTCGACAGCGTCGACACCTGTTACCGCGCCTTCGGGGTTATCCACAACCTGTACAAGCCGGTCATCAGCGAATTCAAGGACTATATCGCCATCCCCAAGTCCAACGGCTACCAGTCCCTGCACACGGTACTGCTGGGCATGCACGGGGTACCGATCGAGGTGCAGATCCGCACCAAGGAAATGGACGAAATGGCCAACAGCGGCATCGCCGCCCACTGGCTGTACAAATCCTCCGGCGACGAAGTACTCAACACCGGCGGCACCAGCCAGGTGCGCGCGCGGCGCTGGGTGCAGGGCCTGCTGGAAATGCAGCAGCGCGCCGGCGACTCGCTGGAATTCATCGAGAACGTGAAGATCGACCTGTTCCCGGACGAGGTCTACGTGTTCACTCCCAAGGGCAAGATCATCGACCTGCCCGCCGGCGCCACCGCCGTGGACTTCGCCTATTCGGTGCACACCGATATCGGCAACTCCTGCGTGGCGGTGCGTATCAACCAGCGCCTGGCACCGCTGTCGCAGCCGCTGGAGAGCGGCCAGAAGGTGGAAATCCTCACCAGCAAGAACGTGCAGCCAAATCCCAACTGGCTCAACTTCGTCGTCACCGCCAAGGCCCGCAGTGCCATCCGCCACTTCCTCAAGCACCAGCGCCACCACGACTCCATCGCCCTCGGCCAGCGCCTGCTGGAAAAGGCCCTGGGCAAATTCAAACTGTCCATCGGCGACCTGGACGAACAGGATATCCAGCGCGGGGTAAAAGAGGCCAAGTGCGAGAGCTTCGACAACCTGCTGGAAGATATCGGTCTCGGCAACCGCGCCGCCTACTCCGCGGCCAAACTGCTGGTACCCGTGGGCACTACCGAGACCGAAGCCAGCAACATCTCCTCACCGCTGACCATCGACGCCCAGGAAGGCATGATGATCAGCTTCGCCCGCTGCTGCCGGCCGATTCCCGGCGACACCATCATGGGCCATATCAGTTCCGGCAAAGGGGTAGTGGTGCACCGGGATACCTGCCGCAATGCGGCGGAACTGCGTGAGCACCCGGAAAACATCATGGCGGTGAACTGGTCGCCGGATGTGAAGGGGGAATTCCTCGGCGATGTGCGGGTAGAGGTGGAGTCCGAACGCGGCATCATCGCGCGCCTGGCCACCCGCATCACGGAAGAGGGCGCGAGCATCGAGCAGATCCACGTGGACGAGAAAGATGCCCAGCACAGCGCTATCTCCCTGACCCTGGAAGTCGCCAACCGGGTACATCTGGCCCAGGTAATGAAACGGTTGCGCAACCTGCCGGCGGTAATCCGGATTACCCGCCCGTAACCATTAACCCTTCCGCCTCATTCACGGGCAAGTAAACACTCCAATTTTCCATGCGAAGGCGCTGATGCCGGTATCCATTTGCGAGACCTTCGAAAACAGGGATGTTTTCGAAGAGCCCCCATGGATGGGTTCACGGCGTGTCTCGCAAATGGATACCGGCAGCAGTGCCGCCACCGTCCCTGGCTACGAAGCCCCGGTTATTCGGAGCGCCGACACGGCAGCGCACTCGGAAAGACCGGCCCCTCCCGGTACTCACCCGCCAAACAACCTCATCGGCAATCGTTTGTCGGATAAGTACCGGGAGGGGCCTCCTCTGTTGGGGCTAGGTTTGTGGCTACTGGCGGATATGGGTTTCGTGAGGGGCGACTATTGGAGAGGGGGATTTCGGTGACAGGGGTAAATCGTGACGGATTCCGCATACTGATTTATCGCATCTAGAGTGGCTCCCAATCCCCCCGGAACCGCGCTATATTCTCCCGCTTTCTTTTTCTAGCAAGCAGGCCCGCAAGGCCGGGAGAGAAGTAACAATGCCCAATCGCGCCGTCATAAAAACCGATAAGGCACCGGCCGCAATCGGCAGCTACTCACAAGCCGTCAAAGTGGACAACACCGTGTACCTGTCCGGGCAGATCCCCCTGGTACCAGAAACCATGGAACTCGTGTCCGACGACTTCGCCGAGCAGGCCCGCCAGGTATTCAACAACCTCAAGGCCGTGTGCGAAGCCGCCAACGGCTCCCTCAACGACATCGTCAAACTGAACCTCTACCTCACCGACCTGAGCAACTTCGCCACCGTCAACCAGGTCATGGAAGAGCTGTTTGCCAAGCCCTTCCCGGCGCGCGCCGCAGTGGGCGTAAAAGAACTGCCCAAAGGGGCCCAGTTCGAAGCCGAAGCCATCATGGTTATCTAAAGGCAGATGGAATTTGGACCTGCGCCGCGAATGCGGCGCAGTGTGATCAATCAGTCGATTTCCAGCAGCGTGCTGTAACCCGCACGGTAATCCGGATACAGCATCGCGTAGCCGCTATCCAGCATGCGCTGATTACTCAGTTTCTTCGAGCGACGCTCACTGGTCGCCACCTCTTCACGCAGATGGGCCGCGGTATAGCCCATGGATTTTGCCAGCCAGCTCTGCAGTTCATACATCGGTACCGGCGTACAGTCCGCACCGATATACAGCTTTTCCAGCCGCATACCGTTTTTCTGGCCGTCTATCAGATGCGCCATAAAGCCCACCGCATCATCCACGTGGATACGGTTGCTGAATTGGGGCGGGGAAGGGGGGGCACAGCGACCCGCGCGCACCTGTGACAACAGGCGATCGCGACCGGGTCCATAAATGCCCGCAAAGCGGATCACACAGGTTTCCGTTACCGACGACAGCGCGATTTTTTCCGCTGCCAGCAGGGCTTCGCCCTGGAAACTGCTGGGAAGCGGTTGCGAACGCTCATCCAGCCACTGGTCACCACTCTGACCGTAAACCCGGGTGGAAGAAACCCACAGTACCAGTCGCGGCGGTGTTTCCATTTGCGCGAGGGAATCCCGCAGGGCAGCGGCAGTTTCGACGTAGGCGCGCTGGTAGGCCTGGGGAGTGCTGGCGCCGGGTGTGAAAGTGGCAATGACAATGTCTGCACCGTTTGCCAGATGCCGCTCGATGTCTTCGCGCTTGGTGGCATCGCCGCGACGCCAGTTCACCACATCGGCCCGGCGTTTGCGCGCCAGTGCCTGCAGTGGATTGCGCCGCACACCGAACACGGTGTACGCCTTGCGATCCAGCTTCAATGCCAGTCGGGTGCCGAGATCCCCGCAACCGAAGATCCAGACTTTTTCCTTTGCCATAACCGCTTGTATAAACCCCCGGTATCCGTTGCCGGATCCATTTATGCTATGCGCCATTGTACCGGTAGCGCCGCTGCGGAATCATTATGTTATCGATCGGGTGCCCACAAAAAAACAGAAACAGGACAGTTATTTATAACCTGTTCGCCAACCGTATTCTGTGAACCGGGCCCGGAAGCAGACGCCGCCGGGCCCGCGGGCCAGTGATTCGTGCACTATGGCCGCTAACTGCGCGACTTCACCATGCGGTAAATGAACAGCAGGATAATGGCGCCAACCACTGCGGTGATGATACTGCCAAGCGACAGCCCTCCCGTGGTGCCAAGTCCGACAAAACTACCGACCCAGCCGCCAATAAACGCACCGACGATACCGATGATCATGGTGACAATCCAGCCGCCCGGGTCGGGCCCCGGCATGATCCACTTGGCGAGGGCGCCGGCAATCAGGCCGAGGATGATCCAAGATAAAATTCCCATAGCGATTCTCCGCTTTGCGTGTTTTGCGTGTAATGCAACACTTGCCCTTACACGTATAGCAAAGAATACGCCACGCCACCGAAATTCAGGCGCCAGTTAATAGCAAACCTTGCTAGCTTTAAATGCCTTTAATAGCATTTTTTTCTAGATTGAGACATTTCACCGGTGCAACTGCGGAATTACTGGCCGGCCGACCGCATTTATGAATAAACTCTATCGCCAAGTTTTTTCTGATTGCCTTTACCATGACCCTGAACGAATTGCGCTACATCGTTACCCTTGCCCAGGAACAGCATTTTGGCCGTGCCGCCGAGCGCTGTTTTGTCAGCCAGCCCACCCTGTCCATCGCGGTGAAAAAGCTGGAAAAAGAGCTGGGCGTGGCCCTGTTCGAGCGCTCCAAGACCCGCGTGCAGGCAACGCCACTGGGGGAGCGCATCGTCGCCCAGGCACAGCTGGTGCTGGAGCAGGCAGCGGCAATCAAGGACATCGCCAGTGCCGGCAAGGACCAGCTCAGCAGCCCGCTGTCGGTGGGCGCGATTTTTACCATCGGCCCCTACCTGTTCCCCCATTTCATCCCCCAGTTGCAGCAACTGGCACCGCAGATGCCGCTGTACGTGGAGGAGGGCTATACCTCGACCCTGCGCGCCCGCCTGCGCAAGGGCGAACTGGACGCGGTAATCATCGCACTGCCGTTTACCGAACCGGACGTGGTCACCCAGCCGCTGTATGACGAACCCTTTGTGGTGCTGATGCCTTCCGACCACCCCCTGGCAAAGGAAACAGCGATCAAGCCGGAGCAGCTGTGCGACGACAACGTATTGCTGCTGGGTGAGGGCCACTGTTTCCGCGACCAGGTGCTCGAGGCCTGCCCGCAACTGCAGCAATCCATCGAGAAGGAAGCCGGTAGCGGTCATATCCGCACCGCCGCCGACGGCAGCTCGCTGGAAACCCTGCGCCACATGGTGGCGTCCCGCCTCGGCATTACCGTACTGCCGCTGTCCGCCGCTACCGCCTCCCAGTACGCCAGCGGTGTGCTGGTAACCCGGCCGTTCGCAGCGCCGGCGCCGCAGCGCACCGTGGCGCTGGCCTGGCGCGCAAGTTTCCCGCGTCACCGCGCCATCGACATGCTGCGCGACGCCATCAACCAGTGCCAATTGCAGAGCCCGTGAACCCGCCCGACGTGAACGGAACGGACAAGACACTGGCGGAAATCCCCGTCACCGCACTCAAGGGGGTCGGGGCCAAACTGGCGCAGACCCTCGACAAGCTGCACATCAGTACCCTGCAGGACCTGTTGTTCCACCTGCCCGCGCGCTACCAGGACCGCACCCGGGTCATTCCCCTCGCCGGCCTGCGCCCGGGAATGGACGCGGTAATCGAAGGCGAAGTGCGCGCGGCGGACGTGGTATTCGGCCGTCGCCGCAGCCTGGCAGTGCGCCTGCAGGACACCACCGGCAGCGTCACCCTGCGCTTTTTCCACTTCACCGCCGCGCAGAAAAACCGTCTCACCGCGGGCACCCGCGTGCGCTGTTACGGCGAAGCCCGCCGGGGCGCCGCCGGGATCGAGCTGTACCACCCGGAAACCGAAGTGCTGGGCGAAGAAAATTCCCCCACCGCCGACACCCTGACCCCCGTTTATCCCCTCACCGAGGGCCTGGGGCAGGGGAGACTGCGTGCGCTGATCGGACAGGGCCTCGACTGGCTCGCCAGCGGCCAGGTCAGCGAACTGCTGCCGCAGCAACTGCTGCCCGCGCAGCTGCAGATGCCCCTGGCCGGCGCCCTCACCTATCTGCACCAGCCCCCAGCCAACGCCGACCTGTGCCAGCTGGCGGAAGGTCAGCACCCGGCACAGCAGCGGCTCGCCCTGGAAGAACTGCTGGCACACCACCTCAGCCTGCTGGAACTGCGCCGCAGCGCCTCGGCCATCGCCGCGCCAGCGCTGTCGCCAAATGCCGCACTGGAGCGGGATTTTGCCGCGCGCCTGCCCTTTGCCCCCACCGGCGCCCAGCAGCGGGTGTGTGCGGAAATTGCCGGTGACCTGGAAAAGTCCGTGCCGATGATGCGCCTGCTGCAGGGCGACGTGGGCGCGGGCAAGACCCTGGTGGCTGCGAGGGCGGCGCTACAGGCCATTGGTGCCGGCCATCAATGCGCGGTAATGGCGCCCACGGAAATCCTCGCCGAGCAGCACCGGATCAACTTCTGCGGCTGGCTCGAACCCCTGGGTATCCGCGTGGCCTGGCTCACCGGCAGCATGAAGGCGGCGGAGCGCCGCGAACAGCTGGGGGCCATTGCCAGCGGTGAGGCACAGCTGGTAGTGGGCACTCACGCACTGTTCCAGGAGGGAGTGGAATTCCGGCGCCTGGCACTGGTGATCATTGACGAGCAGCACCGCTTCGGCGTGCGCCAGCGCCTGCAGTTGCGCGAGAAGGGCAGTGTGGACGGCGCGCGGCGCACCCAGCCGCACCAACTGATCATGACCGCCACCCCGATTCCGCGCACACTGGCGATGTCGGCGTTTGCCGACCTGGACTGCTCGGTGATCGACGAACTGCCCCCCGGGCGCCAGCCCATCAACACCGTGGCCATCTCCAACGAGCGCCGCTTTGAGGTGATGGAGCGGGTTCAGAATTCCGTGCGCGACGGCCGCCAGGCCTACTGGGTGTGCACCCTGATCGAGGAATCGGAAACCCTGCAGGCCCAGGCCGCGGAATCCACCGCCGCAGAACTGGCGGAGACTCTCGACGGCGTGAGGGTAGCGCTGGTGCACGGGCGCATGAAACCCGATGCCAAGGACCTGGTGATGAAGGCGTTCAAGGCCGGCGAGGTCGATCTGCTGGTGGCCACCACGGTGATCGAGGTGGGCGTGGACGTGCCCAATGCCAGCCTGATGATCATTGAAAACCCGGAGCGGCTGGGGCTGGCGCAACTGCACCAGTTAAGGGGGCGCGTCGGCAGGGGCAGTATCGCCAGCCACTGTGTACTGCTTTACAGCACACCGCTGTCCGCCAACGGGCGCGCGCGCCTGCAGGCCCTGCGCAGCCATGCCGACGGCTTCGCGATCGCCGAGGAGGACCTGCGCCTGCGGGGCCCCGGCGAAATCCTCGGTACCCGCCAGACCGGGGAAATCGAACACCGCATCGCCGACCTGCAGCGCGATGCCCACCTGTTACCCCTGGTACAGCGGATCGCCGCTTCCCCCAACCTCAGCGAAATTCAGCGCCGCGCCATCGTGCGCCGCTGGCTGCACAACAAACCCCGCTTCGCCGAAGCCTGAGCTCATTTTTAGACTATTTAGTCATTTCCGGTCACCAATAATTTTGCGCTGGCGGGCAGCCTTTGGCAGCCTGACAGCAAATGGCAGCGCGGGGCCCTTTCCGTCCGGAAAAGACCAGACGCCAATTCAGTCCCACCGGACCGTTTTACATAACAATTATTCGACATTTCAGGGAATTTCCTGTGAAAATCAAATCCGTTCGCAGCGTTTTCATTACCGGCGTACTAATGGCTGCACCCTTCCTGACCCCGCAGGTATCGGCGCAGGGGTTTTTCGGCATCGGCGGAGAAGAGAGCCCCGTGCCCCAGATCACCCTGGCGCGCGCCGAAATTACCGTAGACGTACCAACGCCAATGCAGGGCAACGACTTCGACGCACTGCTCGCCCAGGCCACCTCCGGCAAGGGCATATCCGCCGCCAAAGAACGTGCGATCAAACACCACAGTGAACAGCTGCGGACCGCGCTGGACGGCCGCCTGCGGGAGTTCTTTGCGGATGAGGAAGTACCGCTCATCGCCAGCAACCAGTCGCTCACCCTGCACAGCTTTATCGATGTTTCGGTGGTGAAACAGTTGAGCGGGCTGAAGAATTCCGGCAATTACGAACTGGAACGGGGCAACCTGACCGCCGGCGGTGACTTTCACTTCCGCATCCAGGATCCCAATGGCAGGGTGCTGAAAGAGCGGCAGATCGACATTGCCGACCTGCGCCTGCAAGAGAAATACCAGGTGAAAACGCCGCTCGATGGCAGTGGCAGCGAAGACAACACCGAGCAGCAGCTGGACAAAATCATGCGCCAGCTGGTGGAGCGGATCATGGGCCAGATCGACGACGATCTCGAAGCCGACAGCCTGCGCGAGCTCGGTCGCCCCGCGGGCTGAGCACCCTCTGGATCACCACAGCGGGGCCCGCCATACCACTGGGTCCCGCTATGCCTGCCTCCACCTCTATCCCCGCACCTCTATCCCCGCACCTTTTCCCCGCGCTCAAGCCCGCGACCACCGACAGTCTTCCAACTGCGGCGCTACATAGAGCATATCCGCAACCAAAACCACAACCTGCCGCACAATTTCGACCACTACTGACGCACAGGTCACTGAAAAATTTTGCTCTATGCACCGATAAATGGCAGCCTTTCATTCCAGCGATGAGCCAAAAATAGAGCGGAACCGATTTCGCCAGTATCTTTCAATCCCGAATTCCATATAAAAAAAATCAGGGAGCGACGAGTGAGAACCTTCAAGATCGGCAGCCTGGCACTGGCCGGCCTGCTCAGTACTGCCAGTTTACCCAGCGTGGCCCAGAGTGGTTTCTGGGGCAACGATGAGGCCACCCCCAGCCTGGCCATAGCCCCCGCAGAGCTGAAAATAGACGTCCCCATGCCGGTATCCAGCGGCAACCTGCAACTGATGCTGGCCCAGGCCGCCAATGGCGGCAGCCTCGCGGACCTCAAACAGGAAGCGGTGCGCAAATACACCCAGCACCTGCACAGCGAGCTCGCCCGTGAGCTGCACGAATTCCTCGATGACGAAGAGGTCCCACTGGTACAGCAGGACGGAGTATTGCGCCTGCGCAACAACCTGGACCTGAAGGTGATCAAACACCTGAGTGCCATGAAGCCAAAGGATAACTACGATCTCGAGCAGGGAAATGTCAGCCTCACCGGCGAGTTCCGTTTTGTCCTCAGCAACCAGTCCGGCACCGCCCTGCGGGAGCAGCGCATCTCCATCGACGAGCTGAAAATCAACAGGAAATACCGGGTGAAAACACCCCGCGATGGCTCGGCCAGCGAAGACAATACCGAAGAGGCGATCAATCAGGCGCTGACGGATATGGTCGAGGAGCTGGTGAAAGAAATGGAAGACTACCTGGAAGCAGACAGCCTGCGAGAAATCGCCTCAATCTGAAGGCGCTAGCAGGGGGCAAAACCCCCCGGCAACAAAAATGGCGAGCCAACCGGCTCGCCATTTTTGGTTTGGCGGAAGGAAAACCGTTCAGCGGGCCAGGGCGTCCTCGCCACTGATCACGCTGTTGTAGTTGTCGTCATTGAACCGGTCCACATCCAGCGCACCCTCGCTCTTCGCCACGATGGAGCTCACCACCGCATCGCCGGTGATGTTGACCGCGGTGCGCACCATGTCCAGCAGGCGATCCACACCCATCACAATCGCGATGCCCTCCAGCGGCAGCCCCACCTGCTGCAATACCATCGCCAGCATGATCAGGCCCACACCCGGCACGCCGGCGGTGCCGACGGAAGCCAGAGTCGCGGTCAGGATCACCGTCAGGTACCCCATCAGGCCGATTTCGATACCGTACAGCTGGGAAATGAACACCGTCGCCACCCCCTGCATGATCGCGGTGCCGTCCATATTGATGGTGGCACCCAGAGGAATGGTGAACGACGCCACCTTGTTATCCACACCCAGGCGCTTTTCCACCGTGGACAGGGTAACCGGGATCGTCGCCGCCGAAGACGCGGTACTGAAGGCGAACACCATCGCCGGGCGCATCTTCTTCAGCAGCCGCAGCGGGTTCAGGCCGGACAGCAGCTTCAGCAGCAGCGGGTACACGCCAAAAGCGTGGATCAACAGCGCTCCCAGTACCACCATGAAGTACTTCAGCAACTGCAGGATGGCGTCCAGGCCGAGCTGCGCAATTTTGGTCGCCAGCAGCGCGAATACACCGTAAGGCGCAAATACCATCAGCACCCCGACCATACGCATGATCACGTCGTTCAGGTCGTTGAAGAAACCGGCAATGCGCTGGCCCGGCTTGCCGCTGCGGGAAATCGCATAGCCCATCAACAGCGCGAACACGATGATCTGCAACATATTGCCCTTGGCCATCGCGTCCACCGGATTGGTGGGGAAGATATTGATCAGCACTTCCGACAGCGGCGGCGACGGCTGCGGCTCGAAGCTCGCATCGCCGGCCATGGTCTCCATACCGGCACCGGGCTGGATCACGATGGCCAGCAACAGCGCCAGCGAAATCGCCGCGGCCGTAGTCACCAGGTACAGCAGTACGGTCTTGCCCGCCAGCACCCCCACGCGGCTGCCCTCGGACAGCGCGCAGGCACCGCAAATCAGCGACACCAGCACCAGCGGCACCACCATCAGCTTCAACGAGGCGATAAAGATACGACCGACAATGTCGAACAGGCCGTTGGTCAGGTAGTTGTCGATAAAGCCGGTCACCCCGGCCCCCAGCACCTGCGTGGTATTGAGGAAATTGAACAGCAGGCCAACCGCGATGCCCGCGATCATGGCCAGTACGATTTGTTTGGTGAGCCCCATGGTCCGTCCTGTTACTTCGGCAACTGCCGAATATTTATTGTCGATTAATATTCTTGCGCGCAATGCGAAGGGGCTGCTGGCGATACAGGTTTGCGGGACCTTCTGCGACAGGGATGTCGCGGAAGAGCCCCCATGGATGGGTTCACGGCGTGTCCCGCAAACCTGTACCGCCAGTAGCACCGCCACGAAATAAGTTCGGAGCGCCTCTAGCAGACCGCCACTATATCGGCAGCCCGTAGGCGGGGCAAAACCTGCCCAGTTTCCCCGCGCCGCCGGTCGGTTACAATGGCCGTTTTGAGCTTGCGCGGAGTCTGCGTTGTTCCACTCCCCCTTTGAAGCCGTCTGCGACTGGTATCCACAGCCACTGGAGAGTCTGCACGGGCACACGCCCCCGGAAAAACTGCTGCCATGGCTGCTGCACCCCGGCTCCCTGACCGCCGCCCTGAAGCACCTCAGCAACGGCGAGTTTAGCGTACAGATCCTCCACCAGGGCTGGCAGCAGCCGCGGCTCGAAGAGCGCCGCGCGCTCAACCTGCGGGAAAGATCCCGCGCACTCATCCGCGAAGTCCTGCTCTACGGCAATGGCCAGCCCTGGGTCTATGCCCGCAGCGTCCTGCCCGAGCGCACCCTCGCCGGCAAATCCCGCTACCTGCGCAGCCTCGACAACCGCCCCCTCGGCGAACTGCTGTTCAGCCAACCGGACACCCGCCGCGGACCCATCGTGCTCAACCGGCTGCAGCGCAACCCCCAGTGCCAGCTGCCGGAACTGCAGGGTATGGGGAGCGACGCCTGGAGCCGGCGTTCCACCTTCTGGCTGCACGACAAGCCGCTGCTGGTTGCAGAGAGCTTCCTCAGCAGTTTCAATCCCCATACGCCCCCGATGACCTGAGCCCGACAGCGGATACCACCATGCAAGTGATCAGCCAACAATTACAACAGCGCTGGCCCGCGGCCCTGCCGTACTGGCAGCTGGCGCGGCTCGACCGCCCGATCGGCTGGTGGCTGGTGCTGTGGCCGTGCTGGTGGTCGGCCGCGCTCGCCGCGATCCGCGCCGGCGCGCCGTACCCGGACCCGTGGCACATCGTGCTGTTCCTTGTCGGC
>NZ_CAJXKH010000067.1 GCF_913055755.1 uncultured Microbulbifer sp.
TGCCCCGCCTCAACGCTGGCCAGGGTGAGACTGATATTCTGCCCGCTGCTGTTGTCCACCGGGGTCACCGCGACACCGGCTACGGTAACCGCCGCACTGTCATAGACCAGTGCCGTCGGCAGGGTATCGGTGATCACCAGGTTATTGCGCACGATATTGTCCGCGGGCACGGTAATGCGGTAAGTCACCTGTTCGCCAATGGCCGCCTCGCTGGTCGGCGACAGCAGGGTTTTCACCGGCGGCCGGGCGATGCTGGCATTGATCATCCACACCTGGGTAGCGGTGCCCTCGGTGTATTCCTGCCCGGAAGTTGCCGGCAGGGACCAGTAATTTTCCAGTACAGCCTGGTTGCTCCAGGCACTGGTGGTGGTCACATCGGTGTGGAAGCCGATGGTGTAGTCCACCGTCAAACACTGTCCCGCCGGCAGCGGTACATCGTCGTGCAACACGATACGGAATTCTCCGCCGCGCGCGGGCGCCGTGTAGTCGAAATCGGATGCCGCAAGAGCCACACCATTGATGGACACCGCCGGCGCTGTTGCCAGCTCGGCCTCGTCCAGCTGGGTCGCCAGGGTATCGCTGAGCGCCACGTTGTACGCCGGCGCAGCGCCGGGGGCGTTGCAGGTTTCCAGCGCAAACTGCATCTGCTGGCTGGCCAGATCCACTTCAAAGGGGCTTGCCTGGGAGCCATCGCCATTGACCGTCACCGGGTTGGTGCCGTCGGTAACGGTCCCCACCTTGGTCATCGCAGACAGCACGGGTTGCAACACGTCAACCGCGTCTGTGGCGGGAATAGGCGCCGCAGCGCCGGAGTAATTCAGCTGCGCACTGTTGGGCAGGTTGCTGGTTTCGGTATGGGTCAGGGTATCGGTAACGACTTCGGCAACATAGTCGATGACCAGGGTGTCGTTGCTGCTATTGGCATCCGGGGTATTGGTGATATCCCCAAGGTCCCAGGTCAGGGTGCCACTGTCACCGGCGGCAGGTACCGCGACCGGTGACACCGCGATATTGCCACCATAGGTCAGGTTGGCGCTGACCAGCTGCAGGCCTGCGGGCAGATTGTCCACAACCTGCACAGACCCGGTCACGCCCTCGCGCAGCGCGATGGTCAGCTGGTAATCGACGGTATCGCCCACCCGCAGGGTGCGGTCGTCGGCAGTACTGAATGTCGTATCGTCCCAGCTGTCTGCCAGCACCGTCTTGGCAAAGCCGCTGGTGTCGTCAGTAACCAGCGGCGTACTGGAGACCTGGATAAAATAATTGTTCAGCCCGGCAGCATCCGGCGCATCGGCACCGGATCGCTCATCGGAGATGGCGCCATCGAGGGAAGTCCAGTCAGCCAGTACCAGGTTGACCAGTTCGCTGACAACGACACTGTTCACCAGGACCTGGTAGGTCAGAATGAGTTCACCACCATTCGCGGGAATATCCAGGTTGGAATCCGCATTGCCACGGCCCCAGGTGAGTTCACGGCCGGATTGCGACGGGGTGGCGATAAAACCCGGGACACTGCTGCCATCGATAGTCAGGGTCGGGGTAAAGCCCGGGTCCAGCACCAGGCCACTGGGCAATACGTCCACCAGGTTGACGTCAAAGGCCGGAGAGCTGCCACCGTTGATCAGGGTTACGGTGTACTCGAGAATATCGCCGCCCTGGGCCGCAGCTGTGCCGCCGCGGGTGATGTTGGTGACCGTCTTGGTGGCCGCCACATCCGGTTCGACAATGGTCATCTCCCCGGTGGTATTGCCTCCCACCGGATTCTGGCTGCCACCCTGGGTGCGGCTGAAGGTATAGCTGGCGGCATTGCTGAAGCCAGGGCTGTCATCCTGGTTGATCAGGTCGTTTTTGAGGCGCACCTGCAGTGTCACCACCGCCTGCTGCCCCGCGGGAATATCCAGGCCGGTGACGGTGTCCTGCAATACCAGGTTGCTGGCGCTGCCGGTATTGGTCAGGGGGTAATCCGTCCCGGAGATATTGGCACTGGCACCAATAAATGCCAGGTTTGCCGGCAGGCTGTCGAGCACCTGCACATCGTAAAGCGGCGTCGGCACCGGTTCCTGGGGCACGGTGATGGTGTAATCGAACACTTCACCAATGGCGACGGTTGTATCCGCGGGGTTCTGTTTCAGCAGGGGGCCCACGTCGATGATGTCCACCACCGTTGCATCCGGCATAGCCGCGGGCGGATCCGCCTGGTTGTAGACACCGTTTACATTGGGATCGTCACTGCTGGCGGTGAATCCGCTACCGCCAGAGTTCGCATCTTCTGCGGCCATTTGCGCCTGGTTGCTGGCCGTATCCCCCGTATCGAGAGTGGTCAGGACATCTACCTGGAAACGCAACTCGATCGAGGACAGTGCGGTGTTCGGCAGAACATCGAGATCGCCGGTGACGGAAATCAGGCCCGAGCCATTTACGCTACAACTTGCGCCCGCCGGACAGGTGGATTGATCAATGCTCACCGACGACAGGTCAAAATCCAGGCCGTTCAGCTGGTCGGTGATACTGACATTGAACAGGTTTTCACTGAGATTGAACAACCGCAGAGTGTATTCCAGCGTATCCCCCGGCGCCGCGACGGTCGCGGGAGACTGGCCGCTGGTGATATTGCGGACCGTCTTTTCAAAGTAGTAACCGGTCAGGGCGGCGGTTACCGTGGCCGCATCCTGTTCGTCGTCGGTGCCGACGGTGCCGTCGGAGCGCTGGCCGGTAAATCCGACCCGGCTGGAATTATCGCTGGTATCGTTGAACCAGCCGGTGGCGGCGGCCACATTGGTCAGGGCTTCACCGTCCCCGGGCTCGTTGGTACTGCCGGGCTGATCCAGCCGGGAGGTATAGGTAATCTGCAGCGTCTGGTTGGGGGCCAGGCCGGGCGCACCGGCGTCATCGGACAGTTCCAGGGTGAGCAGACCCTGGGCAGGATTATAAGCAAGGGCGTAGTCGCTACCCTGTGTCAGCGCCACGCCTCCGATGGTCACGGCTATCGGCGTGGCCGCGTCGGTGGTGGGATCGAACTCCCGCATCCCAACCGGCAGCTGGTCCTCAATTTCAATTCCCCAGGCCGGTGAACCGCCCACGTTCTGTACGCTCAGGGTGAATTCCGGCAGATCGTCAAAATTGATCGCGCTGGCGCCGGTGGACTTGGTCATCACCAGATCCGGGGCGGAAATACTCAGCAGCTCGGCAACACCGTTTTCCCCGGGCAGTGGATCGTAGAACTTATCGCCGATCTTGCGCCCGAATTCCCACTCGGCGACATTGATAAAGGTCTTGCCGTTGTAGTTGTTGGGCGTATCCCGCAGCACCACCTCAAACTCGAAGTGCACCTGCTCCCCGGAGGAAAGAATTGCGGGATTGATGATCTCCAGGGCAATTTTCCCGGGATTGTTGTCACTGCCGCCGCCCTCGTAGGTACGGGTGAAATCCGTTCCTTCGACCATGTCGATACTGCCGTAGCGGGCGCGCACCTCGATCACCCGCAGGTCCACACCGAGTGCACCCAGGTCATCCCAGATGGTGATGGCCTGGATGTCGTTGGGGGATCCCGCACCCGGCAGTACGGTGCCGGACACCGGGTCGTACATCACCGGAATATCCAAGGTGTAGATAAAGGGCACACCCACAGTTACCGAAGAGATGGGAGTACCGGACAGGTCCGTGGCGCTCTTGTCGATTTTCTCGACCGGGATGATCAGATCCTGACAGCCCTCTTTTACCGAGCTGAAGTCCGAGCCGTTGACCGCCCAGATATAGGCCTTGCCGCCTTCCACATTGGCACAGGCAAAGTTGCCGGTGTAACAGACGTTGTCAAAAATAATCAGGGTGCCGTCGGTGACACTGGCAAAGTTCAGCGTGGAACTCAGCGGGTTATCACAACTGAAGTTCTTGACCGTACAGGAGCGGTCGATGGAGAGCTGCTCGGACCCATCGAATGCGCGGCCGTCATTGGCGAGATAACCCGGGCCGTCAATCACACATTCCTGCGGGCTCCCCGGGTCGGTTGGCGAAGAGGGACCAAACTCGAAGTCTGACGTGGCGAAGTTGGCCGCGAGCGCCACCTGGCTGAATGGCAGAGCGAGCATTGCACCAAGCAATAGCCGGCTGCATGCCACCCGCAGCAAAGCGCCAACGCTGCAGGCCAGGCCAACAAACCCGCTTTTCTGAGATTTCAGTCCATTCACATCTGACATCGTCGTCACTTATCAGCCGCCAATCTGGTTTCGAGCCGCCGCCACAGGGTGGCTTCGGGTGTTTTCACCGGGCACACAGCACCCGGTGGCGTGACTTTAACGACATGCCGAAAAATTGACCGTGAAGCAATTCAAAATAACTGCGCGAGGCGGGGAACTTTTTTGAGGTTTGCCAAGCGGTTCTCAGGCAAAGCTCAGGTAGTTTCTTAAGAATGGAAACAACCACCCGGGCCAGAGCCCGAGTGGTTGTTTTTTGACCCGCGGTTACGCAGCGGGCAGGAAGTCGATCGGATACAGGATTGTGATCGTGGGCACACCTTCCTTGGGACCGAAGTTGAAGCGCTTCACTCGCGCGACAATCTTGCTGTCCAGGGTCGGCGAGTCCATATCGCTGCTTTCGACCTGCGCCAGGGACACGGAGCCGTCGGGTTCGATGGTGATCTTCAGCACCATCTTGCCCTGCAGTGCCGGGTTGTTGCGCAGCTCGCGGTTGTAGATCCGGTACAGCGCCGACTTGTAGCGGTCGAACACAATCTGGATTTCTTCGTCGGTGCGCGACGGGCCCATGCCGTCACTGAGCGGCCGCTCTTCGCCGGCAAAGTCGCCCTCGGTACCGATGCCGCTGCTCACGCGGGAGAAGCTGACCCCTTCAAGCGCCCCACCCACGCCACCGGAGTTGCGGCTCAGGGCTGCGGTATTGATACCGTCGGACCCGGACTTCGCCGCCGCGGTGATCAGTGAGCGCTGACTGCGGTTCTCCTTCTTACCCGCGGTACTCAGCTGGGTCTGCTCGCCAAGGCGGTTGTCGAGGTCGTCCTGGATAAGGTCCTGGAAGTTGTCCTTGAAGGCCAGTACCCCGGCACGCTCGACTTTCTTGCGCGCCTGTTTTTTCTCAACATTGGAGGGCTTGGGCTCTTCCTTGGCTACCTGCTGCTTGGGCTTCTCGGGCTCTTTCTTCTTCTCTTCCGGCTTTTTCACCGGTTCCGGCTTGGGCTTGGGCTTTTTCTTCTCCAGTACCAGTTTGGCCAGGCGCTCGGGAACTTCCACCACCTCGTCTTCATCCGGTTCCGGCAGTTGCCATACGTGGATGCCAAAGCCGAGGAAGAAAGCCACCAGCAAACACGCCAGCAAACTGACGCGGAAGCGACGCTCGTCGCGACCGTTCGTATTCCACGGCATGATGGCGCTGCGGAAGGCAGACTGATCCAGCTCGCGAGTCACTTCGAACTCGTAGTGGACATCCTCTTCCTGCTGGCGGATCTCGCGGAACTCCGCATCCAGATCGAACAGCTCATCGTGGCAGTCTTCGATCTTGTCCTGCACCTTCTGGCGGCGCTCGTTCAACAGATCGAGGTTGGCGTGATAGATACTGACGGTTTTCTGCAGCCGGTGAATCAGCGCCTTGGACGCATCTTCCTTGTAGTGCTCGGCCCAGAACAGGTCGCCGGCACCAGAGGCCTCAAGCTTGTCCAGGCGCTCGGAGATCTCGTCCAGCAACTGGTGCTTGGCTTCGTCCCTGCGCAGATCGTCCAGCTTGCCGTCTACGACAGCACGTTCGGATTCGAGCGCACTGAGGCGGCGGCGCACAGCATCTTGCTGTGTGCTGAGAGCCTGCTTTTGCTGATGAAAATTACTCACAAACTTTCACTAACTCTGAGATGCTTTCTGAATAACCGCCAGGGAAATTCGCGTGTATCCGGCATTGGTGCAGCTGGACATGACTTTTTTCAGGACATTGAAGGGCACGGTGCGGTCCGCCAGGATATTCACCTCCGGCGGCTCCGCCAGCAGTTCCGCAGCCTCGGCACTCACATCCTCACCCGCTGCAGCGCGCTCTGCCAGTGCAGCCTTGGCCTCTTCCAGTTCGGTGTCAGCCATGGTCATCGCCT
The DNA here is from genome assembly GCF_913055755.1 of uncultured Microbulbifer sp. GTDB lineage: Bacteria > Pseudomonadota > Gammaproteobacteria > Pseudomonadales > Cellvibrionaceae > Microbulbifer. Next base: position 6,083 of record NZ_CAJXKH010000067.1, read on the forward strand.
TGCCGACCTCCTCGATCAGGGCCTGCTGGATGGCCTCGATCACCAATTCTTCACTCTGGTACAGGTCTTCGGTTTTCATCACCGGCTTGGCTTCGATCAGAACCTCGTCGTGGGTCACCATGAGGGTAACGGTTTCCCGCGGTTTGGATTCCACCACCGAGTCCGGCAGGGTGATGACTTTGGGCGCTTCAATCGCCTCATTGCTGGCGCTGTTGGTCAGCAGGAAGAACACCAGGATGGTGAATACATCCATCAATGAAGTCAGGTTCATACCCGGTGTCTTGCGCTTGCGGCTGCGCGCCATGCGCTTCATGCGTCTGCTTTCACGTTTCACGGCGCATCCCCCAGGGAAATATCGGGAAAGAGCTCGACTCTTTCCGGGGTAACTTCTGAATCCACCTGCGCGCCCGGCTCAGTCTCGGGCATGACTTCGGTACCGCGCACCGCATCCATCACACCGACGAGGTGCTCGTAGGCCACGTCCTGCTCCATCAACAGAATCGAATCCGTTTTCTCCGGATAGGACTCCTTGATCCGCAGCAGGAATTCACGCAACTTGGCCAGGTCGTACACTTCTTCTGTTGGCAGGACCTGCGGCAGGCCATCCTCCGCGTTCGCAGCGGTATCCTCTGGTGCCGTTTCCACGGCCGCGGCATCCGCCTCTGCGGCCTCCTCGCCCTGGTTCAGGTTGGGGAAGCGTGCGATGACCTTCTCGCCGTCGCTGATTTCGAGCACATCTTTGCGCACCACCACTTCGACGGTAACCGAGGGATCATCCGGAGCGCCGCCACCGGCACCGGTGGGCATATTCAGCTCGAGGATGGTCACCCGGGAAAACACTGCGGAAACCAGCAGGAAGGGCACCAGCACAACCATCAGGTTGAGGAATGCGGTGATGTCCAGTTCCGGGGCTTCTTTGGCCCTGCTGTGACGCCGGCTTCTCATTACGCAGTTTCCGGGTTGGTTTTCTCAGCGGGCTTTGCAGTTGCGGCAGCGGGTTTGGCAGCGGCCCTGGCCTGCTGGGTCTGCTGCACATCGCGGTTTACCGGCTTCTTGGCCTTGTCCTCTTCCGCTGCGTCACTGCGGCGGCGGGTGCTGGAAGACATGATGTTCAGCGCCTTGACGGAAACCATTTCCAGGCTGTCGACGATCTGACCGGTCAGCGAGTTGAGGAGTGCGTGCACAACCAGCAGCGCGATACCCACCATCAGGCCGAATGCGGTGGTGTTCATGGCCACGGAGATACTGGCGGACAGCAGGTCGGCTTTCTCCGCCGGGTTGGCGTTGGCCACCGCGGTAAACGCTTCGATCAGACCCATAATGGTACCGAGCAGACCCAGCAGCGTGGCGATGTTGGAACCCAGCGCCACGTACGGCGTGCGCTTTTCCAGCTGCGGGATGGTCTCCATGATGCTTTCTTCCATCGCGATTTCGATATCTTCGCGACGGCGCACGGCACCCTGGCGAGCCAGGCCCATGGAAAGGAGCCGGCCGACACCGGTATCGTCGTCTTTGACCAGGTTGCGGGCGCGGTCAAAATCACCGGCATTCAGCACCGGCTGGAGCTTTTCCCAGGTGGCGCGGTTGGTGTGCCGCTCGTACACCAGGCGAATGTAGCGTTCAATTGCTACCGCGGCGCCCAGCGCGAATACCACCAGAATGGGGTACATGAACGCACCACCAGTCTGAAAAAACGCGATTACGCTGTTAAAGAAATCCATCATTAGCCCTCTTGGTTTTCTTTTCGGTTCCGCGGCTGCTTCCGCTTTCCCTGTATTGACCTTGTCGGTCGGAGTTAAAGTTTAAGTACTTGGTCAGGTTTCAGTCTTGCGACTGGCTCAGCTGGTAGAACTCCAGCTCGCGCATAAACACTTCTTTATCCAGTGGTTGCAGCGTGGGATCCAGCAAGCTGGAATTCAGGCCACTCTCCACCCCCACTTCGGAACTTTTCCACGGCACGATGTAAAGCGATTTTGGCGCTTCCTTGTTACCGATAATGGAAATACCGGAAAGCTGTTTAACCTCGTTGTCGACCTTCTTCTGACTTGCGTCATTTTCGTCTTCTGCCGCGACGCTCCACGGCGCAGCGACAACCAGCACAAAGGCAACAAAAGAGTGCAAAAGCTGTTTTTTCTGCTTCATCAGTTCGCCCGCCGTTTCAGGTCCGCCACCCACACAGAGACCGTTGAGTCTTCCGGTTCATATTTCAGGTACTGCTGGAATTGTGCGAGTGCACAATTCACATCCTGGAGATAGAGGTCGCAGAGAATTCCGAGATTCTTGATCAATGGCAGATTATCCGGGTGAAGCCTTAGCGCGTCGGTGTAGGTTGCGCGGGCCTCGTCGAATCGCCCCTGGCGGCGATAGAGCACACCGAGTTCACTGCTGGCCACCGGGTCCAGCGGGGCAGCCCGCAACGCTTCCAGGTATGCCTCTTCCGCATGCTTTTCATCGCCGGTGCGGTAGTAGGCAATACCGAGATTGACGTAGGGCGCCGGCAGGCGCTGCTCCCGCGCGGTGACGTCCAACAGCAGCTCAATAGCTTCCGGGTACTGCTCACCCTGCATGTGTTCGACCGCGCGGTTGAAGTCGCGGGTCACGCTGCCGGACACCTTGACCGCGCTTGGGTCCACCGGGTGCCGGGAAGTCTGCGGGCCGGAGGCACAGGCACTGAGCAGTAGCGCCGCGGCGATCAGTACCGCCTGAACGAATCTGGATTGATGGTTCATCCCTGTTCCTCCGCTACCGCAGCCGCCGTGTCCGCCTCTACTACAGGTTCACCGGCAGCATTACTTTCCAGTTCCGCTTCCGCTTCTGTTTCCACTTCCGGCAGCGGAACTATGCTGGTGATGATATTGCCCGCATCCTCTTCCCGCGCATAGCGGGCCGGCACCAGTCCGGCGAGCTGGCCGATACTCTTTTCCACCCAGCGGTTGTAGATGCCGGCGGCCATCAGGTCGATGTTTTTCTCGTGGACCGAGATGGCCTTTTCCTCGAACGGATAAATCTGCTCTTCCAGCGCCAGTTCGTACTCTTCCAGCTCCAGCGCACTCAGATTGGTGGGGCGCTCGGAATCTTTCAGGGCCTGGCTGAAGTGCAGGTAAATTTCGCCCAGGTGGTAAGTGGCCGCGGCAGTCACGTCCGCCACCTTATAGTCGATCAGGTCGGAGTAGGCAGTGATGGCCGCTTTCATGCGCGTGCGCTTGTTGTTCAGGTTGCGCTCCAGTGGCGCCACCAGCGCGATCTCGCGGAAGGCGTCAAAATGCGGCTCTGCCAGTACCAGTGCCGCGTTGCCGGCCAGGTAGCGGGTGCGGTCGTTGCGCTCGTTGCCGCCGCGTACCTCGATGCGCACCATGTCCTCGAGCGCTTTGAAATAGGCCTGGCGATTGCCGCTGTTGTTGTGGATTTCGGCAATCTTCTGCCGGGTCTCCAGTGCCGGCTCCATCGGGCTCGGGAACAGCTTCACGTAGCGGTTCAGCACCGCCAGCGCCTTGTCGTTGGCCCTGGCCGCAGCGTACAGGTCTGCGGCCTGGGTCAGCGCTTCGCGGCGTACATCCTCGTCTTCGGATTCCTGTTCGATGCGTTCGAACTCGGCACCTGCCAGCAGCAGCTGGCCACTCTCCTGGTAAACCACCGCCAGTTTCTTGGTGACTTCCCTCTGCAGCTCATGCTTGGGGTGATTCGCGCGGAACGCCTTCAGCACTCCGGCAGCGCGAGTCCAGTCTTCCAGCTGGATCAGCGATGCCGCAGCATCGTATTCCGCCGTGGCGAGAATGGTGGCGCCGGGCGCTGCTTTGCGGATACGCAGGAAATGTTCCGCGGCCAGCTGGTGATTTTCCTGTTTGCGCGCCACATCACCCTGCTGGTAGATGGAGCCCGCCAGATTGTCGATCAGGTCTGCGCGGTCCTTGGCGTCCGCAGCGGTCAGGGCCAACGCTTCGCGGTAACCGGCTTCCGCATCGGCGTAGGCAGCAGTATCGAAGGAGGCGTGGGCCACCAGCATCCACGCGGAACGGCGAATACCCTGCTCTGCCGCGGGGAATTTCTCCAGCAGCAGGCGACCATTCTGGATCGTCTCAGCAAAGTTCTTCAGGCTGTACAGGTCATCCACCGCACCCAGCAGGATTTGCGGTGCCTTGCCGTGCTCCGGGAAGGTTTCGGCAAAGGTCAGGGAGGAGCGAATGATTTCTTTCTGCACAACCGCCTTTTCCGCGGAGCTGCCCTTGACCAGGTTGTTTTTCAAGTGCTCGCGGTAGGCAAATACTGCCGCGTAACCCGCCTCGCTGGCATCCTTGTGTTGCGGATACTGGTAGGCGGTGCGCTCGTATTCCTGCGCCGCGTTCATAAAGTCGCGGTTCTCTAGCATCAGGCCGGCGAGCTGATAGTTGATCTCCGGCGCCTTGGGCTGGTCGGCGAAGGACTTGAGGTAACGACGGTACCAGTGAATGGCCTCCGCGTAGTTCTCGCTTCTCTTTTGCTGGAAGGCCTTGTCCTTGGGCTTCACGTTCTGGTACGCCGCGTGGTAGTGGCTGGCCAGGTCGATCAGGTTGGTCTGCAGGAACTCCACCACGGTGGCGTATTCCTGGATATCGAAAACGGTCCAGTATTCCGCTTCCAGCCCGTAGGTGTTGGCAAAATCTTTCTTGGATTCCAGCACCAGTTTCGGGAAACCACCCTTCTGGTAGATCTCGATCACGCGAATGGAAAAGTCCGGCGCGACCCTGTGCAGCGGGTTGCGCTCGACGAAGGCGGTATAGGCTTCGGCGGCATCCTGGTAGCGGCGCTTGTCGAGGAAGTATTCGCCCAGGTGGCTGTAAACGTACGACTCGTAGTCCCGCGCACCCTTGCGGTTGAAGTAATCCACAATGTACTCGGCGCCACCGAGATAGGAGAAGCTCAGGCTGATGACACGGAAGGTGTCTTCAATATGTTTGCGCTCGGTCTCGTTGGTCTTCTGCTCGAAGTCATAGCCCTCGGAAACCTTGTAATCGAGCATGCGCACATAGTCGTCCAGTGCCATCTCGTACAGTTCCTGCTTGAAGAGGGACCAGCCGCGCTTGTACAGCGCAATTTCATAGAAGCTGGAGACCACGCCCATATCGATGACACGACCGTAGGACTCTTCCGCATCCCGGTATTTCTTGCGGGTGAAATAGTATTCACCGAGGCGGAAATAGGCCTCATCCACATGGCGGGAACCGGGGAACTTTGCCACCAGTTCACGCAGCACCGCGACCGCCTCATCGATCTGCCCGATTTCTTCATAGGCGCGGGAAAGCTGGTACATCACCTGGTCGTTGCGGTCATACAACGGGTACTGCACCAGCAATTTCTTGTACAGGGTGATGGCTTCGCGGGCGTTGGCGGCCAGCAGCGCCTCGGGATCGTCCCCGGGCACGACACCGGCAAGATCCGCGGCTGCGGAGGTATCGCTGGCAATCTCCACGGCGCCGGCAGCACGGGCCTCAAAGTCCGACTCGCTCTCTCCGCTGCTGCGGGCAACGCTGTCCAGCTCCACCGACTGCTGCGAAGCGCCCGCTGCAATACTGGCCGCTTCCGGCGCATCCAGGTTTGCCTGCCGGGTCCCTGCCTTGCGCAGCTGCGCCTGCTCCACAGAGCTGGCCACTTCTTCCGCGGAGAGAATGCGGGTTTCCGTGGAGGCGGAATAGCCCCCCTCTTCCGCGCGGTGCGCCTGCTTGATTTTCAGGTCGGCAATCCGGCGGATGGCTTCCGGGGTCAGGGCTGTTTCCGGGGTTTCCTGCAGGTATTTCTGGTAACTGGCGAGGGCCTTTTCCAGGCTCCCATCGATGCGGGTTTCCTGAATTTCGATATCGACTTTCTGCAGGCTGGCAATGGTCTTGCCGCTGTTGCTGGCGCAGGCACTGAGCAACAGCGCAGTGGAAGCAACCGTGGCAAGGCCCAGGGAACTGAAGCGGGTACAGAGCAGTTTCTTATTCATCGTCCGCTCCCTCTCCGGTTTCATCTCCAGGTTCTTCGCTCTTTATCTCTTCACCCTGTTCCGGCTCGCCGAGTTCCGGCGGGTTGTCGGTGGGCAGCAATTCGCCGTCGGGATGGTCGGCTGCGGGAGCCTCTTTGCTCGCCTCCCGCTCTTTCAACTGTTCAACCTGTTCGCGATACTGCTCGACCTTTTGCGCATCCTGGCGCTGTTCCTGCAACTCGTTGGCGCGGTCGTAGCTGTCCGCAAGGGCAAAGCGGGCCTTGATCTGGTAATCCTCCAGCTGTGCGCGGCGCTGATCCAGCTCGTGGATGGCAAGCTGCTCCAGCATGCGCCCCTGGCGCGCCATCAGCATATCGATCCTGTCCTGGGATCGATTGAGGCCGCCGCGTAGCTTTCTGATCTGATCGTCGTAGCCTTCGTAGCTGTGGGTGGCGGCCTGGCGACTGCGCACATAGCGGTGGTAGGTTTCCTGCAGGGTGGCGATCACCGCATCCAGCTCCTGCAGGTGCTTGTAGGCTTCGGTCAGGCGCTGGTCGAACTCTCGCGACAGCTGGAATTTCAATATACCCTCGAGTCGCGCGACGCGGGCTTCGGTTTCTTCGCTGTTGAGGCTCGGTTTATATGCGAGCAGCGCGCGGACTTTTTCCAGCCGCAGGCGCGCCTCGGTCTCGTCACTTTTCGCCAGCAGTTCCGGGCGGCGGTTGACCAGCAGGTTGTCGATACGGCGTGCCAGGCGCTGGCGCTGCTCCATGCGCATCTTGATCCGCGCGTCGACCTGGCGGAACTGGACATCCAGCCCCGGCAGAATCGGTTCGTAATAGCTGCGGCGCAGGGCGATGATTTCGTCAAACGCATCGAGGCTTTCCAGCCACGACTTGTTGCGCTCGAACAGGTCGTTCAGGTCCTGGTAGTTGCGCAGAAACTCCTGGTAATCGTTGGACGCCATCAGGTCCAGCAGGTAGTGGGTTTCCGGCGCGCCCGGCAGCTTGCGCAATTCCACCACCCAGTTCTTCACCTGGGTGGCCTCTTTGCGGCGCAGGGCTTCCAGCAATTTGCCTTCGCGAATACTGGTGATGGAGTGTGTCAGCACATCCACCTGCTCACCGAACAGGTCCAGTGCCTGGCCGTAATTCACCGCCGCGGTACTGTGTACATCCAGCTTGCCGTAGGCGTAGGGCACCGCCAGCATGGCTTCGTGCACCGCGGGATTGGTGGGCTGGCGCTGCTTCAGCAACTGCCAGGGCACCAGCGCGCGATCGAAGCGGCCGGCGTTGGCCTCCACCCAGCCGGCGCCCAGTAGCGCCTGGTTGGAAAAGGGGCCAGAGAGCTGCACGCGGTCAAAGTAGGTGCGGGCGCGCTCGAATTCTTTCGCTTCCATCAACTGGTAGCCGAGCAGCAGATTGGTTTTGTCCTGCAGCGCCTGCATGCCCTCGCTGTTGCCGGCATCGCGCCCCAGGGCATCCAGTTCCTGCAGCCCTTTTTCCGCTTCACCGGCCTTCAGCAGGGCGATACCCAGGTTGTATTCCACAAAACCGGCGAGGGATTTTTCCCCTTTCAGGTCGCGCAACAGGGCGACGGCTTCCTCGAAGCGTCCCAGCTGCATGTATACCCGCGCGCGCAGGAACTGCTCTTGCGCGCGCACGCGCTCCGGCACCCGGCCCTCGATCATCTCCAGTGCGTGCAGCGCATTGGCGAACTGCTGCTTGTGGTAGTGGATGCGGGCGAGGCGGTAGGCGGCTTCGTTCTTGATCGGCTGGGAGACATTGCCCTTGAGCACGGCCTCGATGGCCCGGCCAGCCTCCTGGTGCATGCGATAGGAAAGTTCCAGGTCGCCCACGGCGAATTCCGCCTGGCCGAAGTGGATGCTGAACGGATCCAGTTCCGGGTCATCCAGCAGGCGGTACTGCTTCAGCTCGGTATCGAGGCCGACAATCGCATCGAAGTACTCATCCTGGTAGGCGTCGAACAGGGCTTCGCCGAAGAACAGGTCTTTCAGCTCTCTGGTCTGCAGTGCGGTGGGGTCGGCGGACTCTTTGGCGTGCACGGGCGCTGCCGCACCGAACAGTACGGCGAGACTGCACAGCGCGGTGCCGGCAATTGCGCAGGCCAGGCGGGGCAACATGCTTACCAGTCCTTGAAGTTGATGGCTGACTGGGTTCCGGCGATCTGGATTTCAACGAATTTGGGGCCTACCGCCTTTTCCACGCTGAAGCTCGCAGTACCGCGGTATTCCTTGCCGGACTTGGACTTGCCGAAGTAGCTGACCACCAGCGGGTGGGCACCGGTCTGGACGTTGGCGGTGTGGATGCGCTGCACCCCGCCCTGCTGCAGGGCTTCAATTTCGCGGTAGGTGTAGAGGTGGTGGGCCACGACCTGGTTGTCGAGCTTGACCTCCACCGACTCCAGGCTGAACTCTTCGCCACCGGACAGCGACACAAAAATGGCGGCCTGGGTGTTGGAGGGGAACAGGAGCTTTTCCTCGAGCCGGTTCAGCTCGGAGGTAAGATCAATCACGTCTTTCTTGACGTCCTGGATCTGTTCGTCGAGACCGCGAATCTCCTCGCGGCTCACGTCCTGGGCATTGGCCAGAACTGGCAGTGACAGCAGCAGCGCCGTTGTCAGCGAAATCAGAAATCTACACATATCCCTTATACCTCAGGCCCCGCCCCGTGAGTAGGAAGTAGAAACACTGCACTGAGGCCCGCAGTGAGTGCTTAGCGGTGCGATTGTATGGCAATAGCGACGGGGGGATATGTGAGGCGCTTCAAATCTCACGCAAAGAATTGGAGGTTAATTTTTTCTTTAAATTCAATGAACAAGCGATAAAAGCTCGACAATGTGACAGGTTTCACGGCCTGTGCGCGGGGTGCCAGTGCGAACTGCCTCGCAGTTTTGGCAAAGTACGAGAGGAATATCACATGAAGAGTGTAAACCGTACGGCAACAGCCGTGAGGAACGCTAGCAAGTACTCACTTTCGAAATTTCCGGGAAGGCGATAACGGGCGAGGGTTACCACTTTTTAAGCGCATCCTCATCACTGCTGCGGGCTTCCACCCAGTCGCCACTGCCTCCATCACTGTCCAGCTCGCGCTTCCAGAACGGTGCGCGGCTTTTCAGGAAGTCCATGATAAAGCTGCAGGCATCCAGTGATGCCTGGCGGTGGGCGGAAGTCGTACCCACAAACACGATCTCGTCACCGGCGGCGAGCCTGCCGTAGCGGTGGATGATCCGGATCCGCCCCAGGGGCCAGCGCGCCGCCGCCCGCTCGGCGATCTGGGTCAGTGCCGATTCCGCCATGCCCGGGTAGTGCTCGAGCTCCAGCACCCCCACTTCTTTGTGCTGGCCGGCAGCCGCCGGGGAAAAATCCCGCACATTGCCCACGAACATGGCGGTGGCGCCGTCTGCGGTATTGCCGCTGCGCAGCCCGGTGTATTCGGCTCCGGGGTCAAACCCCTGCACCTGTACCGAAACGGAAATTTCCGCGGCCATGGCTAACCTCCGGTCACCGGCGGGAAGAAGGCCACTTCGTCGCCGTCTTTGACCGCGGCATCGGCACAGGCCAGCTCCTGGTTGAGCGCCATCTGCAGGCGCTCGTCCGCCAGTGCAGCGGCCCACTCAGCGCTCTGCTGCCCGAGCTTGTGGCGCACGCCATCCAGGGTTTCCACCCCCTCACCGGCCAGCTCCAGGCTGTCGCAGGCGAGGCGTTCGCGCAGGCCGGCAAAGAACAGCACCTTGATCATTGCCCTTGCTCCCGGTGCCCTTCCCCATGGTGCCCGGCACTCCAGTTGCCGCGCTTGCCTCCGGTTTTTTCCTGCAGTCTTGTCGGTCCGATCACCATCGCCGGGTCCACCGCCTTGCACATGTCATAGATGGTGAGTGCGGCCACGCTGGCGGCGGTGAGCGCTTCCATTTCCACTCCGGTGCGGCCGGCGAGGCGGCAGAAGCTGGCGATGTGCACGGTGTTGCCGGCTTCATCGAGGGTGAAATCCACCTGCACCTTGGTGAGCGCCAGCGGGTGACACAGGGGGATCAGGTCGGCGGTTTTCTTGGCGGCCTGGATGCCGGCAATGCGCGCGGTGGCGAGCACATCGCCCTTTTTGTTGTTGCCGGCCTTGAGCTGGGCGAAGGCCTCGGCGGACATGGCGACGGCGGACTGGGCGCGGGCGGAGCGGTCGGTGATGTCTTTGTCGGTGACATCGACCATGCTGGCTTCGCCCTGCTGGTTCAGGTGTGTGAGGGTCATTTCGACAAATACCCCACGAAGTTGCACGGTTTGTGGCTGGCGGTGAGCTGTTCCTGCAGCAGTTTGCTCCAGCCGGTGCGGCAGGCGCCGGTGGAGCCGGGCAGGCAGGCGATCAGTGTGCGGTTGGCGATGCCGGCGAGGGCGCGGGACTGGATAGTGGAGGAGCCGATTTCCTCGTAGCTGATGGAGCGGAACATTTCGCCGAAGCCGTCGATGTGTTTGTCGAACAGGGGGGCGAGGGCTTCGGGGGTGGAGTCGCGCCCGGCGAAGCCGGTGCCGCCGGTGGAGATGATGACCTGAATTTCGGGGTCGGCGATCCAGGCGGAAACTTTGGCGCGCAGGAGGTATTTGTCGTCGATGACGATGGCTTTGTCGGCGAGGTTGTGACCATCTGCTTGCAGGGCTTCTACCAGGTACTGGCCGGAGGTGTCGTTTTCTTCGGTTCTGGTGTCGGAGACGGTCAGTACGGCGATGTTGAGTTTCTGGTTTATATCTATTGGCTCGTGTGCCATTGGATTTTTACTCCGTAGCCTTTTGGTGCTCTGTTCTTGGTTCTGTGGCGGCCGGGCACCGGGGGCGGGTTTTCAGGACCGCTGTGAACCCATCCATGGGCGCTTCGGCGGCAACATCCCTGTTGCCGACGATCCTGAAAACCCGCCCCCGGTGCCCGGCCTTCAATTCCGGTTTTTGTGCTTCGTAAGCGTTGTGGATTACCCACCGATAATCGAGAGGTTCTGGGTGCCGCCCGTATTCCCCTGTTGCAGGTAGTGGCTGACTTCTTTGTTGCCGATCAGGTCTCTTACTTTTTCTGCCAGCAGGTCTGCGTCGCCGGTGCGGATGGTCTGGCGCAGGTCGAGCCCGGTGTCGGAGAACAGGCACAGGTGCAATTTGCCCTGGGCGGAGACCCGCAGGCGGTTGCAGCTGGTGCAGAAGTCATTGCTGTAGGGGGTGATCAGGCCGATGCGGCCGGCGTAGTCCGGGTGGACGTATTCCCGGGCGGGGCCGGCGTCGATGGGTCTTGGCAGGAGTTGCCAGCCGGTTTCGATCAGCTGCCGCTCAATTGCGGCGCCGCGCAGGTGGTTGCTGGCGAAGTATTCGCGGTTGTCGCCGGTCTGCATCAGTTCGATAAAGCGCAGGGTGACGGGGGTGGTTTTGAGCCAGTGGAGGAACTGTTGCAGGCGGGCCTGGGCGCCGTCGCTGAGCAGTACGGCGTTGACCTTGGTCTGCACGCCCAGTGCCAGTGCGCGGTCGATGCCGGTGAGAATTTTGGGCAGGCTGTGGTGGCCGGTGATGCGGGCGAATTCTGCGGGGTCGAGGCTGTCGATGCTGATGTTGAGCTGGTCGAGCCCGTTCTGCTGCCAGGTGTCGATGACCCCGGGCAGTTTGTAGCCGTTGCTGGTGACGGCGACCCGCTGGATGCCCGGGGTGCTGCTGGCGGCCTGGATCAGTTCGGGCAGGTCTTTGCGCAGGGAGGGTTCGCCGCCGCTCAGGCGCACTTTGCGGGTGCCCAGTCTGGCAAAGGCGTGCATGACGGTGCGGGCCTCGGCGACACTGAGGTCCGGGGGCCGCTGGCCGGCACTTTTGTCCTGGGTGTAGCCGTCGGGGAGGCAGTAGTCGCAACGGAAGTTGCACACGTCCGTCACCGACAGGCGCAAATAGTAAAAGCGACGGCCGTGACCGTCTTGCAGTATTTCTTGTTGTCTCATCACCTTTCCAAATGCGGGAGGCCGTTCGGTTTCCCTCGCGACCCTGGCGGGCTAGCAGTGCTGCCCGCGGCCAAATGCTCTTATCTCGCGTTCTTCAGGAAAGAGTCCCGGGACTTAGAACAGGTGGCTCGGTGTATTAGTGTTCGGTTTCAATCAAAACCGCTTTCAATTTATAACGCCTGCAGAAATAACGCCAGTTCTGCAGCTCCCGGACAGTATATGCCGGTTCCGGTGGACGTGGGATTCAGTCCTCCACTTGCAGGATTTTCAGGGTATTTGTTCCGCCATGGGACTGCATCAGGTCGCCGCGGATCAGGATCGCCAGGTCTCCCGGGCGGGCGATGCCGTGCTCCTTGAGGATGCCCAGGGCGCGGGTGTTCAGCGCCCGGTCGTCCTCGTCGCTGCCGGGCTGGAACAGGATCGACAGCACGCCGCGGTACAGGGCCATGCGCCGCTGGGCCACCGGGTCGTGGGCCAGGCCGACAATGGGCAGGCCGGAGCGGATGCGGGAGGCGATCAGCGGGGTGTAGCCGGTCTGGGTCATACAGGCGATGGCAGTCACGCCGGCCAGGTGGTTGGCGGCGTACATGGCGGACAGGGAGATGGTTTCGTCGATGCGGCTGAAGCCCTCGTGCATGCGGTGGCCGGATTCCTGCGCGGATTTCTCGCGCTCGGCGCCGAGACACAGCCGGTGCATGGCCTCCACCGCCTCGACCGGATAGTTACCGGCGGCGGTTTCCGCCGACAGCATCACCGCATCGGTGCCGTCCAGCACCGCGTTGGCCACGTCGAACACCTCGGCGCGGGTGGGCAGCGGGGCGGTGATCATGGTTTCCAGCATCTGGGTGGCAGTGATCACCGCGCGGTTGAGCTGGCGCGCGCGCTTGATCATGCGTTTCTGCACGCCGATCAGGGCGGCATCGCCGATTTCCACCCCGAGGTCGCCGCGGGCCACCATCACCGCTTCCGAGGCGCGGATGATATCGTCCAGCACTTCGCTGTCCGCCACCGCCTCGGCGCGCTCCACCTTGGCCACCAGGCCGATGTCCCTGCCCGCTTCCCCCAGCAGCGCGCGCGCTTCGCGCATATCGTCGGCGCCGCGGGGGAAGGAGACGGCGAGGTAGTCCACGCCGATCTCGATCGCGGTTTTCAGGTCCTGCTTGTCCTTGTCGGTCAGCGCCGCTGCGGAGAGGCCGCCGCCCTGTTTGTTGATGCCCTTGTTATTGGAGAGTTTGCCGCCAACGGTGACGCGGGTATGCACTGCGCTGTCGCTGACGGATTCCACCTGCAGCACCACGCGGCCATCGTCCAGCAGCAGGGTGTCGCCGGCGGCCACATCGCGGGTCAGCGCCTTGTAATCACAGCCCACCCGCTCGTCGCAGCCGGCGCCGCTGTCGAGCTGCATATCCAGCACAAACGCCTGCCCTTCTGCCAGGGTTACCGCGCCGTCCTTGAAGCGGGCAATGCGGATCTTGGGCCCCTGCAGGTCTCCCAGCGCGGCCACGGTTCGCCCCAGGTGGTCGGCGATTTCCCGCACCTGCTGCAGGCGCCGGCGGTGGTCGTCGGCGGTGCCGTGGGAAAAGTTCAGCCGCACCACGTCCACCCCCGCCTGCAGCATTTTTTCCAGCACCCCGGGCTTGTCGCTGGCGGGGCCGAGGGTGGCGACGATCTTGGTGCGGCGGATGGGCTTGGCGGTGCGTTCGCTGGCGGGGGTCTGATTCATGGAATTTTCGGCTTGAGCCTCCGATTAATTGCGGCGAATCAACGCCCCCCAAGCGCTCACTCTGTTGGCATCACCAGGATGGCGCGGAAGTCGTTGACGTTGGTTCTGGTGGGGCCGGTGACGATCAGGTTTCCCAGCTCCGCAAAGAAACTATAGGCATCATTATTCGCAAGGTACCCGGCGGGGTCGAGACCCTGCGCCTGCATCTTCTTCCAGTCAGCGGGGGCAAAGAAGGCACCGGCATTGTCTTCCGAGCCGTCGATGCCGTCGGTATCGATCGCCAGCCCGTAAATCCCGGGCGCGCCCTCGAGTGCGGAGAACAGCCCCAGCAGGTACTCCACATTGCGCCCGCCGCGACCGTTGCCGGTGACGGTGACACTGGTTTCTCCGCCGGACAGGATCAGCAGCGGTTCGCGGGTGGCCCGCTGCGAGGTCAGCGCCAGTTGCGCGTGGGCGGCACCGAGTTCGCGCGCCTCCCCCTCCAGGTTGTCCCCCAGCACCCGCACCTCGATTCCGGCGGCGAGGGCAGCCTCGCGCGCCGCCTCCAGGGCATCGGCGGCCTTGGCCAGTACGTCGGCACTGTCCCGCGCGAAGGCGGCATCTTTCGGGTCCGGCACATCGGTGGTGCCCTGCAGGTGCATCAGTACCTGGTCGTCGATCTCGATGTTGTAGTGGCGCAGGATCGCCAGGGCATCCGCCGGAGTGGATTCGTCCGGCAGTGTGGGGCCGGAGGCTATCAGGGTGGGATCGTCCCCCGGCACGTCGGAGATCAGGTAAGTGACCACTCGCGCCGGGTGTGCAGCCGCCGCCAGGCGACCGCCCTTGATCGCCGACAGATGCCGGCGCACGGTGTTGATATCGCGGATCGGTGCACCACTGCGCAGCAGCGCCTTGTTGATGCCCTGCTTCTGCGCGAGGCTCAGCCCTGGGGCCGGCAGCGACATCAGCGCGGATCCGCCGCCGGAAATCAGCGCGATCACCAGGTCGTCCTCGCTGAGGTCACTCACTTCCCGCAGCATGCGCGCGGCGGCCTCTTCCCCCAGGCGGTCCGGCATCGGGTGCGATGCCTCCAGCACCTCGATATTGATGCAGTGGGCGCCGTGGCCGTAGCGGGTAACCACTACCCCGCCGAGGGCGCGGCCCGGATAGTGATGGCACCAGGCGGATTCCAGCGCGGCCGCCATCGCCGCACTGGCCTTGCCCGCGCCGACCACCAAAGTGCGCCGCCCCGGCTCGGGCAGCGCTTGAGATATCAGGTTGTCCGGGTGTACCGCCTCCACGGCGATATCCGCCAGTGCCTGCAACCACTGGGATATTTCCCGGGAATCCGTGTCGGTATGGATTGGCGGCAGTTGTTTCACGTGATCATCTCCCTGCTTTGCTTGCCCGATACCGGAATATTGCAAGATCGGTTCCCATTTCGGCACCTGTTGCCTTGCCGTTTGCACAGCGACCGCTATTTACCCCGGTGTCACGCCCGCGGCGCGCCCTCACAGAAACGCGAAGCGGGCGAGAAAAATGGCGCTGAGCACATACAGGCTGAGCGAGATCTGCCGGTGCTGGCCGGTGCACAGTTTCAGCACGGTATAGGTGATAAACCCGAGGGCGATGCCATTGGCGATGGAAAAGGTGAGCGGCATCATGATCATGGTGATCACCGCGGGAATCGCATCCGTCAGGTCGCCCCAATCGATGTGCGCCACCCCGCCCATCATCAGCATCGCCACATAGATCAGCGCGCCGGCGGTGGCGTAGGCCGGGATCATGCCCGCCAGCGGGGCGAAGAATACACACAGGATAAACAGCACCCCCACGGTCACCGCCGTGAGCCCGGTGCGCCCGCCGGCAGCCACCCCGGAAGCACTCTCCACAAAACTGGTGACCGGCGGGCAGCCGACAAAGGCACCCAGCACGCTGGAGGTGCTGTCGGCCTTCAGTGCCCGCGGCAGGTTCTGGATTTCATTGTTGGACTCGATCAGCCCGGCGCGGAGTGCGACGCCCATCAGGGTGCCCGCGGTATCGAATATATTGATGAACAGAAACGCCAGGATCACACTGACCATGCTCAGGTCCAGGGCGCCGCGGATATCCATCGCCAGCCACGTCGGCGCCAGGCTCGGCGGCGCCGATACCAGCCCGCGGTACTCCACCAGCCCCAGCCCCCAGCCGATCAGCGTCACCAGCAGGATGCTGATCAGGATGGCGCCGAATACCCGCCAGAAACTCAGTATCCCGATCAACAGAAAGCACAGCGCCCCCAGCAGCGCCTGCGGCTCGCGGAACGAGCCGATGGTCAGCATGGTGGCATCACTCGGCACCACGATACCCGCGGACTTGAGCCCGATCAGCCCGAGAAACAGACCGACCCCGGCGCCCATGGAGTAGCGCAGGCACAGGGGAATGCTGTTCATGATCCACTCCCGCACCCGTGACACACTCATCAGCACAAACAGCACACCGGCAATAAACACCGCCCCCAGTGCCACCTGCCAGCTGTAGCCCATATCCCCCACCACGGTGTAGGCGAAGAACGCCGTCAACCCGATCCCCGGCGCCAGCCCCACCGGCCAGTTGGCATAGAG
>NZ_CAJXKH010000068.1 GCF_913055755.1 uncultured Microbulbifer sp.
GTTCGTAGAGTGCCTCCGGAAGCTGCCCGGACAGATGGTCAAAAATGGCGGTAGCCGGTTCCGGCGTGCGGGACTCGTATCGGTTCAGCGCTGCTTCCATCACCTGCGCCAGCTCGCGCTCCATATCCTGTTGCTGCGCGTCACTCCACAGGTCCTGCGTGCGCAAATAGCTTTCGAGCCGCCGGATTGGCTCCCACTGCCAGGCGTGCTCCAGCTCCGCACCACTGCGGTAGCGGCTGGCATCGTCGGCGGTGGTGTGGTCGCACAGGCGATAGCTCATGGCCTCGATCAGCGCCGCACCCTCACCATTGCGGGCGCGCTTTATGGCATCGCGCGCTGCCCAGTGCACCGCAATCACGTCGTTACCATCCACCTGCAGTGCGGGGATGCCGGCGGCGATGGCCTTCTGCGCGATGGTCGCGGTGGCGGTCTGCGCCGCCCGCGGCACCGAGATGGCCCACTGGTTGTTGTTGATCACGAACACCACTGGCAGTTTCCACACCCCGGCGAGGTTGATCGCCTCGTAGAAGTCCCCCTTGGAGGTGGCACCATCGCCCGCACTCGCCACCGCCACCTGCAGCGGTTCGCCGTGTTGCTGGTGGCGGTAGTTCAGCGCAAATGCCACGCCGGCGGCGTGCAGTAACTGGGTGGCGATGGGCACGCAGATGGGGAGGTCGTGGGGGGCGTGTTTGAAGTGCTGGCCGCGCTCGTCGCCGGCCCAGTTGGCAAGGATCTCCTCGATCAGTACTCCCCGCTCGAGAAAGGCACCGGTTTCGCGGTAATAGGGGCAGTAGACGTCTTCCTTGAGCATGGCACTGCCGATGCCGACGCCAATGGCCTCCTGGCCGAGGCTGGAGGGGTAGGTACCCATACGCCCGGTTCGCTGCATTTTCACCGCACGATCGTCGACCATCCGCGCAAGATGCATCTGGCGGTAGCTGTTGGTTAACCAGTCGGGTGTTGCAAAATCCGGCAGCGGCTGTGTGGCCTCACCGGCTTTATCCAGAAACTGCAGTCGGGCGATATCGAAGGAGGCCTGCAATTGCAGGCGGGGTTTCTGCATCGGCGTGGGGTCCCTTGGGTTCCGATGCTCGTAGTGTAGTCCGGGAATTCTTGGTGATAGTTGATTATGGGGTCCGTTCTATTTCGGTGCTGTGGCGGCAAATCACCGGGTATTTATTTTCGAAACCGCTGTGAATACATCCCTGTACGCTGCGTCGGCGACGTCCCTGTCGCCGACGCTTTCGAAAATAAATACCCGGCACTTTGCCTTCAACTCAGCCATTTCACTCCGTTAGCTCAACAAGAGTGTTGCCTCTTGAGCTCCAGAGGTAGAGCTGAAGGTGGAGCGCTGGGTAAAGGTTTTCAGGATCGTCGCAAACAGGATGTTTGCGCCGAAGCGCCCAGGGACGGGTTCACAGCGGTCCTGAAAACCTTTACCCAGTGATCCGCCGCCACGGGTCCAGTTTCATCGCCCCATCTCCAGGACCACGAAATTCAGCTTTTCTTGGTAGGTCGCTGCCATCCAGCGATATTGCGCTGCTTGCCACGGGCCACAGCCAGTTCGTCAGCACTCACTTCGCGAGTGATAGTGGAGCCGGCACCCACGGTTGCACCGGCGCCAATTTCTACCGGGGCCACCAGCGCGGAGTTGGAACCGATAAAGGCACCGTCGCCGATGTTGGTCTTGAACTTGTTCACCCCATCGTAATTACAGGTAATGGTGCCGGCGCCGATATTCACGTTTTCACCCACTTCGGCATCACCGATATAGGACAGGTGATTCACCTTGCTGCCGACACCAATCCTGGCCTTCTTGGTTTCCACGAAATTGCCCACCTTGGCACCCTTCGCCAGTTCGGTCCCCGGGCGCAGGCGCGCAAATGGTCCGATGCTGCAGGCCTCACCGACCGTGGCATCCTCGATGATGGAGTTGGCGTCCACCACTGTGCCCGCCGCCAGCTCGCAGTTTTTCAGCACGCAGTTGGGCCCGATCTGTACCCCGGCGCCCAGTTTCACGCTGCCCTCGAACACGCAATTGATATCGATCGCCACATCCGTGTCGCACTCGAGAGTACCGCGGATATCGATACGGGCGGGGTCGAGCAGGGTCACGCCGGCATTCATCAGCGCCAGTGCGCGACTGTGCTGCAGGGCGCGCTCCATTTGTGCCTGCTGGGCACGGCTGTTGACCCCGGCCACTTCCAGCGGATCGCTGGCGCGCACGCCGGTGACGGCGATTTCCTCGCTCACGGAGCGCGCGATCACGTCGGTCAGGTAGTACTCGCCCTGGGCGTTGTCGTTGGACAGCTGCGGCAGCCACTTCGCCAGCAGGTCGCCGGGGGCGGCGAGGATGCCGGTGTTCACCTCGCGGATCGCCAGGGTGTCGGCATCGGCGTCTTTTTCTTCCACAATCGCCAGCACGCGACCGGACTCGTCGCGCACGATGCGGCCGTAGCCGGCTGGATTCGCCATCTCTACCGACAACAGCGCGGGGCCCTTGTCGGAGGCGGAAAGCAGGGACTGCAGGGTGCCAGCTTTGACCAGCGGCACGTCGCCGTAGAGCACCAGCACTGTGGCGCCGGGGCGGAAGTTCGGAATCGCCTGGGCCACCGCGTGCCCGGTGCCCAGCTGCTCGGTCTGTTCCACAAATGCCACTTCGCTGTCGGCAAAGCGCTCCCGTACCAGCTCCGCACCGTGGCCGATCACCACGGTGATCTTTACATCCCCCAGCTGCTGCGCCGCCTCGATTACCCGACCCAGCATCGGCACGCCGCCGATGGGATGGAGAACCTTGGGCAGGTCGGAGCGCATGCGGGTGCCTTTGCCGGCGGCGAGGATGACGACGTCGATGGTCATAAGAATTCCGATATCCGATGAAAAACGCCGGCAATTGTGGCGATACCCGGCCCAGACCTCAAGGTGGCCGCGACTTTAATCCCGGCCGCTGATCACATAACTGTATTTCAGTAACCCGACAAAAACTGAACCGCCAATCGTGTTTCCGAGGGTGGCAATGGCGAGGAACTTCAGCGCGGCGAACCCGCCGACAGTGCCGCTGCCATCAATCAAAGCACAGAAAACCCCCACCGCGCCGGCGATACAGTGGGCCAGGCCGCCAAGACCGATTACAAATGTGATCAGCGCCACCACTGCCATACGGCTGATGGTCTCGGTGGATGACGCAACCATCCAGCCCAGCAACCCCATCAGCCAGCCGGCAAAAATAGCCCCCAGCAACTGGCCGCCGCCGTTGTCCGCCAGCAGTTTTTCACCGTAGTAAGTAAACACTTGCGCATCCAGGCGTTCGGTCATGGCCACAAACTGCACAAAAATCCCGCTGAAGCACAGAGCGCCCAGCAAGTTGCCGCAGTAAATCAACCCCCACACCCGCATAAGACTGGCGAAGGACTGGCGGCCGTCCAATACCGGCAGAATCGCCAGGGTGGTATGTTCGGTAAACAGGTCGGAGCGGCCGATGATCACCATCAGGAAGCCGATGGGGTAACTGAGCGCCATCAACAGGTACATGGCCTGGCTAGAAATGACACTGTGGAAATGGCTGTAGAAAGCGGCGACCAGAAACAGGCTGAAGCCGATTTCGAGCCCCGCGGCCAGCGAAGACAGGAACAGGGAGCGGTTGTTGCGCCGGTACTCGTGGAGACTTTCCTGCATCTGTTCCTGCAGGATTTCGCTATCGCTTTTGGGGCGGTCCGATTCCGCGGAGTTGGCTTCGTCCTGGGACATGCTGCCGGCCATATGAAAGAGAAAACTGATTAAAGTCTAGCCACAGCAGCCAACCCGGATGCACCCGTGTGCTTCCGGTGCTTTCATCCGCCGTTCCCCCGCTTTACAGATAAATATTCCACCGGCACCCGATAGCCCGAACTTTCTCCCATTCAACGCAGATCCATTGCCTTTTACCGACAGTCGATTAATTTGGGCTGGATGTCAGTTTTTTGACCAGGATGCCGCCACCCGCAGACGGTGCCGAAAAGCAATAAATACTCCAGCAACCCGGGAGCCAAAACATGTTCGAAAAGACCAAGGCCAGCAAGCTCGCACGCCTGATCGGTAGTGCCGGCTTCGCCCTGGCGCTGCCCTTCGCCGCGCAGGCGGAAGAGGCGGCCAAAGACGCCGACAAATGGGATGTGAACAAACCGCCCTACGAGTTTAAATCCATCCCCCTGGACACCCGGGAAACCACCTGGAGCAACCTGGATATCAGCCCCGATGGCAAAACCCTCATTTTCGACATGCTGGGTGATATCTATGAAATGCCGGTAACCGGCGGCGAAGCGACGGCGATCACCAACGAAATCGCATGGAATACCCAGCCCCGCTTCAGCCCCGACGGGAAGTCCATCGTGTTCGTGAGCGACCGCGACGGCGCCGACAATATCTGGGTCATGGACCGCAACGGCGGCAACCTGCGCCAGCTGACCACCGAGAAGGAAAACCTGGTGCACGGACCGAGCTTCAGCCCGGACGGCCAGTACCTGGTGGCGCGCAAGGGATTTATGTCCGGCCGCAGCATTTCCGCCGGCGAGATCTGGATGTACCACTACGGCGGCGGTGAGGGGCGCCAGATCAAGGCGCGCATCGGCGGCGACATCGCACAGAAGAATATCTCCGATGCGGTGTTCTCCGCGGACGGCCGCTATATCTACTACACCATCGACACCACTCCGGGCACCGTGTGGGAGTACAACAAGAACTCCACCCAGCAGCTGTTTGCGATCAACCGCTACGACCTGCAGGACGGCAAGGAGGAGACCTTCGTCTCCGGCCCTGGCGGCTCCATCGCGCCGATGCCGTCGCCGGACGGCAAGCAGCTGGCGTTTGTCCGCCGCCAGGACTTCAGCACCTCGCTGTTCGTGAAGGACCTGACCACCGGCCTGGAAAAACCGGTTTATTCTGGTCTCGAGCGCGACCTGCAGGAAACCTTCGGCTCCCATGGCAACTATGTGCAGTACGAGTGGATGCCCGATGGCAAGTCGCTGATCGTGTGGAGCAAGGGCAAGTTCCTGCGTATCGCCGCCGACGGCAGCAGTCTGGACAATGGCGCGCGGGAAATCGTCGCGCACATTAAGACCGAGAAGAAGGTCGCCGGTGCGGTGCGCTTCCCGGTGGACGTGGCGCCGGAGCAGTTTGATGTAAAGATGATCCGCTGGGCGCAGAAGTCCCCCAACGGTGAACAGATCGCCTTCCAGGCCCTGGGCAAGATCTACATCCAGGACGTAAAAAGTGGCGAACGTCGGCGCCTTACCCGCCAGGATGAGCATTTCGAGTTCTATCCCAGCTGGTCCCGTGACGGCAGGCAGATCACCTACGTGACCTGGGACGATGAGAAGCTCGGCCAGGTGCGCGTGGTTTCCGCCCGCAGCGGCCGCGGCAACAACATCACCCGCGAACCGGGCCTGTATGTGGAGCCCAGCTTCTCACCGGATGGGGAAACCGTGGCCTTCCGCCGCTTTACCGGCGGTTACCTGCTGAGCCCGGAATACTCTCTCGAGCCCGGCATTTACCTCGCGGACGCCGATGGCGACTGGCAGCGCCGCATCGCCAAGTCCGGCTACGAGCCGCACTTCGGCGCCGACAGCGACCGCATCTATTTCTCCGAATATGTGTACGGCGACGGCGGCAAGCGCGTGTTCAAGAGCGTCGACAGCAACGGCAAGGACGAGCGCGAGCACCTGCACGGTGCCGAAATTACCTCCTTCCGCCTGTCCCCGGACGGTCGCTGGGTGGCCTTTACCCAGGACTTCAGGGCCTATGCCGCGCCGTTCATGCACACCGGCAAGTCCGAATCCATCGGCCCCAAGGCGACTGCGGTCAAGGTCACCCAGGTATCCAAGCGCGCCGGTGAAAACCTGCACTGGTCTGCGGACAGCAAAACCCTGGGCTGGGCCCACGGTCCCAGACTGTACGAGCGCCAGTTGAAAGACGCCTTCAGCTTTGTCGCCGGCGCCCCGCAACAACTGCCGGAACCGGTAAGCGAGGGTATCGATCTCGGCTTCAAACAGGCATTCGCCAACAGCGACAAGCTCATCGCGCTGACCGGCGGCACCGTGGTGACCATGCGTGAGGCGGAGCGCCAGCAGGAAATCATCGACAACGGCGTGGTGCTGTTCCGCGGCAATCGCATCGTTGCGGTTGGCGCCGCCAGTGCAGTGAAAATCCCGGCTGGTACCCAGCGTATCGACGTCACCGGCAAGACCGTACTGCCGGGCCTGGTGGACGCCCACGCCCACGGTGCCCAGGGCCGCGAGGAGATCATCCCGCAGCAGAACTGGAATCTGTTCTCCAGCCTGGCGTTCGGGGTCACCACCATTCACGACCCTTCCAACGACAGCAGCGAGATCTTCTCCGCCGCGGAAATGCAGAAGGCCGGCCTGATCACGGGGCCGCGCATCTTCTCCACCGGTACCATCCTCTACGGCGCCAAGGGCCCCGGCTACAAGGCCAAGATCAACAGCCTGGAAGACGCCGAGTTCCACGTCGGCCGTATGAAAGAGATGGGCGCGATTTCCGTGAAGAGTTACCAGCAGCCCAGAAGAGAGCAGCGCCAGCAAGTGCTCGAAGCCGGGCGCAAACTTGGGCTGATGGTGGTGCCCGAGGGCGGTGGCAAGTACCAGCACAACATGAACATGATCGTGGACGGCCACACCGGGCTCGAGCACTCGCTGCCGATCGCCAACATCTACTCCGATGTGAAACAGCTGTGGGGCCAGACCAATGTCGGTTATACGCCCACCTTTGTGGTGGCCTACGGCGGTCTCAGCGGTGAGTATTACTGGTACGACCGCACCGATGTGTGGAAGGATGAACGCCTGACCCGGTTTACCCCGGACTTTATCGTCAACCCGCGCTCCATCCGTCGCGAAACGGCGCCCGATCATCACTACAACCACTTCAATGTTGCCAACCACGCCAAGCAACTGCGCGACAGGGGTGTCACCGTGCATATTGGTGCCCACGGCCAGCGCGAGGGCCTAGGCGCCCACTGGGAACTGTGGATGATGGAGCAGGGGGGCTTCACCCCGTGGCAGGCGTTCCGCGCCGGTACCATCGACGGCGCCCGCTATCTGGGTATGGACCGGGACATCGGCAGCCTGGAAGCGGGCAAGCTGGCGGACATCATCGTGGTGGACGGCAACCCGCTGGAAAACCTGCGCCTGTCCGAGAACGTGAAGTACACCGTGATCAACGGCAAGGTATTCGACGCGGCCACCATGAATGCGGTGGACGGCGACGAGCGCCTGGCATTCTTCCACGAGCGCCTGCCGGTGAGCGCGATGCCAACACCGACCGCGGAAGCGATTCAGGAAAAGCAGCAGCGTCACCACTGGGTGCACTGACCCCTTCAGCAACCCGTCGTCGACGGAGATCCCGACAAAAACCCGCGAAATTTCGCGGGTTTTTTTATTGGTCGTCGGTGCACTACTCACTATCCAGGCGGGTTTTTTCACATCTTGTCGCAGCTCGGCTGTCGCACCCAGCCTCATTCAACAGGTGCCCCTGCTCTAGTTGTTGATTCAACTGCCTTTTTGCGCCCGCAACCGGGAAATGGATAGGGGTGTGGTTTACGCTCAAAAGTTATCGACGGCCACCGGGCGCACTGTAGCTCCGGTGTCTTCGCTGCTGTTCCCGCCCTGACTATCCCAATAAAAAGGACATCCCATCATGGAAGCGCTCACTCCAGAGGTTGAACCCGAAAGCAACACAGCTGTAGTCGATTTCAAAAAAGTAGAAGAATTTGCCGGGCGCATGCTCGGCGACCTGGCCGCCGCCAGCGCCCACGCCCTGGTCTACGTCGGCGACCAGCTGGGGCTGTTCAAAGCCCTTGCCAAAGCCCCGGCCACTGCCGAACAACTGGCACAGCGCCTGGAGCTGGACGCCCGCTATGTGCGGGAGTGGGCCAGCGGGCTGGCCGCCATCGGCTATTTCGATTACGACCCGGTCAAAAAAACCTTCATCCTGCCGGCGGAAAGGGCAGCGGTACTGGCGGATGAAAACTCCCCGGCCTTTATGGCCGCGGCAAGCTCGGTGATCCGCACCATGTACCACTCGGCAGACGACATCGCCAAAGTCTTCCGCACCGGTGGCGGCTTCGGCTGGCATCAGCACCACCGGTGCCTGTTTCGCGGTACCGAACGGTTTTTCCGCCCCGGTTACAACACCTTCCTGGTGGATGACTGGCTGAAACAACTGCCGGGGATTACAGAGCAATTGGAAAAGGGGGGCAGAGTGCTCGACGTGGGCTGCGGTCACGGCGCTTCCACCATCATCATGGCGCAGGCCTTTCCCAACTCGCATTTTATCGGCGTCGACAATCACCCCGGATCCATCGACGCGGCGCGCGCGGCGGCGGAAACGGCCGGGGTATCCGACCGGGTGGAGTTCCAGGTCGCCAACGCCCGCTCGTTGCCGGAGGGGCCCTATGACCTGATCTGTTATTTTGACTGCCTGCACGACATGGGCGATCCGGTAGGCGCAGCCAGGGCCGCGCACGGAAAGCTGAAACCCGAAGGCAGTGTGCTGCTGGTAGAACCGCTGGCCGAAGATGCGCTGGAAGACAATTTCAATCCGCTCGGCGCCATGTTTTACGCCGGTTCCACCTTCCTGTGTACGCCCTGTTCAAAATCCCAGGAGATCGGACTGGCACTGGGCGCCCAGGCGGGCCCCGCCAGACTCACAGGGGTGTTGGAAGGCGCCGGTTTCAGCCGCGTGCGGGTGGCGACCCGCTCCATGGCCAATCTGATCTTCGAGGCCAAGCCTTGAAACCCTAGATGCCAGCTGGAGTCTGACCGAGCAGGTGGTGTGCCTTTTCCCGCAATGGTGTTGAGTGGGACCAGGCCACCACCCGTTCGAGGTATTCCCGCGCCAGTTCCGGCTTGCCGATGTCGGCGAGATAGAAACCGATGGTAGCGTTCAGCCCCAGGTGGTGCGGCGTCTCCTGGTGTGCCGCCATCATCACCTGCAGGGTCTGCGCCTGTGCGCCTTTCAGCCGGTACGCCTGCCACAGGCTTCGATATCCCGGCAGGTAGGCGGGATGTTGTTGCACTGCAAGCCGGCCATATTTGACCGTCGCAGCATAAGCCTCCTCATCCCAGCCGCTATTGCCAACAGCGGCCTGCAGTCGCTGCAGGTACCACTGGGCAACCTTGGCCGCGGTGTAGGGGCTGGGCAACCCCTGGGTCTCGATTTCCTCCAGAACCTGTATGCCGAATTTTCGATTTCCCTGTGCGCTCTTCAGCAGTGCGAGCGACATCTGCAATGGATGCCACCCCGGTGCGTAACCTTCGCCCTGCTTGAGATATCGCTCGGCCAGCGCCGGGTCGCCAACATCCTGTGCCCGTTCCGCGAGCAGGAAGAGACTTTCGTTGTCCGACAGATGGCGCCGGGGAATCGAGAAATCATAGGGCGGCACCTGGTAGCGATAACCGTAAATCTCGGATTGCATATAGCGCTCCAGCGCGCGCTGCATTTCCCCGATGGGCATGCCGAAATAGAACTCAAACACCGCCTGCGGTTCCTCCCCTGCTGCCACCGCATTCAGGTAGTTATTGGTGGCTTCGCGGTAATCCGGCTGGCCGCTGTTGACGCCCAGTTGCAGAAAGTGGGTCAACAACCAGGCACTGGCGTAGTAGTTGTTCCAGTAGCGCTTGCTGTCATTCCCCGGCGCCGGGTTCAGCAACTCGGTGATGGTGAGCGGTCGTTCGTTTTCATCCAGCCAGGCACCCAGCCGCCAGTCCGGCACTCCGCCGATCACCACCTCACTCTGACGCACATCCGCGCTGGCCAGCAGTTCTGCAAAACCTTCGGAATACCAGCGGGGATAGCGCAATGCGCTGTGCTCGCGCATCAGGTGGTGCACATACTCGTGAAAGATCAGACCGGAACCGGAGATGCCGTGCCCGTCACTGCGGGCAAAGATGAGCGGGCCCTCCCAGGTCTCCCGGTAAAAACCCGCGATTTTGTCGTCGCCGGAAAACCGGCGGAATTCCTGCGCGTTTTTAAACAGATACACCCGCAACCTGCGGTTTTCCGGCCCCTGGGGGAGCCCGGTGAAGGAGAGCGCTGCACTGCGGAAGCGCTCCAGCTCACGCATCATTGCGCTGACCCGCTCCCGGGGTGCATCCGAAAAAACAGAAAAGTTTCTGGAGGTATATTCGTACCAATCCGAAGCGTTTGCGGCTGGAACCACGAGAAACGACAGCAGCAGTGCAAAAAATCGAATCAAACGTGCCATTGAATACGAGGACTCCAACAAATTCTGATCTGAAAAACCGCTAGTGGTTCCGGGCCATATCTTCGATCCACGTCCGCAGTCGCCGCGCCTCTACCTCCCCGGCGTCCACCGCCTCGGCGGCGCGCGAAAACTCCATGCCGCCGATGTGTCCCACCTTGGGCATGATCAGTACATCCGGCGGCGAGCCCACCATGCGCGCACGCTTGTGGCGGCGCTCCAGTATGTCCATCGCCTGCGACATGGTGTCCAGCATACCCGGAGCGGCAACCCGGTTTCTGCTGCGAAATGCGCCAAACTGCACCAGCTGCTCCTTGCCCTGTTCCAGCAACCGGCTGAGGGTAACGGAAGTGCTGTCCTGTGCCACTGATTCCGCCTCGGCACGGGTTTTGGCCAACCGGGTATCCACTTCATCCGGATCCGGGTGGGCATTTTTACTCACTACCGTCTGTACCTGCTTTTGCTGCTGGTTTAGCAGGGGGGCACCGTCTTCGGTGACGTCCACCGCGATGACACAGGTCGCCCCCATGGCACGGCACACATCCACCGGCACCGGGTTGACCACCGCGCCATCCACTAGCCAGCGGCCCGCAAGGGATTTGGCAGACAGCAGACCGGGAATGGAGCTGGAGGCGCTGACCGCATCCTGCAGGTCGCCTTCCCGCAGCCAGATTTCCTGACCGCTATGCAGGTCCGTCGCCACCGCTGTAAACGGGATCGGCAGGTCTTCGATATTGGTATATTTGAAGTCTTCGAAAAACGCGCGGAAGGGCTTCTTGCCTCCGAGGATGCCGCCACTCAGGGTCCAGTTTATGTCGAGCAGGGAAAACACTTTCCAGTTGTCCAGCAGCCGTACCCACTCCTCGAGCCGTTCGAGTTCTCCGGCCGCATAGGCCGCGCCGACAAAAGCCCCCATGGAAGTACCGGCAATCACATGCGGATGGATGCCCATGTCGTCGAGAAATTTCAGCACGCCGATATGGGCAAACCCCTTCGCCGCACCACTGCCGAGGGCCAGACCAATTACGGGTTCGTTTGAATTCACTTGCGCCACTCCAGTGCGATTACGTCATGCAGAGCGGCAAGCAAACCATAGCAAGTAAAAAAATGCAGCCGGTAGCCGGGTTTTCAGCGCAAAAAAAAAGCCCGCCGGGTAGGCGGGCTTTTCTTTGGTCGAAAGAGAGGATTAATCGTTCAGGTGAGCGCAGCGACCAAACTCCGCACCTGCTTTCACTTCAGCGATCAGCTGCTTGGGGAAGCTGACCTCACGATCCTGTCCGTTTTTACAAACGAAGGCAGAATTCATGTCGATATCGAAGGTAATGGTGGCGCCGGCCAGGTTACCCATCATCTCCGAGCCGTTGCCACTCAGCGCCAGCGGGTTATCCACCGGGAACTGGGAAGCTTCGACCACGCCCTGCTTGGCGAAGAAGTCGCGGGTGTTGATCCAGCCGATGCCGTCCAGGTACACGCCGCCGACAATGCCGGTGAAGAAAGAGCCGGCACGACCGACGATAACACTGCCATCGTCATTCATATCGGTGGGCATGACCGGAATCGGACCGGCAATGCTCTGCACCACTTCCGGGCCATACAGGGGATTGGTACACAGGTTGCCAAGGAAGAAATGGTTGTAATCCAGGTCTTCACACCAGGTCATACCGCCGATGTCTTCGATGGCATCGGTCTTGGTGTTCCACAGTTTTACACCGGTGGGTGTGTCGAGAGCGACAATGCTGCCGTCACGTGTCATCGCCGTGCCGTTCGCGGCACCAAACTCGGTGTAGAGGTCACGGAACTGACCATTTACCCAAGCGATCTGCTTGTAAGTGCTGGAACCAGTAATGACTTCGCCATTGCCGGAAACGCGGTCGGCGCGCACCCACTGCACGTTGCCCGGCAGGTCGTAAGGCAGCTCTTCAACATTGCCATGTTTATCCCACTTTACAGGGACCATCTCGTGGGCACCGCTTTTGTTGCACACACCATTGCCATCGATGTCCTTGTAACCAAGGCCAACCATGACTTCACCGGTGTCATCCATATCCCAGACCGCGGCGCTCTGTCTACCGCTCTCACCGTCACCGCCACAGGTATTGCCGTTCAGGTCCTGCATCGCGGTCAGATGATTGCTGGCCAGATCCCACATCGCCGGCTCGCGGATACCGTTGTTATCCAGGTCCGCAACGATCACCGCCTTGGTGGCATTTTTGTTCATCTGGCCGCCATTGGTACGCACATCGACGTCCGGGTGCAGAGCGTAGGACTTCTGTACCGCATCGTAGACAAATGGAATACCGTTACCTACGGTACCGAATGCTTTTTTACCATTCTTGGCGAGATCGGTAACAAAGGCCTGTACCAGCGGGGTGTACTGGATACCATCGTGGTAGCCGTTGAAGTACATGTCGGTCTGCTTGGTCTCACCGGCCTGCACGGTAATTGGGGTAAAGTTACAGGCGCGATCTTCCCCGGGATTAGTACTCTCACCGTCGTTCCAATATTCGGCTTCAGAGACGATGGAAGTTGGCGAAGTCGGGTAGCCACCGGCCTTAATTGTGTCGGTGTACAGGACGTAACGCGCACCCGGCTGCAGCCCGTTGATGGTAAAGGAGCCATCCGGGCCGACCTTGCCCTGGGTCAGGTTACCGCTCTGCTGGGTGATCACATCGTACATCGGGTTGTCGATGTTGCGCGCCACCATGTTGATACCGGAATACTCGCTCACGCCATCTTTCAGATAGAGCTTACCGGTGATCGAGCCATACTGGGTCTTGTATGCCTCAGTGGGGTAAAGGTCAGAGATATTGACGATGTCGTCGCGCACACTGATTTTGGACTGCTGGCGACCCTGCTCACCGCGCACATTGATGAACGGGAACATGGTTTCAATGGTGTCCGCGGCCGGAGCCACCGAACCATTGAACAAGTTCGCACTGTCACAGCCTGGCACTCCGTCGTAGTACTGACGGTATCCAGAAGCCATGTAACTGAAGTGACCGTTCGCCTGCGAGTGCGACATGTTCATTGCGTGGCCAAACTCGTGGGTGAATACACCGGCAACCATTTCGCCGTTGGTATCCTTGTGATCCACGAACCAACCATTCATCAATGCGGTCGCTTCGGTAATTTCGCCGGTTTCTTCGTCAGCCCACTCGGGGAACGCGATGCCCAGCACCTGGTTTTTCTGCACACCGAAGTACTGCTCAAGAATTTCGCCGTCGGTATCGTAGTTCACCCAGAAACCGTAGCCATTTTCCTTCGCGTAGATTTCACCCACGTTGGTTTCATTGACGTCGGCGATGCCGGTCTGCTCTTCAATGGTGCCCTGAATGGACATGCTCAGGGTGGCGGTGTCGACGTTGGACCATTCCGCGACCGCGTGTGCGGTGACCGCATTGGCCTGCTCGATGGTCAAGAACACACTGCCGTCATAATCGACAGTAAATGCCGGCGCCTCACCACCATCCTTCGTCGGGGTCATCGGGCCGCCATCGGTGTATACCGGAATATCACCCTTGGACGTATCCCACTTGTAAGGCTGCATTGTCGGTTCGTGCACATACAGCGGGCCACCAGCCTGTGCGCCTGCGGAGACGAGCGCCAACGCCATCGCGATATTGAGCTTTTTCATTTTCATTATTTGCTCTCCTCAACCAGCTTGCCTACGTAGCCCATGAAAGCCGCAGAGTTCACGGCACCGGGGTTGGTAATCATGTTCTGCTCTTCGTCGGACATGTTGGACGTGTCCATGCCCTCGAACAGACCATGGTTGTTGAAGCCATTGATTACCTGATTGTTGCTGACCAAGAATTTGCCCTGGGCCATGCCGGTGGTGGTCTGGAAGCCAGTCAGGCCGGCTTTTTTGTACATGAAGGCAACAACCTGCTCGCCTTCGTGCCACCTGGCGAAACCGTCTGGTGTCACACCCAGGTAGACCTTGCCGTTACCCATGGAGCGCGGCTTGATCAAACCAAACTGACGGAAGGTGTATTCACTTTCGTCTTTAATCTTGCCCTTGGCATCGCTGCCGACACGGATAGTGACTTCGGTATAGGGGGCATTGTTCTGAAAACCGTCGGTAACTTTGATTACCTGCCCCATGATGATGCTTTCCGAAGCGGTGACCAGTTCTTCCAGGTTCTGGCTTTTGAGTTTCATGGCGTGCGCCGAGACGGAGAGCAGGGCTGCTGCCGTCAGCGTCGCCAGTAGGGAAATGCGCGAGAAAATTTTCCCGATTGGCATGGGTACCTCCTAACAAAGTTATTTTTATTTCTGAGCAACACAACAGGTTCCGTTGCGTCGCCAGGTCATCCAATAGATCACAAGTGGTTTTGCCAGAAAGTAACGTTGTGTAACAAGAACAGGTAAGGCAGCTTTGGTCATTTACACCCGCTGCAAATCGTGAGTTCAATAATGACGGGGGGTGCAGGGGAGAGAGGAGGCTTGGCGGGTTCGCTGGACCGTCAGTCAGGCACACATGGTGGAAAAAGCAGATTTAACTTTTGCGACGGTAATCGCAAAAAGATTGTGCCCCGGCGGGAGGCTTTGTTGCGACTTTCAGACTCCCAGAATCAAAAAAAGCAGCCGAAGCTGCTTTTTTTGATTCCGGCATGACGGCGGAAATTATTTGCCGGCCGCCCTGCGGATCGCCTGCAGGGTACGCAGGCGCGCTTCGGCTTCTGCCAGCTGCGCGGAGATGCGGGTGTAGTCGATATCCGCCGGGGCGCCGCGCAGGGCGTGTTCCGCCTCTTCACGCGCCTTTTTGGCTGCATCTTCGTCGATTTCGCGTTCGGCGACATCGGCGAGGACGGTGATGATATTCGGCTGGATTTCGACATAGCCACCGCTCAGGAACAGCACCTCTTCATCACCACTGTCCTTGATGATGCGTACCGGACCCGGCTTGATCGCGGTCAGCAGTGGCGCGTGACCATAGGAGATACCAATCTCCCCTTCGACGCCGCTGACAATTACCATCTTCACCAGACCGGAGAAGAGGGACTCCTCTGCGCTAACAATGTCGCAATGTACTGTCATAGCCATAAGGCTACCTCATTCTCAGCTGTTTGCCTTGTGGCGTCCCCCAAAATCTACCGCGCGTCTGCCTGGCGGCGTCCGGTAGTGCTCGGCTGCTCATGTATGTGTATACACTCCGCTGCCTGCGCTCCGGCGGCCACCGCCAGCCAGCCGCTCGCGACGATTTTGAGCGAGCCATGGACCCTGACAAATCAGGGTTCCACATACCTTACTTCTTGTTGGCTTTCTCTACGGCTTCGTCGATGGTGCCGACCATGTAGAACGCCTGTTCCGGCATGTGGTCGTAATCACCATTGAGGATGCCCTGGAAACCGCGAATGGTTTCTTTCAGAGACACGTATTTGCCCGGTGCACCGGTAAATACTTCCGCTACGTGGAACGGCTGGGACAGGAAGCGCTCGATCTTACGCGCGCGGGCTACGATCTGCTTGTCTTCCTCAGACAGCTCGTCCATACCCAGGATCGCGATGATGTCCTTCAGCTCCTTGTAGCGCTGCAGAACCGACTGCACGCCGCGGGCACATTCGTAGTGCTCCTGGCCAATTACCAGCGGGTCCAGCTGGCGAGAGGTGGAGTCGAGCGGGTCTACCGCCGGGTAGATACCCTTGGCGGCGATGTCACGGCTCAGTACTACGGTGGAGTCCAGGTGCGCGAAGGTGGTCGCCGGAGACGGGTCAGTCAAGTCATCCGCCGGTACGTATACCGCCTGGATGGAGGTAATGGAGCCGGTCTTGGTGGAGGTAATACGCTCCTGCAGCACGCCCATCTCTTCCGCCAGGGTCGGCTGGTAACCTACCGCAGACGGCATACGGCCGAGCAGTGCGGATACTTCGGTACCGGCCAGGGTGTAGCGGTAGATGTTGTCGACGAACAGCAGTACGTCACGACCTTCGTCACGGAACTTTTCCGCCATGGTCAGGCCGGTCAGAGCTACACGCAGACGGTTGCCGGGCGGCTCATTCATCTGGCCGTAAACCATCGCTACCTTGGACTTGGAAAACTCTTCGACGTTTACAACGCCGGCTTCCTGCATCTCGTGGTAGAAGTCGTTACCTTCACGGGTACGCTCACCCACACCCGCGAACACGGACAGACCGCTGTGCTCGGTGGCAATGTTGTTGATGAGCTCCATCATGTTTACGGTTTTACCTACACCGGCACCACCGAACAGACCAACCTTACCACCCTTGGCGAACGGACATACCAGGTCGATTACCTTGATGCCGGTCTCCAGCAATTCAGTGGAGCTTGCCTGATCTTCATAGCTAGGCGCTGCGCGGTGAATGGAGGCGCGCTCCTTCTCACCAATGGGACCACACTCGTCGATGGGGTTACCCAGAACGTCCATGATGCGGCCGAGGGTCTCGACACCCACCGGTACGGAAACCGGTGCGCCGGTGTTCTTCACCGCCATGCTGCGGCGAACACCTTCAGAAGAACCCATGGCGATTGCGCGTACCACGCCGTCACCCAGCTGCTGCTGCACTTCCATGGTGAGGTTCTTTTCCTCACACACCAGTGCATCGTATACATTCGGTACGGCGTCGCGCGGGAATTCCACGTCGATGACCGCGCCGATAACTTGCACAATTTGCCCGTTACTCATTTCCCGATCCTCAAAGTTCAAATCTTTCTGCGGTTGACCCGGGGTCACACCGCGGCGGCGCCGCCAACAATCTCAGACAGCTCTTGCGTGATCGCTGCCTGGCGCGCCTTGTTGTAAACCAGCTGCAGTGCGTCAATCAGCTCACCGGCGTTGTCGGTGGCGCTCTTCATCGCAATCATTCGTGCAGCCTGTTCACAGGCCTTGTTTTCCACTACCGCCTGGTAAACCTGGGATCTGATGTAGTTCACCAGCAGACCGTCCAGCAGTTCCACTGCCTCCGGTTCATACAGGTAATCCCAGGTATGCCGCTGCTCGTCTTCGTCCTTTTTCAGGGGCAGCAGCTGCTGGATTTGCGGCTTCTGGGTCATGGTGTTCACGAATTCGTTGGACACCAGGTAGAGACGGTCGATCTCGCCGGCAGCGAGACGGTCCACCATTACCTTGACCGGGCCGCGCAGCTTGCTGGCTTCGGGGTTGTCACCCACATCGCGCAGCGCGGCGACCACGTTGCCACCAATGTTTTTGAAGAAGCTGACCGCCTTGTTGCCGATTGCGCAGATATCCACGCCCACACCCTGTTTGTCCCAGGAGTGCATCTCGCGGATGACCGACTTGAATACGTTGATATTCAGGCCGCCGCAGAGTCCTCGGTCGGTGGATACCAGGATGTAACCCACACGCTTGACTTCACGCTCCTGCAGGTAGATAGGCTGGTATTCCGCCGAGGCATTGGCGACGTGGCCAAGCACCGCGCGAATGCGGCTTGCGTAAGGGCGCCCCAGTGCCATGCGATCCTGAGCCTTGCGCATCTTGCTCGCCGCAACCATTTCCATGGCCGAGGTGATCTTCTGCGTGCTCTTGATGCTGGCAATTTTTGTGCGTACTTCTTTTCCGCCTGCCATAGTGATTTACCTTGTTCGCTCGCGTTGTTCCGCCCCGCTCAAAAAGAGCAGGGCAGAAGCGTATTACCAGCTACCGGTAGCGACGAATTTCTCGATCGCCGCCTTGAAGGCGCTATCGATTTCGTCGTTGTAGTCACCGGTGCTGTTTACTTTCGCCATCAGCTCTGCGTGTTCGCTATTCATGTAAGCGAGCAGGGCGGATTCGAAGTCCAGCACTTTGGCAACTTCCACGTCTTTCAGGTAACCCTTGTCCGCGGCGTAAACGGAAACAGCCATCTCGGCGATAGACAGCGGAGAGTACTGCTTCTGCTTCATCAGCTCGGTAACGCGCTCACCGTGGTCCAGCTGGGCCTTGGTGGCTTCGTCCAGGTCGGAGGCAAACTGGGAGAAGGCCGCCAGCTCGCGGTACTGCGCCAGTGCGGTACGAATACCACCGGACAGTTTCTTCACAACCTTGGTCTGCGCGGAACCACCCACACGGGATACCGAGATACCCGGGTTGATCGCCGGGCGCACACCGGAGTTGAACAGGTCGGTTTCCAGGAATATCTGACCATCGGTAATGGAAATTACGTTGGTCGGTACGAATGCGGAAACGTCGCCAGCCTGGGTTTCGATAATCGGCAGCGCGGTCAGAGAGCCGGTTTTGCCTTTCACTTCACCGTTGGTGAACTTCTCTACGTACTCGGCGTTAACACGCGCGGCGCGCTCCAGCAGACGGGAGTGCAAGTAGAAAACGTCACCGGGGTAGGCTTCACGGCCCGGGGGACGCTTCAGCAGCAGGGAGATCTGACGGTAGGCCCAGGCCTGCTTGGTCAGGTCATCGTAAATAATCAGGGCGTCTTCACCGCGGTCGCGGAAGTATTCGCCCATGGAGCAGCCCACGTACGGAGCGAGGAACTGCATCGCGGCCGGGTCGGCAGCGCCGGCGGCAACCACGATGGTGTGATCCATTGCGCCGTGCTCTTCCAGCTTGCGTACCACGTTGGCGATCGAAGACTGCTTCTGGCCGATCGCTACGTAGATACACTTAATGCCGGAACCTTTCTGGTTGATGATCGCATCGATCGCCACCGCGGTCTTACCGATCTGGCGGTCGCCGATGATCAGCTCGCGCTGGCCGCGGCCGATCGGGATCATGGTATCTACCGCTTTCAGACCGGTCTGTACCGGCTGATCAACGGACTGACGGGCGATTACGCCGGGCGCAACCTTTTCAACCGCGTCGGTCAGTTTGGTGTTCAGCGGACCCTTGCCGTCAATCGGGTTACCCAGGGCGTCAACCACGCGGCCCAGCAGCTCCGGACCAACCGGAGTTTCCAGAATGCGGCCGGTACAGCGGCACTTCTGGCCTTCCGCCAGGGACTTGTAGTCACCCAATACGATGGCACCAACGGAATCGCGCTCCAGGTTCAGCGCCATACCGGTGACGCCACCCTCGAACTCGATCATCTCACCGAACATCACGTCGGCCAGGCCGTGGATGCGGATGATACCGTCGGATACGGAAACAATGGTGCCCTCGTTCTGGGCCTCGGTGCTCACATCGAGATTGTCGATGCGGCTCTTGATAATTTCACTGATCTCAGAGGGATTCAGTTGCTGCATGCTCTGTTCCTCGAATTCCCGGCAGCGGCTACCGCCTGCCGGGAAAGTAATTTAGGAGTTCATCGCCTCGGCGAGTTTGGCCAGCCGACCGCGCACGGAACCATCGATTACCGTGTCGCCAGCGCGAATGATCGCGCCACCCAGCATGTTTTCATCCACCGCATTGTGCAGCTGCACCTCGCGGGAAAACTTCTTGCTGAGAGCCGTGGTGAGACGCTGGGACTGTTCTTCGCTGAGCGGGCGGGCAGAAATGACTTCCACTTCCAGAGTGGCTTCCGCTTCGGCCTTCAGGATTTCGAACAGTTCGGAAATTTCCGGCAGCAGCGGCAGGCGGTGGTTTTCCGCCAGCAGCTTGATGAAGTTCTGCTTGGGTGCATCAAAGTCATCACCGCAAACAGACAGGAATTTTTCCGCGCGCACTTCACTGGTCAGCTGCGGGTTGTCCAGCAGCTCGCCAATTTTTTTGTTCTGGCTGACCGCCGCCGCGGTTACCAACGCAGCGCTCCAACCGGTAAGGTCGGAGGCTTGCTGTGCGCTGGCAAAAGCCGCTTTCGCGTAGGGTCGGGCCAGGGTGCTGAGTTCCGACATGGGTTCCTCGCTTACAGCTCGGCTGCCAGTTTCTCAATCAGGTCATCGTGCGCCTTGGCGTCGATGTTGACGGAGAGGATTTTCTCGGCGCCGGCAACGGACAGGGCGGCAACACGCGAGCGAAGCTGTTCTTTCGCACGGTTCACTTCCTGTTCGATTTCCGCCTGGGCGGCAGCTTTCAGGCGATCGCCTTCACTGCGCGCGGCCTCTTTGGCTTCGTCAACGATCTGGTTGGCACGCTTGTTCGCGCCATCGATGATTTCCGCAGCCTGGGCCTTGGCTTGTTTCAGTTGCTCGGCAGCTTTTTGCTTCGCCAGTTCAAGGTCTTTCTCTGCGCGCTCGGCTTCCTGCAGACCGGTAGCAATTTTCTGCTCACGTTCCTGCATTACACCCAGCAGGGCCGGCCAGACAAACTTCCAGCAGAACCATACAAAGGCGAGAAAGGTGATCGACTGGCCGATCAGAGTCAGGTTGATATTCACACCGACACCTCTTGCTCTTTCAAAAGTGGATTAAAGGGCAATTGGAACGGGGAATTAACCAGCCAGACCAGGAGCAACCGCGAAAATCAGGTACATAGCGATACCAACACCGATCATCGGTACGGCGTCGAGCAGACCAGCCATCAGGAACATCTTGCCCTGCAGAGCGGGAGCCTGTTCCGGCTGGCGTGCAGAACCTTCCAGCAGTTTGCCACCCAGGGTGCCGAAACCGATAGCAGTACCCAGTGCGCCCAGACCGATCAGCAGTGCAGCAGCTACGTATACCAGACCTAATGCTTCCATTGTTTTCTCCAAAGTAAAGTTACGAGTTGTTGAAGTTGAAAGTGAGTGAAAAAAGTCAGTAAACCGACAAATCTTTGTCTACCCCCTGTTACAGGGGGCGGCACGACCTTAGTGGTCGTGCGCGTGATCCTCTTCCCGGTCGTGCGCCATGGCCATGTACACGGTGGTCAGCACCATGAACACGAATGCCTGCAGGGTGATCACCAGGATGTGGAAAATGGCCCAGCCCATCTGCAGGAAGGCGGCGCCAATAAAGCCCAGAACGCCCACACCGAACACGATGGCAATAAGAATGAAGATCATCTCGCCGGCGTAGAGGTTTCCGAACAGACGCAGGCCAAGAGACACCGGCTTGGCGATCAGGGAAACCGCTTCCAGCAGGAAGTTGAACGGGATCAGGAAAATATCGATGTACCACTTGCCGGAGTGGAAGGGGTGCAGGGTCAGCTCTTTGATAAAGCCGAGCGCACCTTTTTCCTTGATACTGAAGAAAATCATCAGCGCGAATACGGCCAGCGCCATACCGAGGGTGGCGTTCAGGTCGGTGGTGGGGACCACTTTGAAGTAGACGTGATGCGGGTCGGCACCGGTCACGGCAGAAGTACCGTGCGCAAAGGCCAGCGGCAGCCAGTCGACCGGGATCAGGTCCATCAGGTTCATCAGGAATACCCACACAAAAATGGTCAGCGCCATCGGTGCGACCATGCTGTTGCGGTGGGGGAAGGTGTCTTTTACGGTTTTGTCGATAAAGTCGACAATGACTTCCACAAAGCTCTGGAAGCCGGAGGGAACGCCGGCTGTCGCTTTCTTCGCGGCGCGCGCGAACAGGAAGCAGAAGACCAGACCGAGGCCGATGGACCAACC
>NZ_CAJXKH010000069.1 GCF_913055755.1 uncultured Microbulbifer sp.
CGGACTGCCGGTGGCAACCATGGCTTCGCCCCCGGTCCAGGTCAGCACCTCCTCCGGCGTGGCCTCGGCGCGGGAGGTGGGGTTGGACAGGGGCATCACCAGCGGGCGCTTGCAACCCTTGTGCAGGGCCTCGATCACCGGCTGGGTGAACAGGCCGCCCTGGCCGGAGACGCCGATCAGCATGGTGGGTTTGACCTTGGCGATCAGGTTTTCCAGGTCCCACTCCGGGGCCTGTGGATATTTTTCCGGATCCTGTGCCAGTTTTTCCTGGAAGTCATGCAGGCCTTTCATGTCGCTGGTGACCAGCCCGTAGCGGTCGAACATAAACAGTCGCGCGCGCGCCTCGGCGTCACTCAGGCCCTCATTGACCATGGCCGCCACCACCTGTTCGGCGATGCCGCAGCCGGCGGAGCCGGCGCCCACCACCAGCACCTTCTGTTTCGACAGCTTCTCATCCTTGGCCTTGCACGCGGCGAGCATGGTGCCGAGAGCGACCGAGGCGGTGCCCTGGATGTCGTCGTTGAAGCAGCACACCTTGTCGCGGTAGCGGTTCAGCAGCGGCATGGCGTTGGTCTGGGCGAAATCCTCGAACTGGATCAGTACCTTGGGCCAGCGGCGTTTGACCGCGGCGATGAACTCCTCGACAAACGCGTCGTATTCCTCCTGGGAAATACGCTCGTTACGCCAGCCCATATACATGGGGTCGTTCAGCAGGGTGCGGTTGTTGGTGCCGACATCCAGGGTCACCGGCAGGGTGTAGGCCGGGCTGATGCCGCCGCAGGCGGTGTACAGGGACAGCTTGCCGATGGGGATGCCCATGCCACCGATGCCCTGGTCGCCGAGGCCGAGGATACGCTCGCCGTCGGTAACCACTATCACCTTCACATTTTCCTTGGTGGCGCTGCGCAGGATGTCGTCCATATGCTTGCGATCCGGGTAGGACACAAACAGGCCGCGGTGGTTGCGGTAGATGTTGGAGAACTCCTCACAGGCCGCGCCCACGGTGGGGGTGTAGATGATCGGCAGCATCTGCTCGATGTGGTCGACGATCAGGCGGAAGAACAGGGTCTCGTTGTCGTCCTGGATCGCGCGCAGGAAAATGTGGCGGTCCAGGTCGCTCTTGCACTGCAGGTACTGGTGGTAAGCGCGGCGAACCTGCTCGTCGATGGTCTCGACGTTGTTCGGCAGGAGTCCGATCAGATTGAACTCGACACGCTCTTTCAGGGTAAAGGCGCTGCCTTTATTGAGCAGGGGCAATTCCAGCAGGGACGGGCCTGCATGGGGGATATACAGAGGGCGCTTTTCTTCGTTGGTCATTACTGCGTCGTCGGAAATTAACTAGAGCGCCGGCAGCGCTGCCGGCGGGGACGAAAGGAGGCGAGGCCGGCGCGGGTCCGGGCAAATTACGAACAGCAAGACCAAAATGGTCACCAGATTTGCTCGAACTCGCCACTGTGGCCGAGTGCGCGAGAGCCTAACGCCGACGGCAGTGAATAACAACCGGGAGCGGAAATCTTATTCGGATTTCGGCGAGGACATGAACTTGATCAGCGCCTTGTACTGTTCATCGGTGCAGTCCGGGCACATGCCACCGGGAGGCATCGCATTGAGGCCGTTCTTGATCGAACCCAGCAGCGCATCCATGCCCTTGTCCAGGCGCGGCTTCCAGGCCTCGGCATCGTGCACCTTGGGCGCATTGGCCACTCCGGTGGCGTGGCAAACCTGGCAGGCCCGGTTGTAAATCTCTTCCGTGGACTCTGCCAGTGCCAGAGGGCTAGCCAGAATCAGCAGGGAAACAATAAAACAAACACGCATGATCAATGACCTTATAAAAATGAATGACTCGGCGGACAACCTAGCCCGATTCTACACATCCCCAGATGATATAGATCAACCAGCCCCACTCCAAAAACCCCGCCCCACTCGGCAGGTACGCATTCGCGGACATTCGAAATCACAACTACTTTAAACAGTGATAATTCCGAAGCGACAATAATCACCGGAGACAAGGATGCCGCGCCAACGCCTACGCAACTTCGCACGTGATCCTCTGTGCCATTTCGCCCTCCTCGGCGGTCTGCTGTTCGGTCTCAACAGTCTGTTCCAGAACGATACGCCCGACACCGACGAGATTGTCGTTAGCGAAAACCGGATCGAGCACATCGCGAACATTTTCCAGCGCGGCTGGCAGCGGCCGCCGGATGCCAGTGAACTGCGCGGGCTGGTGGACGACTTCGTGCGCGAGGAAGTCCTGTACCGCGAGGCGGTGCGCCTGGGACTCGACCAAGACGACACGGTGATCCGGCGCCGACTGCGGATGAAGATGGAGTATCTCGCCAAAGACCTGGTAAACGCCATCGAACCGGGTGACCCGGTGCTGGAAGCGTATTACCAGAAAAACCTCGCGCAATACGCGCGCCCCGCCCGCTACAGCTTCGAGCAGATCTATTTCAATAGCGACCGGCGCCCGGAAGTGGCCGAAGATGCGCGGCTGGTGCTGGCCAAGCTGGCCTCGGGCGACGATCCCCGGGAACTCGGCGACAGTAACCTATTGCAGCACAGCTACCAGGATATCAGCGCGGAGCGTATCGACCGCCTGTTTGGCAGCAGTTTTGTACTGCAACTGGCAGAACTGGAACCCGGGCAGTGGCAGGGGCCGGTCACTTCCGCCTACGGCGAACACCTGGTAAGAATCAGCGCACAACAGCCCGCCAGCACCGCGCCTTTCGCCTCCGTGCGCGATGAAGTACTGCGGGATTGGCAGCTGGCCGAGCAGAAGCGGATCCTGGAAACCCAGTACCAGACCCTGCGGAAAAACTACCGGGTGACCATCGCCGACATTGCCGGGATCGAACTCGGCCCAGCAGCGCAAGCCCCCGCATCCGGCGGCGAGGTGGCGCGCCAATGAAGATCCGCTTTCTCTCTGCCCTGCTTTGCAGCCTTGTGCTCAGCCTCCTGTCATTCGCCAGCTCGGCGCACGAACTGCGCCCGGCATACCTGGCGGTGGAACAGGTCGACGCGCAGCTGTTCGATGTCACCTGGCGGGTACCGGCCCGCGGTGAGATGCGACTGTCCCTCAACGTAAAATTCGACGAAAACACCGAGCAGCGCAGCCTGCCACAGCCACTGATGGCTACCGGCTACTACACCGAGCGCTGGCAGGTTTCCCACCCGGATAACCTTGTCGGCAGCCATATCGAGATTGCGGGGCTGTCACAGACCATGACCGATGCGATAGTACGCATCAGCTGGCTGGACGGCCGCGAGCAACTCACTCGCCTGCTGCCCGATCGCCCTGACATGGTGGTGGAGGAATCCCCGGGTAGCGGCCAGATCGCCGGCACCTATTTTGTCCTGGGTGTGGAGCATATCCTGCTGGGGATAGATCACCTGCTGTTTGTGCTGGCGCTGGTGGTGCTGGTGAGCGGCTGGAAACAGCTGGTGACGACGATCACCGCGTTTACCCTGGCACACAGCATCACACTGGCGGCGGCGGTGCTCGGCATTGTGTCTGTTCCACAGGCACCGGTGGAGGCGGTGATCGCGTTGAGTATTGTGTTTGTCGCTGCCGAGATCATTTACAAGGGACGGGGCAGCAGTTCGCTGGCGATTCGCAAACCCTGGCTGGTGGCATTTGGCTTCGGTCTGTTACACGGGCTCGGGTTTGCCGGGGCGCTGTCGGAGATCGGTATACCGGAGCAGGCGATTCCGCTGTCGCTGGCGCTGTTCAATATCGGGGTCGAGGCGGGGCAGCTGCTGTTTATTGCGACCGTCAGTGTTTTGATGCTGCTGTTGCGCAAGCTACCGCCGGTACAGCAGTGGGAGATCCGCGCGGACACCACCGCGACCATTGCCAGCGCCCTGCCGGTGGCCTACGCGGTTGGCGGGCTCGCCGCCTGGTGGCTGATTGACCGGACAATTGCGCTGGTGGTTTGACGCTGGGCTGGTGGCGACGGCATGAAGCGGGGCCGGTGGCGAGCAATCACACCCCAGCCACCAATCAATCCTGAAACAACAGCTCCAGCGGATAGCCGGTAAACGGCTTGGTCTTCTCGATCACCAGATGGGAGGTCATGCGGGTAATGGCGGCATCTTCGTCGGCGAGCAACTGCTCGGAGACGCGGTTGAAGTCTGCCGCGTCTGGACAGACAAAGCGCAGCATATAGTCGAATTCGCCGGACATTTTCACGCAGGAAACGATCTGCTCGATCTTGTTGATGGCGCGGCGGAAGCTTTCGCTGGTTTTCGAGTCCTGGCGTTTCAGGGCCACGTTGACGTAAAACTCCGCGTGGCGCACCTTGTCCAGGTTCACTTCCGCCTGGAACTCGCGGATAAACTTTTCATTGGTCAGCTTTTTCACCCGCGCCAGGCAGGCGCTTTCGGAGAGACCGATTTCATCTGCCAGGTTGAGGTTGCTGATACGGGCGTTGGTCTGCAAGACCTCCAGAATACGTAAATTGTGCCGATCTATTTTCACGGTTTTGTTCTGTCAGCCATAGGAAATTCAGGGGAAGGATAGCGGCATTCCCGCGCCGCCGAAACTCTCGCGAGCCCGGCCGCACGGAAATTGCGACTTGTAACGGGAGATCCGGCTCAGCTGGCCTGGCGGCAGCCGCCGGTAACGAAGCGCTCGATACGGTCGAGGGCGCGGCTCAGTTCCGCCTCATCCGCCGCCAGGGTCAGGCGCACGTGATTGACCGCGCTGGCGCCGAAGGGGCGCCCGGGCAGTACGGAGACGTGCTCGGCATCCAGCAGCGCCTCCGCAAAGGCCTCGCCATCATCCGCCACCGCGGAGACATCCACCATCACGAACATACCGGCATCCGGCGACGCGCAGCTCAGCCCGGGGATCTTGCCGATGCGCTCGACGATGAGGTCGCGGCGCTTTTCATAGGCATCGCGCATCTGCTTGACGAAGTAGGTATCAAATTCCAGCGCGAAGGCGGCCGCTTCCTGGATAAATTGCGGTACGCCGAAGATGGTGGCGCCGGCGTATTCGATCAGACGCTCCACCAGCGGCCCCTGGGCCACCGCCCAGCCGAGGCGCCAGCCACTCATGGCGTGGGATTTGGACAAACCGTCGATGACGATGACATTGTCCAGGTGTTCAGCGGCCGTGCGCAGGGAGGTGTGGCGGCGGGCGAAGGTGATCATGGAATACATCTCGTCGGAGATGAGCCAGATATTGCGCTCGCGACAGTAGGCGGCCAGGTCCCGTAGCTGTTCCGGGGTGGCCATGGCGCCGGTGGGGTTGACCGGGGTATTGATCATCACCACGCGAGTTTCATCACTGATAGCCTGCTTGATGGTTTCGGTGTCGAAGGCGAAGC
Organism: uncultured Microbulbifer sp.; assembly: GCF_913055755.1. Taxonomy (GTDB): domain Bacteria; phylum Pseudomonadota; class Gammaproteobacteria; order Pseudomonadales; family Cellvibrionaceae; genus Microbulbifer. The sequence continues at coordinate 5,331 of NZ_CAJXKH010000069.1, forward strand.
CCTGCTCTGCGGGGCAGGCGACCTTTTTCACATCCAGCTGCAGGGCGTCGGTGATCGGCACATAACCGATGTACATGGGTTCTGGGATGACGATCTGTTCGCCGGGATTGAGCAGGCAGGAGAGCACGCCGTAGATGGCGTTGGTGCCGCCGGGGAAGACGACGACGTCGTCGGGATTGCACGGGTGGGGGCTGACTTTGCTTTCGATATCGGCGATGGCGCGGCGCAGGACGAGTTCGCCGGCAGCCGGTGAATAGTGGGTGCGGCCTACACCCAGTCGCGCGCGGGCATAGTCGAGGATGGGTTCCGGGGTGTCGAAGTTGGGGTCCCCGACACACAGGAAGATGACGTCTTCACCTTTGTTGGCCAGGGCGTGGGCGCGGTCGCTGACGGCCCAGACGTCGGCGTCGGCGGAGTGCAGGGCCTGGCTCTGCTTGCTGAAACGGGGGCTGTACATCTTCAGAATTCCATCTGCTTCGGTTGTTATCGATACCTCTACGTTAGCAACCGGCGGGGTAATCCATGGCGCTTAGGCATCGCCAAAATCGCATCAGCCAGATCTTTTGGAGGAATTAACCGCAGAATATGCGGCGAGACCTCCCCCTCCACAACTCCGGGTCCGTTTGACCTTCCGAGGCGGCAAATCACTGGGTATCGGGTTACAGGACCGCTTGAGCTAAAACCGGTAGTTAAGACTCAACCCGCCAATGGAGTCATCCGGCCGCACCAGGAAATCCGCAGCCACGCGGAGGTTGTCATTGATGTTCACCCCTACCATGCCGCCGACACCGTTCTGGAATACGCCGGTGTTGTCGCTGCGATAGGCGGGCAAATAAGCCCAGTTGCTGCGGATGGAGTTCACGCCAATACCGAGGTTGGCGTAGTCGTCGCCGGCGGTGTGTTCCAGCCAGAATTCGCCGAACCACTGGCGCTCGGCGGATTCCGGGCTGTTGTAGAAGAAGCCGGCTTTGCAGCGACGGTACTCGCGATCCTGGCCGTGTACCCAGAGGCCGAGGGGGTCCATGGGGAGTCCATAGCGACCGGCGTAGGTGTACTGGGGACGGGTGCTTTCGTGGAAACCGTTGACGTCGATCTCGGTCCACTCGGCGGAGACGAAGGGGCCCATAAAGCTTTCGAGGTTGCGACTGGCGTCGTAGCCGGCGCGAATGAACGCGTTGTAGCCGTCGCCGTCGGTGTCGCCGTCGAGGCGGGTGGAGAAGGAGTCGCCGAGGTGAATGGTGCGGTTGACGTCGTCGTAGTCGATGTCGGACCAGCCGATACCGCCGTCGACAAAGAAAAAGTCGTTGTCCCAGCGGGCAAAGGCGCTGAGGTTGAAGTTGCGGCTTTTGAGGAAGATGTTGTCCGGTTCGTATTCGCTGCCGCCATAGGACATGCTGAGGCCCCATTCCAGGTTGTCCATGGCCGCAAAGCTCATGCCGATAAAGCCGTCCCAGGCGGGGAATTCGTCATTCTGGGCGAGGCCGGCGCCCAGCTCCGCATGGCCGACACTGGCACCGGCAAATACGGTGGTATAGGGCTCGCGGAAGCGCTGGGACAACAGGTGGTGGTCGATATTGATGCGATGCTGGCGCAGGTTCTGGTAACCGAGATCCGGGAGTACCGCGAAACCGATGGGGGCGGTGAGGGTTGCGTAGTAGTAGTCGCCGAGCGCGCGCTGTGCCACCAGGGTGGGATGGATACTGTCGTAGAAAACCAGCATGTCGGCGTTCGGGTTGGTGCCATTTTCGCCGTATACGGGGTGGGGATTGGCACAATTGACATAGCAATAGGCGCTCTGGTCGATATTCGCGAGCCCGAAAGCGGCGGGACTGTCGACCATCAGTTCCAGCACACCCGCCAGATCCAGCAACAGAATATTGCCGATGTCGTTCAGCTGCTGGCGCAGGGTGTCATTGAACAGTTCGGTGCCGTAATTGGCGTAGTTAATCGCCGCGGCCCCCTGTGTGTACACGGCGGGAGTGCGGCCGATACGCGGTGCATTGGCCATCACCACATAGCGCGCTCCGGCTTCCTGCAGCTCACTGCCCGCGGTGGACAGGAAGGTGGCGGCGCGCTCCATGGACATGGGCGAGAGGCTGCTACCGCGCACGCCGTCGAGGATGTTGTTGCCGCCCCCCTGCAGAAAATAGAGCCCGTTTGGGTCCACCGTATTCTGCTCCAGGTAGCCCTGGCCGGTGGCAAAGGGCACGCCGGTGAGGGAAATGCCGTTGTTGGGGTCGTCCACCAGCGCCTGCAGGGCCGCGGGGTCACCGAAGGCGGCAGCCGCGGCCTGGGTTTCCGCGGGGCTCAGGTAGGGGCTCTCCCCTGCCGCCGGGTCGCATTCGCGGTCAGCACCACAGCGGCCCGCATCCGGCAGGATGGTGGTCAGGGAGTTGTGATCGGCGACCGTGGTATCCGGGAACAGGGTGCGGAAGCGCGCCCCGCCCACCACGTCCAGCAATACGTCTGCGGTGCGGTTGCCCCCAACCGCCCAGTTGGGGCCGTTTGCCAGTACTGATCGCGCCACCTGGGTGAACTGCTCTTCCGGGGTACCCGCCGCCGGCGCACAGGGAATGGCGCCGCCGAACGCGGGCCCCAGGCCGTAACAGGAATTCAGCGAGCTCAAGCCGAGCCGCTCGGCGAGAAAGGACGCCGCCGGCTGGCGGGGATAGATGCCCTGCGGGTCATCGGAGGTAAACACCCCCGCATTGCCGTTGTCCGAGATGCTGTCGCCGAACACCGTCATGGAACTGAACAGGCCGGGCATTACCTCTTCCGCGTTCGCGATACCGGCTGCACCTGCAGACGCGAGCGCCACCGACAGGGAAAGCAGTTTGCCAGAAAGTTTTCGGGACAGAATCACTGCGGCCTCCTTGCCACGGTTTAAATTCGTGGCAAGTATAGGTCAGCGCTGGGAGGGGAAATTCCGCGGTAGGAGAAGCTGTTGCAGATCCGCCAAAATGTATGGCGGTGCAGATATCATTACCGTGCCTGCTCCGGTGAACGGCCATCGGGCTGTTCGATCAGCGGCACCAGAACGCCACTGATAAACGCCGCCAGCAGGCTCCACACCAGCGCAATCACAAGCAGGCATTGCCATACCGGGCGTCCCCAGCCGGCGGGGCCAAAGTAGACGCTGTTGAAGTAAAACAGCGGCGCTACCAGCATCCCCGTAAGGGCCGCGTACAGGGGCCTTCGCACCAGAAAACCGAGAGAGTAACGAATGGTGGTGGCGAGCATGGCCCAGATACAGATGGACCAGGCCGGGGGCAGACTGGAACGGTAATCCTGTACGCCATTGGCCATAAAAGCCCACTCGACGCCAAAGCCGCAGAAAATAAACCCGAGAATGACGAAGATGTCGCGCAGGTCCCGCCACATGACGAAGTGCAACATCAACACCAGAAACAACGCGATCAGCGCCATGGCGTTGCCGTACAGCAGGGCGACCCACCACCCGGCGATAAAGAGGCTGAAATTCACCAGTTTTTTATGATTCATTGGCGACTCAATTATCAGAACCTTTTCTGTACCGCGAGCGCGCAGTGCCATCCATGACCCGTTGCAGTGAACTCCTGCATCGGAACAGGAGAATAAATCAGAGGATCACTGAGACTTCAAGTTAGCAAATACGTCGATCGCGTATTTACGGGATTTATGTACATCGCAAATGGGGCTTGGATACCCTTCCAGTGGCGGCGGGCAGTGGATATCTTTTGCTGCGACCGCAGCCAGTTCCGGTAAAAAAGCGCGAATGAATTCACCGCCGGGATCGAACTTTTTCGACTGGCTGTAGGGGTTGAATACGCGAAAATAAGGCGCGGCGTCGGTGCCGGTGGACGCCGCCCACTGCCAGCCACCGTTATTGGCGGCAAAATCTGCATCCACCAGGCGCTCCATGAAATAGCGCTCGCCGCGACGCCAGTCGATCAGCAGGTTTTTGGTCAGGAAAGATGCCACCACCATACGCAGGCGATTGTGCATCCAACCGGTTTCATTCAATTGGCGCATGGCGGCATCGACAATGGGTACACCGGTGTTACCCGCACACCAGCGCGCGAAATTTTCTGCATCTTCGGACCAGGGCACCGCGTCGGTTTCCGGCTTGAACGGTTTGTTGCAGCACACCCGCGGGTAGTTCAGCACCAGGTGCTGGTAGAACTCACGCCACAACAGTTCATTCAACCAGGTATTGGCGCCGTCGCTGCTCCCGGCCCAGCGCCCGCCATTCTCCGCCAGCGCCATCTGCACACACTGGCGAATGGAAACCGCGCCACAGTTCAGGTACGGGGACAGCCGCGAGGTGGCATCCGCTGCCGGGAAGTCCCGCTGCCGGTGATAGTCGGCAATCTTTGCGGAGAAATCTTCCAGATATGCTGCGCCGGCACTCTCCCCCACCGGCCAGTCGAGCACGTGCTCGCGATCGCCGTCTGCCACGGAGTAGTCGCCCACGGCCTGGGGAATTTTCCGCACCAGGTTATTGTCGCCCGGTAGCGCAATCCACTCCGGCCACTGTGCCCCGTGGTCGGCGGAGCGCGCCTGCGGCGCCGGCAACGGCGAAAACGGCTCGTCCCCGTGGCGGGCGATAAACGCGCGCTTGAACGGGGTAAATACCTTGAAGCCATCACCGCTGTTGGTGGTCAGGCTGCCCGGGGGGATCAGCGTGCGATCACTGCTGTACTCCACCGGCACCGGGATTTCCTTCAGCGCATCGCGCACCTGTGCATCCCGCCGCCGCTCGTTGAGCGGGTACTCGGCGTTGGCAAATAGCGCATCTATCTCCAGCTTGCGGACTATCTGGGCGATGGCCGCGGGCACATCGGCGAACGCCGGCAGCTCGAGAAAGTACAGGGGAATATGGCGATCACCCAGTTGCCTTTGCAACTGCGCCAGGGTGCGCAAGCGGAACGCCACCACGTTGTCGCCGTCGCCGTGGCTGGCCCAGGTCTGCGGGCAGGCGATAAATACCGCCGCCAGCTGCCGGCACCCCCTGTCCGCCCGGTACAGCGCGGTGTTGTCGGCAACCCGCAGGTCGTTGCGCAGCCACACCAGGCCGCGGCGATAGGGCCGCTCGCTCTTCCGGGAAATCTGGTTTCGCATGTGATATCGCTGACCGTACTGTTATGTGTTTTGCGGTGGCGCGGTTAGCGGAAATCGCACAACCCCAGTTCCGCGGGCTCCGCCGCCAACAGCACCTGGCTGTGGATAAATCCATGGGGGCTGCGCGGCAGGTAGTGGCGCAGCAGGGTGAGCACGGCGGACAGCGGTTTCAGCCCGCGGCGATATTCGTCGATCAACTGCTGCAGTTCGGCCTTTTCTTCCTTGCTGAGGAATTCCCGCAGGTGGCCCTGGCTGTGCATCAGCGCATTGGTTCTGTCCTTGCGGCTGGCGGGCCGCGACAGTATTTCCATAATGCCGCCGCGCATCGCCTGCGCCAGCTCGTCTTCCGGCATCGCCCCGGCATCCGCCAGCAGGCGACCGAGCGCACGGGTGGCATCCTGGTTGTGGGCCAGCAGCAGGTATTTGTAGGCGGTGTAGAACTCGATGATGCGGGCCGTGCGGGAGGGCTGTTTTTCCGCTTCCGCGGGCTCTTCGCCCTCTACATAGCGGTACCAGGCGTCGTAGGCGAATACGCGGGTGAGGAAGTTTTCCCGCAGCTCGCTGTTGTTGAGGCGCCCCACTTCCTCCATCGGCAGGTGGGGAAACTGCTGCTGCAGGCGGCGGGCAAAAACCCCGATGCCCTCGCTGTCTATGCCATGGCCGTTGGCGAGGTAGCGGCGCACGCCGTGCAGGCCGCAGCTGGGCGAATTCTGCATAAAGATGTAGCCGCGGATTTTCTGCAGTTGCGGCACCACGGAATCGGCATAGTCCCGCAGGGGCCCGGTAACGTCCACAGCGGGGTCTTCCACCCCCACGACCCTGACCGCATCCACTTCGGCACCCGCCCTGTCCACCAGCAGGTGGATGGGCTTGCGCGGCACGCCCATGCCGATGGCGACTTCCGGGCACAGGGGGACATACTCGAAACACTGCCCCAGCAGTTCGGTACACACCTTGCTGTGCTTGTGGCCGCCGTTAAAGCGCACCGGGTCCCCCATCGCGCACTGGCTGATGCCCACGGGGATTTTTGTCTGACGGGGAGATATCTTCATAACCCTGTTTACGCTGCCAAGGTGCTTTTGGATGACTGCAGACCGCCCATTCAGTGTATCCCACCGTTGCGCAATATCCGCCTGTGTACCCCCATAAAATCTGCTAATTGTTGCGCGGCCTGCCACCGTCGCTAAAATGCGAACCCTCTTATACAAGTAGTAACTCTCCATCCGATACCCGGGGCCCGGAATGATCCCAGCACTGCGCGAAATCAACGATGTACAGGCGCTCTACCTGCAGTTCCTGAAGGCACTGAAACAGGCAGGCTTTCACGGCGATACCAGCCCCAGCTATGCCAGCCGCACTGTGCTGTCGACCGACAACTCCATTTACCAGGTACTGCCCCAGGCGGTGGTCTACCCGCGGGATATCCACGACCTGCAGCTGCTGATGGAGCTGGCGGACCGGGAGGAGTTCTACAAGGTAGTGCTGTCGCCACGGGGCGGCGGCACCGGCACCAACGGCCAGTCGCTGACCGACGGTATCGTGGTGGACATTTCCCGGCACATGAACCGCATCCTAGAAATCAACGTCGAAGAAGGATGGGTTCGGGTTCAGACCGGGGTAGTGAAGGACCAGCTTAACGCCGCCCTGAAACCCCACGGGCTTTTCTTTGCCCCGGAGCTCTCCACCAGTAACCGCGCCACCATCGGCGGCATGATCAATACCGATGCCTCCGGCCAGGGCTCCTGTGTTTACGGCAAGACCCGTGACCATGTGCTGGAGCTGAAGACCGTGTTGATGGGCGGTGCACTCTGGCACTCCCACGCCATCGATGATGAAGCGCTGGCGGAAGTCACCGGGGCGGACAGCCGCGCCGCGCGGGTACACCAGCTGTGCGATGCCATTGATCGCGAACAGCGCGCGCTGATCGAGTCCCGTTTCCCCAAGCTGAACCGCTGCCTGACCGGTTACGATCTCGCACATATCCGCGACAGAGAAAAGGACGGCCGCTTCAACCTCAACAATATCCTGTGCGGCTCCGAGGGCACCCTGGGATTTATCGCCGAGGCCAAGCTCAATGTACTGAAAATCCCCAAGTGCGCGGCGCTGGTCAACCTGAATTACGACCACTTCCAGGATGCCCTCAAGGACGCCACGGACCTGATGCAGGCCGGTCCCACCTCCATCGAAACCGTGGACAGCAAGGTGTTGCAGCTGGCCATGGGCGATATCGTATGGGACAGCGTGAGCGAGTTCTTCCCGCAACCCTCTAGCGGAGAACGACAGCGCCCGGTTAAGGGCATCAACCTGGTGGAATACACCGCAGAATCCGAGGAAGCGCTGGACGCGGCACTGGAAAAGTTCACCGCCCAGGTCGACAGCCTGATCGGGCAACCGGGCAAGAGCTTCGCTTACACCATCGCCCGCGGCCACACCCAGGTGAATAAGATCTGGGGGATGCGCAAGCGCGCGGTGGGCCTGCTGGGCAATGTGGAAGGCGAACAGCGGCCGATTCCGTTTGTGGAGGACTGCGCGGTACCACCGGAGAACCTGGCGGACTTTATCGCCGAATTCCGCGCGGCGCTGGACGAGGCCGGCTTCGCCTACGGCATGTTCGGCCATGTGGATGCCGGGGTCCTGCACGTGCGCCCGGCCATCGACATGAAGGACCCGGAGCAGGCCAAGGCGGTGCGCGCCATCACCGAGAAAGTGGTGGCGCTGGCGAAAAAGTACAACGGCCTGTTGTGGGGCGAACACGGCAAGGGCGTGCGCTCGGAATTCGCGCCGGAATTTTTCGGCGAACTGTATCCGCAGTTGCAGAAGATCAAGGCCGCGTTCGACCCACGCAACCAGTTGAACCCGGGCAAGATCGCCACCCCCAGCGCCGCCTCCGGCCTGCTCAAGATCGACCAGGTGCCCACCCGCGGCGAGCACGACCGGCAGATTCCGGTACAGGTGTGGGAAGGCTATTCCGAGGGCGTCTACTGCAACGGCAACGGTGCCTGTTTCAACTGGAACCCGGACGACGCCATGTGCCCGTCCTACAAGGCCACCCGCAATCGCATCCATTCCCCCAAGGGCCGCGCCTCGCTGATGCGTGAGTGGCTGCGCCTGCTCAGCGACCGCGCGGTGGACCCGGAGGCGGTGGCGCGCAGGAGCCGCGAGCAGTCGTTTATCATCGGCCTCCCCGGGCGCTTCAAGAATTCCCTGGCCAAGGCGCGCGGAGAGTACGACTTCAACCACGAGGTGAACGAAGCCATGCAGGGCTGCCTGGGGTGCAAGTCCTGCGCCGGCCAGTGCCCGATCAAGGTGGATGTACCCACCCTCCGCGCCAAGTTTCTCGAACTCTATTACAGCCGTTATCTGCGGCCGCTGAAGGACTACTTCGTCGGCGGGCTGGAATTCGTCATGCCCCATCTGGCGCGGGTACCACAGCTGTACAATTTCCCCCTGCGCCTGAGGCCGGTGCGCTGGCTGCTGGAGCGCGGCCTGGGACTGGCGGACTCCCCGGCCCTGTCCGCCACCCGCCTGGACAAGGCCATGCAGGAGCTCGGCGTACCCTATGCCACCGCCGCCAGCCTGCGGGCACTGGGACCAACCCAGCGCAAGCAGTCGGTGGTGATCGTGCAGGACGCCTTCACCAGTTATTTCGACGCGGACGTGGTGGCGGATACCCTGCGCCTGCTCAAGCTGCTGGACTTCAACCCGCTGGTGGCGCCATTTCGCGCCAACGGTAAGCCCCTCCATGTACACGGTTTTATGCGTCAGTTTGCCCAGGTTGCCGCGGGCAACAGCGCCATGCTGAACGACCTCGCGGAATCCGGGGTGCCGCTGGTGGGCATCGACCCCTCCATGACCATGACCTACCGCTCCGAATACCGGAAGCTGATGGGTGACAAGGCCCCCCGGGTACAGCTGCTGCAGGAGTGGCTGGCAGAACACACCGAGCACCTGGCCAGCAATCGCAAGCGCCTGCAGGGGCGCAGCTTTACCCTGCTGCCCCACTGCACCGAGCAGTCCAACGCCGCCGCCTCCACCCGCCAGTGGCAGAGCGTTTTCGAGGCGCTGGGCATGGAGCTGGCGGCGAAGTCCGTCGGCTGCTGCGGTATGGCCGGGACCTACGGCCACGAGGTGGCGAACAAGGAAACATCGCGGGTGATCTTCCAGCAGTCTTGGGCGCCGAAACTGTCCGGCGCTCCGGACGCACTGCTGGCCACCGGCTACTCCTGCCGCTGCCAGAGCAAGCGCTTCGCCGGCACCGAATTGCGCCATCCACTGCAGGCACTACTGGCACAAATTGAAGATTCGGGGTTTACTGTCAGTAAATACTAACTGCTGCCGGAGCGCCCGATGTACCAGGCCCGCACACTGCCCCAACTGATTTCCGCCCTGACCCTCAGCCTGGCGCTGGCCCTGCCAGGGTGGGCGGAACCCAACGAATCAGAGGGCATGTCGGTACCCCAGCTGGTGGGCGAGGCCGAAGAATACGCCCTCGGCGGCAATTACGACGCCGCCCTGCCCCTGTACGAGCAGGCCATCGCCCGGCTGCACAGTGATCTTCCGCGCCAGCACCAGCTGCGCTACCGCTACGGCATCATTCTCAACGCACTGGGGGGCCAGCGCCCGGACCTCTACCCCCTGGCCCGCAGCCAGTTCGAAGCGGTACTGGGCTACATCGAGTCCTCCCCGGGACTGCCGTTCGAACACTCCGCGGCGCGGGTGCAGTCCGCGCTGGCCCACGCCTACCACCAGCAATCCGCCACCGTCGACAGCGAACACCAGCGGGGGCAGATGCTGCGCCGCGCCTACCAGCTCTACAGCGCCGCAGTGAACCAGCTGCAAATGGAGGAAGACTGGCAGAACCTGGCCATCACCTATTTCAATATCGGCCAGGTGTGTGAATGGCAGGGCAATCTGGAAGAGGCCATCGAATGGCTGGAACAGGCGGTGTTGCTGGACCGACAGCACGGGTTCGACGACCTGGAAGAGGATATGGCGTACCTGACCGCTCTTCGCGAGCTGGTCAATCCCACTCGCCCGGTAGGCAACAGCGCAATCTGACCCTGTAGCCACCACATCACTCCCGCTTCCCTGGCCGAAAAGTGGGGAAAAGGATCCCCGTCCCTAGACAGTCGCGAACGGCACCAACCGGGAAGCGCGCTTACCTGTAACTATCGGCTTGATAGTCCACACATTGCGTTAAGCCCGCATTACGCTGCTATCGAACCCGCTTACAACGCTGTCACCGATAAATCCACGGCGACATGAATAACCAGTCGCAAATAAATTGAAAAAAATTTTGTTCTCCCGGATTGGCAGTCCACGGCGCCAGCTGCACATTTTTTGCACAAGCGTAGAATGACATCGCTGTCATAGCCCCGTGCCGGTCAGCAACCAATTCCCTACCGGCAACCTCTCGGAGCCATCGATGCTGTCATTAAAGCGTCATACACAGGAACAAACTTCCCTTAAAAAGTAAATGCTTGGGTAAATCGGCTAACCCTGCAAATGAACATGACAATCTGTATGACCCTCTGCCCGAGAAGCAGCAATGATTGATTCCACTGCCGAGGCCATTAATATGGCCCCAGCTGATCAAACATTGATCACTTATTTCGAAATCAACTTGGAGGCTGAGCAGACATCTTGAGTCTGTGACCGAAAAGCTTTCGGAGGTATGAAAGATATGCGACAGAGTCTGAACAAATACATCTTTGCCATTGTTACCACCGTTATGGCGCTAACCGGCAGCGAGGCTTTTGCCGCAATCAAAAAAGAGCCGACAGACAAGAAGTCGATGACGGTCACCGCGACCGCCTATAACTCGATTGAAGGCCAGACTGATGACGACCCCTGGACTGCGGCCTGGAACAACCGCCTGCGCCCCGGCGACAAGATCATTGCGGTGTCCCGTGACCTCGAGAAGCACGGCCTGACCAACGGCGCCAAGGTGCGCATTGAAGGCCTGCCCGGTACCTACACCGTGCGCGACCGCATGAACAAGCGCTACAAGAACCGCATTGACGTGTGGATGGAAGAGGACCTGAAACGGGCCCGTAAATGGGGTAAGAAAAAGCTGAAAATTTCCTGGAGCCGTTAATAGCCCGTGTGCCGCTCGCGGCACCCCCCTCCACGAGAAACGGTTTACCCCGCCCCAAAAGCCCCGCAACCGCGGGGCTTTTGTTTTGTGCCTGCGCTCTCCCTTTTACCTGCTAATTAGCTGCTAACGGCCAGCTGCCCCACAGTCAGGGCTCGGTAGTCATCTCCCGCCCCGGCACTTCCCGGCAGGCCTCATTTTCAATGTAAAACACACTCGGCTGGCGGTTTTCGTTGTAGCGGTGCTCGACTTCATCATCCCGGAACACAATCAGGTATTCCGTTTTGACCCACCCCTCGTCGGTCAGATATTCGCTGAGCCACAGCACCGCGGGAGAATTCTCGTAGCAGCGGCCGTAAAACATCCGCGTTTTCTCCACCAGCTTTTTGCTCAGGTAATCGCGGTATTTTCCCGGGTAAGTAAAGCGCTCACCGGTCAGGTCCCCGTCCCCAGAGGCGTGGCTGTCCGCCTCGGAAATATCTTCGTCATCCGGTTCCACGCCCGGCACTTCGCTTTCCCCCAGGTCCATGCCGAGGTTGTCCCGGGTATCGTCCCCCAAGTCTCCGCCGCCATTGACCCTATCCCCATCCTCACCGCTATGCGGGGGGTGGCTCCAGCCCTCTTCGTCGGCAATTTTTTCAAAATAAATTGCGGTATTTTCATCGCAGTCCACGCAGCTGCGCCCGGCAATAATGGCGTAGCCCTGCAGCTCGGAAATCAGTCGGGCTTCCGCCAGGTCCACATCCAGGGTGCGCTCGCCGGATAACTGCAGCTCGATGCCGGAAATGGCTGGCATCGGTGCGGAAAAACAGATCAGGGGAAAACAGAGGAGAGAAAGGAAACATTTCATGCAGAGCAACCACATTCATACATCTGCAGCTGGTCAATGCGAAGTGTCGCATCGCCGGTAACAGCGGCGCCGCCGGGGCAACTTTCCTTGCTACCCGCAGGCGACGCCTTGATTGGGTGTGCTGTTACACTGTCGCGATTCCCTTCTATGTATAACCATAGCAGCCTCGCGGGAGTCTGCTGGTTGCGCTGGCAAATATTTGTAATCGCACCGGGAATTGCCGGTCACCGACAGCCTGTGCCGAAACCTACATAAAGAATAATGAGACTGCCCGGACAGCGCTTCAGGGGGACTCCCAGCCGCCGCTGGTCTCAGCGGGGCCGATAAAGGCACCGATGCCCTCCTCTTTCAGTGCCGCCAACGCCTCCTGCAGGGCCTCTTCATCCGTGTCGAACACGTCTTCCCACACAGTGGTGTTGTTGTGCTCATCCACGATTTCCAGCAGCCAGCCGCCGTCGCCGTCTTCATAGATATCGATGTCGACACTGTGGTCACCATCGCTGAAGGTACGGCAAAGCGGTGACTCTTTGGCAGTGAACTGTTCGTCCATGGGCGCAACCTCGCTGGCAGCCTCGGAATTAAAGTAATCCGGCAGCGGCGAATACAGGAACCAGAGAGAAGCCCCGGCCAGACCTGTCTGCCGCTGTCGAAAAAGTGTACGACACAAAACGGAAAATCCGTTAAAATGCGCGGCGATTTTTTACTCCGGCGGCGGTGATTCCTGCGATGACCTGCCCCGGAAGCCAGTGAACTGGCGTCCCCATGCCCCGGATTTACGCTCCGGACTGCACCAAAGGAAATACCATGAGCATCGTTGTCTGTGCGCTGTACAAGTTCGTCTCCCTGGACGACTTCGAATCCCTGCGCGAACCCCTTCTCAATGTCCTGCTGGAAAACGAGGTCCGCGGCACCCTGCTGCTGGCCGGCGAGGGCATTAACGGTACCGTGGCCGGCAGCCGCGCCGGTATCGACGGTCTGCTGGCCTACCTGAAGTCCGATTCACGTCTCGCCGATCTCGATTACAAGGAATCCACCACCGAGCGGATGCCGTTCCTGCGCAGCAAGGTCAAGCTGAAGCGGGAGATTGTCACCATGGGCGTCGAGGGTATCGACCCCCGCCGCACCGTGGGCACCTATGTAAAGCCCCGGGACTGGAACGCGCTGATCTCGGACCCGGAAGTCCTGCTGATCGACACCCGCAACGATTACGAGGTACAGGTGGGCACCTTCGAGCATGCGGTCAACCCGCAGACCACCACCTTCCGGGAATTCCCCCAGTATGTAAAAGAGCACCTGGATCCGGAAAAGCACAAAAAGGTGGCGATGTTCTGCACCGGTGGCATCCGCTGTGAGAAATCCACCGCCTACCTGAAAGAGCAGGGCTTTGACGAGGTCTACCACCTGCAGGGCGGCATCCTGAAATACCTGGAAGAAATGCCGAAGGAACAGACCCTGTGGAAGGGCGAGTGCTTCGTGTTCGATGACCGGGTCACCGTGAATCACGACCTGGAAAAAGGCAGCTTCCAGCAGTGCAACGCCTGCCGCATGCCGGTTACCGAAGAGGAAATGCAGTCAGAACTGTTTGAACAGGGCGTCAGCTGCCCCCACTGCCACGACAAGGTCTCGGAGGCGGACAAGGCGCGTTTCCGCGAGCGGGAAAAGCAGATCCAGCTGGCCAGAACCCGCGGTGACAAACACCTGGGCCACGATGCCCGTGCCACCACCCTGGCCCGGCGCCAGGAGAAACAGGAACTGCGTCGCCGCCAGGCTGCAGAGGCACGCAAGCAGCAGGCAAGCTGAAGCTGACCGCCCCTGCGTGAGCCCGGCACTCCTGTCGGGCTTCTGCTGCCGGTCTGCTGGTGTCGGGGGCTCTCTAGCCTGGCACTTCCGCCGAGCTGGTCAGCCAGTTCAGCGCCTGCGCCTCGGTCAGGAAAGAAAAGAACTCCAGCCCTTCATTGTGTGCACTGTTGCGCATGACTGCGGTGGTATTGAGCTGCGCGCGGTTCAATATTGCGATCCTGGCGCCCTGCAGCGCCGGCATTTGCGCCACATAGCTGCCAAAGCGCGCTTGCTCTTCCCGGCTCATCGACATCTTCTGTACCCGTCGCACATCCGCCAGTATCCTCAGTGGTTGCATGTGCCCGTATTTCGCCGCCAGCTGTCGCACGGCCTCGACCCGGTTGTCGTAGGTGGCCTCTCCATAAAACAGCATCCTCACCAGCCGATAACTGGCGTCGTATCGAACCTGGAAACTCATTACTGCTACTGCTCCTTCGCTCTGCGCGCTCGCGCAGTTACCACTTCCTTTGTACTACACCGCCGTACCGTGGAGGCACAACCACACCGCATCAGCTACCGGCGGATAAAATCACATAAACCGCCAGCGTTAAAAAAAACGACTCTCACAATAGAAAAAAAGAGAAAAATTTTTTTAAAAAATCCATTTTATCCTACGCCACTCCGAAAATACCGGGCGGCATGCGAAATAATTCTGGAGCAGATGTACCAGATCTGCACAGGAGGGAATGAATGCAAAAGGAATGCAAGATATCGGCCGTTTCTGTCAGACCGGTTTTTCATTGCACCAACGAAGAGGGGGCGAAGGCCAGGGGTGTGAAGATAGAGATGGCGATCGAAATGAGGCTCCAATCAGACCGGAACGTCCGCGCCCAGCCACTCCATGGCCGCCGCTTCCGTAATGAATTCCACAAGGTGGAATCCCTGCGCCAGGGCGGCGCTGTCGATAACCAGGTTCTCATTGTGGTCCGGAGCGTGCAATACCGCGGTGCGCGCGTGCTTCAATCCCTGCAAGTTCGCGGCAAAGCTCCCGAACTCCTGGCGCTCCTTAAAGGTAAGTAACAGCTCCGCCCGGCGCACATCGACAATCAGGTTCAACGGGTGGAGGTGGCCAAACTTTTCCGCAACCTGGCGGGCTGCCGCCACCTTTTCGGAAAACACCACCTCACCAAAAAATACCGCTCTGACAATACGGGTATCGGAGTCGAAACGGATCTGAAAGCTCAAACTGGTCACTCCACAATAACTGCCGCCGTTGGCAACTGCGTGGTCACTTCGGCCGATCAGTATACAAAAACAACCGCAATGCACAAAAACAATGCGATCGGCTAATTCCAGTGCGCGGAGCCCCCTTCGGCTGGTCAGGAGACTTCTATTTCCGGCCCCTCGCCACTACCGGCAAGCCATACCCGCGCCGCTGCCCGGCGCGCGATTTCCCGGTAATTCTGCGCTACCTCGCCGCCGGGCTCCGCCGCTACCGACGGATTGCCGGTATCCACCTGCTCGCGAATGGACATCGCCAGCGGCAGCTGGCCCAGCACTTCGGTACCGTAATCCGCGGCGATCCTGGCGCCGCCGCCGCTGCCAAAAATCGGCTCCTGGTGCCCGCAGTTGGAGCAGGTGTGCAGGGCCATGTTCTCCACGATCCCCAGCACCGGCACCGACACCTTGCGGAACATCTCCACGCCCTTGATCGCGTCCACCAGCGCCAGGTCCTGGGGGGTGGTCACAATCACCGCCCCCGCCAGCGCCGCCTTCTGCGCCAGGGTCAGCTGGATATCGCCGGTCCCCGGGGGCATATCCACCACCAGGTAATCCAGCTCGCCATCCTCCGAGCCCTGACCCCACAGGGTCTGGGTCAGCATCTGGTTCAGCGCGCCGCTGGCCATGGGACCGCGCCATACCGCCGGGGTATTCTCGGTCAGCAGATAGCCGAGCGACATGGTCTGTATTCCCAGCGCCGCCACCGGCACGAAAAATTTGCCGTCCTGCACTTCCGGGCGCAGGCCCTCGGTACCGAACATGGTGGGCAGGCTGGGACCGTAGATATCCGCGTCCAGCAGCCCCACCGACGCACCTTCGGCGGCCAGCGCCAGTGCCAGGTTGGCGGCGGTGGTGGACTTGCCGACCCCGCCCTTGCCCGACGCCACCGCGATGATATTTTTCACCGCGCGCAGAGACTCGGGCACTTCACCCGATTCTGTACGGCCAATATCGAAAAACAGATCACACTGGATGTCGGCATCAGCTAGCGGCCCGTCCGCGAGCAGCGGTACACAGGCCGT
>NZ_CAJXKH010000070.1 GCF_913055755.1 uncultured Microbulbifer sp.
CGCCGCCTTTTGCGTTGCCGCTCAAGCAGCGAGGGCGCGAACTATACGGGCCCCGCCGGGGCTGCGCAAGCGCTTTTTGACAAAAAAGTCACAAAAGTTCCAGCGCAGTAAATCCACAGGCCCAATCACTTGGCCCTGAAGATTCAGAGAAGGGATTCACTAAGCGTAGTATCGGCATCGGGAAACACCAAACGCCAGAAGAGGAATGGGCGGCCAGGACCGGCCGCCCCAAACGGCTAAGAAAGCTGGCTACTTGTGTCGCTACTTGTCCTTTGCGCCTGCTTCAGGAGACTTCTCCGCAGTTTCCGGCTCCGCAGAATCTTCCGCGCCGGCGCCAGCCCCCTCCACAGGGACCCCCGCAGAAATAGCGGCCCTGCGCACACGAAGCCGCTGCCACACCCAGGTCACCGGACCGGAGAAGGTGTACACCACTGCGATAAACAGCAGAACCCGCGGGGGATCAATGGTCACCAGACTGAAGATCAAAATGATCGCCAGCATCATCACGAAAGGTACACGCCCCTTGAAATCCAGCTTCTTAAAGCTCGTGTAGTGAAAATTCGACACCATCAGCAAGCCCGCAGCGATGGTGACCAGTGCGGCAACTATGGCGAGACCGGTGCCAATCTCTGCGTCGTAGCCAGCCCAGACCATACTCGCAACGATTGCAGCGGCGGTCGGACTCGCGAGACCGATAAACACCCCTTTATCCACGGTATCAACCTGGGTATTGAAGCGCGCGAGGCGCAGGGCCGCGCAGGCCGCATACAGGAATGCCGCCGCCCAGCCCAGTTTACCCAACGGCCCCAGCCCCCAGCTGAATACCACCAGCGCCGGCGCGAGCCCGAAAGACACCATATCTGAGAGGGAGTCGAACTGGACACCGAACGCACTCTGGGTATCGGTCAGACGCGCCACTCGCCCATCCAGTCCATCGAGGATCATTGCCGCAAATATGGCGATAGCCGCGGCTTCGAAATTGCCATTCATGCCCGCGATGATGGCGTAAAAGCCGCTGAACAGGGCGCCGGTGGTAATAAGGTTCGGCAACAGGTAGACACCTTTCGCCCGCACCCGCTTGCCGCTGGCCGAGACCTCTTCCTCGATATGCTCGTCGACGGGAAGGCGAATCTCTTCTTCGGAACGCGCACCTTCGAATTCCGGCGCGCCCTTGTTGTCGCTCATAAAAGCTCCGTATCAGGTTGTTATGCCAGCGAGTGTACAGTGGCTGCGCGCCAAAAAAAAAGCGGCGGGGTCCGCTTTCGCCTGACCCCGCCGCTTTCTGCCTCAGTCTGAAACCGAGTTAGCTGTTGCCCTCGGTCTTGTCGATGATCTTGTTGGCCTTGATCCAAGGCATCATCGCACGCAGCTTGGCACCGACTTCTTCAATCTGGTGCTCACCCCCAATGCGACGCTCTGCCTTCAGGCGCGGCTGGCCGGCGAGAGACTCCAGCATGAAGTCCTTGGCGAACTTACCGGTCTGAATGTCTTTCAGTACCCGCTTCATTTCCGCCTTGGTCTCTTCGGTCACGATACGCGGTCCGGTAACGTAGTCACCGTACTCTGCAGTATTGGAAATAGAGTAGCGCATATCCGCGATGCCGCCCTGGTACATCAGGTCTACGATCAGCTTCAGCTCGTGGAGACACTCAAAGTAGGCCATTTCCGGTGCATAGCCGGCTTCTGTCAGGGTTTCAAAACCGGCCTGTACCAGTGCAGAAACGCCACCACACAGTACCGCCTGCTCGCCGAACAGGTCAGTTTCGGTTTCTTCGCGAAAATTGGTTTCGATGATACCGGAGCGGCCACCGCCGTTCGCGGACGCATAGGAGAGCGCCAGTTCTTTGGCGCTGCCGGAAGCGTTCTGATAAACCGCAATCAGGGTCGGCACACCGCCCCCTTCCAGGTAGGTGGAACGCACGGTGTGGCCCGGCCCTTTCGGCGCGATCATGATCACGTCCACGTCTTGCGGGGGCTCGATCAGCTCAAAGTGCACGTTGAAGCCGTGGGCGAATGCCAGTGCAGCGCCGGCTTTCAGGTTCGGCGCCACCTGCTCGCGGTAAACCGCGGCCTGATACTCGTCCGGGGTCAGGATCATCACTACATCAGCGTCTTTTACCGCATCCGCCACTTCGGCAACACGCAGACCGGCCTTTTCCGCTTTCGCCCAGGAGGCAGAACCCTTGCGCAGACCGACAACCACATTGGCCACACCGGAGTCTTTCAGGTTGTTGGCGTGGGCGTGCCCCTGGGAGCCGTAACCGATGATGGCAACAGTTTTGGACTTGATCAGGGAAAGGTCACAATCTTTATCGTAAAAAACTTGCATAACTTACTTCCTACTTAATGTGCTTTAAAAGTGTTGTTTCTCGCTGAATTCTCAGCGGTAAATCAGGGCGCTTGCCGGCATTTCACATACCCAGTCTGTTAAATACTGAGCACCTTCTCGCCACGGGCAATTCCCGAAACTCCAGAGCGGACCACTTCCATAATGGTGTGCTCACCCAGTGCCTGTAAGAAAGCGTCCAGTTTTTCACTGGTACCCGATACCTGCACCGTGTACATATTGCTGGTGACGTCGACGATCTGGCCGCGGAAAATATCCACACTACGCTTGACCTCGTCCCGCTGGGCGCCGGTCGCGCGCACCTTCACCAGTAGCAGTTCACGCTCGATATGCGAACCTTCGGTTAGATCCACCAGTTTCACCACATCGATCAGCTTGTTCAGATTCTTGGTGATCTGTTCAATCTTGTGATCATTCCCGATGGTGGTCAGGGTCAGGCGCGACAGCGTCGCGTCTTCGGTAGGCGCCACCGTGAGACTTTCGATGTTATAGCCTCGCTGGGAAAACAGCCCTACCACCCGCGACAATGCACCGGGTTCGTTCTCCATCAGAACCGAAATTATTCTGCGCATTCTGCTTACCTCCCCTTACGTCCGTTCCGTCTTGCTCAACCACATATCCCGCATGGAGCCATTGGGCATTACCTGCATGGGATAAACGTGCTCGGACGGGTCGACGTAAACATCGATAAACACCGTGCGATCCTTGATCGCGAAAGCCTCAGCCAGCTTGCCGTGCAGCTCGTCGCGGTGCTCGATCTTCATACCCAGGTGACCGTAGGCCTCCGCCAGCTTGATAAAGTCCGGCAGCGACTCTTCGTACACGCTGTTGGACAGGCGGCCTTCGTACTGCATCTCCTGCCACTGTTTCACCATGCCGAGCGCCTGGTTGTTGAGGCAGAGGATTTTTACCGGCAAGTGATACTGGGTGGCAGTGGACAGCTCCTGGATACACATCTGGATACTGCCTTCCCCGGTCACACACACCACTTCCGAATCCGGGTGCGCCATCTTCACCCCCAGTGCCGCCGGCAGGCCGAAGCCCATGGTGCCGAGACCACCGGAATTGATCCAGCGGCGAGGCTTGTCGAACAGGTAATACTGCGCGGCAAACATCTGGTGCTGGCCGACATCCGAAGTCACGTAGGCTTCGCCACGGGTGATTTCGTGTACCGCCCTGATCACTTCCTGCGGCATCAACATGTCACCATCGGTGCGATAACGGGGAGCGGTATAAATACCGTGGCGCTCGCGCCAGTCGTCGATCTGACGCCACCAGTCGACGATTGCCGACTGATCCGGCATATCCTCGGAGGTCTTGAGCATTTCCAGCATATCCCCCAGTACCGACTGCACGGTGCCGACGATTGGTACATCCGCGGTAATGGTCTTGGAAATGGAGGCAGGGTCCACGTCGATGTGAATCACCTTGGCCCCGGGGCAGAATTTGTTCGGAGTGTTGGTCACCCGGTCATCAAAACGCGCACCCACAGCGAGAATCACATCCGCGTGATGCATAGCGGTGTTGGCCTCAAAGGTGCCGTGCATGCCGAGCATGCCGAGGAACCGCTTGTCGGTGCCGGGATAGGCCCCGAGCCCCATCAGGGTATTGGTCACCGGATAGTTCAGGCGCTGGGCCAGCTCTGTCAGGAGCGCGGAGCCATCCCCCTGCACCACACCACCGCCCGCGTAGATCACCGGACGCTTGGCGGACAGCAGCAGCGCCACCGCTTTGCGAATCTGTCCGGTATGCCCCTTGCCCGCAGGCGTGTAGGAGCGCATGCGCAGCTTTTCCGGGAACTTGTACGGGAAGCGATCGACCGGATTGGTAACGTCTTTGGGCACATCAATCACCACCGGGCCGGGGCGGCCAGTGGAGGCGATAAAGAATGCTTTTTTAACGGTCTCGGGAATATCCTCGGCCTTTTTGACCAGGAAACTGTGCTTCACGATCGGGCGCGAACAGCCGACCATGTCGGTCTCCTGGAAGGCGTCCTCACCGATCTTGTCGGAAGGCACCTGGCCGGAAATCACCACCATGGGGATGGAGTCCATATAAGCGGTCGCAATGCCGGTAATGGCATTGGTGGCACCGGGACCGGAGGTCACTAGCACCACGCCGGTCTTGCCGGTTGCGCGGGCGTAACCATCCGCCGCGTGGGTAGCGCCCTGTTCGTGACGCACCAGTACGTGCTTGATGCCTTTCTGCCGGAAGATGGCATCGTAAATATGCAGCGCCGAACCGCCGGGGTAACCGAATATCAGGTCTACCCCTTCATCCTGCAGCGCGCGAACCAACATATCGCCGCCGGAGAGTAATTCCACTTGAGTCCCCTCATTAATTCCCAATTGTTAGGATACGCATCACCCCGAAACCACAGAAACACCGGGTGGCACGAAAGCCAGACGGCGATTCTAAAGGAAAAGCGTGATAAATATCAGCCTTAAACGCAGATTTAGCCCGTTTTTTAGGATAACTTCACGGCAACATCATTTCTGCGCGGAATCTGGCCGGTGGAGAAACCGGGTGCCAGACCCCAAGGCCTCCAGATGGGGAGGGCCTCCTCGGCGGGAGCGGGTGGGTGCTTAACCCACCGGAGAGAGAGTGCGATCCGCAGGGTGTTGCGGTGACATCTACTTCGCCGAGTGAGCCACAAATTGTCCAGCTTGAACCCGGGCTGTCAATAGTCCGAACGGTCACAGAAGCCTCGGGGGCACCGAAAGACAGCAAAGATCGCAGGTTCGAGCCGAACAAAGTGTTAACTGGGTTGCGAGATGCCCACCCCAGCCCGTTACAATGCGTGAACGGCGGCTTTCACTACGCCGGGAAGAAGAAAACAAGAATCAAGACAACACAAGGTAGTTTCCCATGCGCACTCGCTCCGCGATTCTGGCATTGATCCTGGGCCTTCCCGCATTCGCGCTGGCAGATGGCATCTATAAATGGGTGGATGAAGACGGCGTGGTGCACTTCGGATCCCAGCCACCGCAGGAAAAGCAGGTGGAAGTGGTCAAGGCCCCCAAGTCCGAACGCTACAAAAAATGGCAACAGGAGCAGAATGCCCTGGAAGCCGGGCGCAAGCTGGAAACTGCCGCAAACACCGAAGAAGTAAAGGAACAGGCAAAGGCCCCGGTTACCGCCGAGAAATCCGCCATCAACAAGGCGGAAATGGCTGCCCGCGCCCAGCGCTGCGAGAGTGCCCAGCGCAGACTGCAGGAACTGCAGAGCCACGCGCGGGTACGGGAAGTGGATGCCAGCGGCAATTACCGCGTGCTCCCGGAAGAGGAGCGCCAGCAGCGGATCCAGCAGGCACAGCAGATTCTGCAAACCAGCTGCTAAACGGTTTTCAATCCCGGGAAGGCCGCGCCGCGGCCTTCCACCCCGCCCATTCAGCTTTGTGAATTGTTGCCACCTCCTCCCAGCACCTCCTCACTTCCCTTGGCCTCAGCAGCGTAATCCCTCCCCAGGTACAGATACATCGCCGGTACCACGAACAGGGTGAACAGGGTGCCGATGGTCATGCCCGTGGCCACCACCAACCCCATGGCAAACCTCGCCCCACCGCCCGGCCCTGCTGCCACCAGCAACGGCACCATCGCCAGTACCAGTGAGGCGGTGGTCATCAGGATCGGACGCAGGCGAATGGACGCGGCCGCCTCTATCGCCTCGCGCTTACTGTTGCCCTGCTGTTGCAACTGGTTGGCAAATTCGACAATCAGGATACCGTGCTTGGAAATCACCCCGATGAGGGTCACCAGTCCCACCTGGGTGTAGATATTCAGCGTGGTCAGCCCGAGGCTGACAAAGATCATTGCCCCACACACACTCATGGGTACCGTCACCAGCATGATCAGCGGGTCGCGCCAGGACTCGAACTGGGCGGCGAGCACCAGGTAGATCACCACCAGCGCAAAGAAAAAGGTCAGCACCAGGTCCGAACCTTCACTCTTGAACTGGCGCGACTGGCCGGAGTAATCCGTCGAGTACTCCCGCGGCAGCACCTCTCTGGCTGCAGATTCGAGCACCCCCAGCGCCTCTCCCAGGGTAAT
The DNA here is from genome assembly GCF_913055755.1 of uncultured Microbulbifer sp. GTDB lineage: Bacteria > Pseudomonadota > Gammaproteobacteria > Pseudomonadales > Cellvibrionaceae > Microbulbifer. The sequence goes on from NZ_CAJXKH010000070.1 coordinate 6,397, forward strand.
TCCCGGCCGCGGCACGCCGGAAATAGTAACCGCGTTCAACTGCTGAAAACGCTTCAACTGCTGCGGCTCTACGGTCTCCTCCACCCGTACCAGGGTGGAAAGCGGCACCAGGGTGTCGTCACCGGCACGAATGTAGTACTGCTCCAGTTGCTCGCCGGTCAGGCGCTCGCTGCGCACCACCTGCGGTATCACCTTGTAACTGCGATTTTCCAGGGAAAAGCGGTTGGTGTAGGCACCGGACATCATCGCCCCCAGTTCGCGGGCCAGGTCCGCCATGGTGACACCGACGGATGCCGCCTTGTCCCGATCAATGACCACCGACAGTCGCGGCTTGTCCAGCTTCAGATCCGAGTCGAGAAAAATAAATTTCCTGCTCTCCAGCGCGCGCCCCATGATGTCATCGGCAAACCCCGCGAGATTGGCGATAGGCTCGGTGGAACCGATAACAAATTCCACCGGCAAGGTGCCGCCTGCGGTTGGCAGACTTGGCGGTACGAATGCTGCCACTTTCAAGCCCGCGATCTGCGACACCTCATTGCCAATCAATTGCTGCATTTCCTGGGTGTTCTTGTCGCGCTTGTTCCACGAGGACAGGACGAAGCCCGCAATGGCGCTGTTGGTACTGTTACCGGCACCGCCAACACCGTTCAGCAGAAACAGGTTTTCTATTTCCGGGTAGCGGTCCTGCATACTGTTGATCTGGTTAGTGTACTGCTCGATATAGTCGATGGTTGCGTAGGAATCGGCACTGGCAACACCGAGGACGAAGCCGCGATCTTCCTTCGGCTCCAGTTCCGCGGGCGAAGTGATAAACAGGAAGTAACAGCTACATAGAACGATTACCCCGAATACCAGTATCACCAGCCGCTCATCCAGCGCAGCGTGCAGGCGGCGCTGGTAGCTGTTCTGCAACCCGTCGAGGCGGCGCCCCAGCCATACCTCGAACCGGTTACCCTGCTCGCCATCCCGAGGTCGCAATACTTTTGCGGCCATCATCGGCGACAGGGTCAGGGCCACAACTCCGGACAAAAAGACCGCACCGGCGAGGGAAAAGGCAAACTCCACAAACAGGGTGCCGGTCAGCCCACCGAGGAAGCCGATCGGCAGATACACCGCGATCAGGGTGGTAGTCATCGCCACCACCGGCCAGGCCAGTTCCCGCGCACCCTTGATCGCCGCGTCCTCGGGCGCCATGCCCTCCTCGATATGCCGGTGCACGTTTTCCAGAACAATGATGGCGTCGTCCACCACAATGCCGATGGCGAGCACCATTGCCAACAGGGTCAGCAGATTGATGGAAAAGCCCATCAACAACATCAGGAACAGGGCACCGACCAGGGACAGGGGCACCGCGATAGCGGGAATGATCACGCTGCGCAGGGAACCGAGGAACAGGTAAATAACCACGATGACAATCAGCACCGCCTCGGCAATGGTTTTCACCACCTCATTGATGGAGTCCTGAATGTACTCGGTGCTGTCGTAGGGGATTTCTCCCAGCATGCCTTCCGGCAGCTGGGGAAAAATTTCATTGTGAAGCTTGTCGCGCACCTCGGCGATCACCTCCAGCGCATTCGCATCCGGGGCCACCTCCACGGCAACGAAAGTCGCCGAGCGCCCGTTAAATGTCACCGAGGTATCGTAGGACTCGGATCCCAGCTCTACCTCCGCCACATCCCGCAGGCGCACCAGCCGATCGCCATCGGCCCGCACTACCAGGTCGCGAAATGCCGGCTCCGAGGCAATATCGGTTGCCGCGCGGATATCCATTGCCACGCGGCTGCCCTTGGTGCTCCCCACTGCCGCCAGGACATTGTTCTGACGCAGCGCCAAACTGACATCCCCGGGTGTTACGCCCTGCGCTGCCATCTCCGCGGGTTTCAGCCAGATGCGCATGGCGAAGGTGCGATTGCCCAGCAATGCCGCCCGCTGCACACCGGCGATGGTGGAGAGCTTGGGCTGCACGACGCGGGTGATGTAATCGGTGATCTGGTTGTTGTCCAGCAGGTCGGAAGAAAATGAGAGGTACATCGCGGCGATGGTCTCGCCGATGGCGAGGTCGACCGTAGGATCTTCGGACTCTTCCGGCAATTCGCTGCGCAACTTGTTGACCTTGGCCACCACCTGGGTGAGGACCTCGTTGGGATCGTAGTCCAGCCGCACATAGGCCTGAATTACCGAGCTGCCCTGCACACTGGTGGACACGAGATAGTCGAGACCATCCGCGCTGGCGATTTCCTGCTCCAGCGGCGTGGTGATAAACCCCTGTACCAGATCGGCATCCGCACCCACGTAAACGGTGCTGACGGTAATCACCGCATTTTCCAGCTCCGGGTACTGGCGTACATTCAGCTCGGTGGCGGAGCGCAGCCCGAGCAGAAAAATAAACAGGCTGACCACACAGGCCAGCACCGGTTTGCGGATAAAAATCTCGGTAAAGTTCACACGGACGTCCCTGCCGGTGAGGCTCGTGACCAGCGACTCCTAGCTGTTATCGGGTTTCGGGTTCAGCTGCTGTGGCGGTGGATTGTCGTTGTTGACGATGACGGAACCCTCGTTGCGCAGTTTCAGCAGGCCGCTGGTGGCAACCTGCTCACCCGGCTCCAGCCCATCGGTGATCTCTATCAGGTCACCCCGCTCCTCGCCGGTTTTCACAAAGCGCTTGACCGCCACCAGTTGCGCCTGTTTTGCGACCGCATCTGGGCGCTCGGCGCTGGATTTCTGGATCACGAATACGGAATTGCCGTAGGGCGCGAAACTGATCGCGGTGCGGGGCACCACCAGTGCGCTGCGGAATTTCTCCACTTTCACCTGAACATCCGCAAACATGCCGGGACGCAACACCCGCTCGGGGTTTTCCAGGGTGGCCTGTAATAGAAAAGTGCGATTGCGTGGGTCGATTGCGGGATTTATCGCGGTAATGCGACCGCTAAATTTCCGCTCGGGCAGCGCGGGCGCGGTGAGCGAAATATTCATGCCCTCGCGAACCCGGGAGAAATCCTGCTCGGAAAGAGAGAAATCCACATAGATCGGGTGCAACTGCTGCAGTGATACCACCGCATCCCCGGGGGCGACATTCTGCCCCAGGTCGACCTGGCGGATTCCCAGTTGTCCGGAAAAGGGGGCGTGGATACTGCGTTCATTGATGGTGGCTCGCTGCACCGCCAGATTGGCGACCACCTGATCCAGCGTGGCCTGAGCCCGATCCAGCTCCTGCAGGGTAGCGACGCCCTTTTTTTTCAGCTCGGAAATACGCCGATAGTCGCGCGCCGCGAGGCGGCGCTCGGCTTCCAGCACTTCAATCTGCGCCGTCTCCGGCGCTGCCGCAAGCTCCATCAGCAGATCCCCCTTGCTGACCTGCTGGCCGGACTCAAAATGGATCGCCTTGACTTCACCCTGGGCCTGGGTGGTGACATCGACACCGTTCACCGCACGCAGGCTGCCCACGGCACTCAGCATTCCCTGCCAGCGCTGCACTTCGACACGGGCGGAGGTAATGGTCGCGGGCGGCAACGGCATATTGTTGAACGCCTGGTTCATCATGTATTTGCCGAACAGCTTGAAACCGAAAACACCACCGAACACCAGCAGGCAGCCCAGCAGCATCCACAGCATGCGCCGGTTAAATATCTGCCTTGCCAGTGTCATACATCAAATCCATTTACACCTGCCCGTCCATCTGCACCGGCGTCGGTTGGGCAACCCGGTACTACTTGGTGAAGACCGCCCTGTCCCCTTCCAGTTCCGCGTGAATGGTGTCTCCCGGTGCAAACTTTCCGGCAAGTACATCCTGCGCCAGCGGGTTTTCCAACCACATCTGTATAGCCCGCTTGAGCGGTCGCGCGCCGTACACGGGATCGAAGCCGATATCCGCCAGTTTGTTCAACAGGGGCTCGGAAACCTCCAGCTTGAGGTCGCGCTCCGCCAAGCGCTTGCGCAGGCTGTGCAGCTGGATCTCGGCAATGGAGCGCACCTCGGCCCGGTTCAGCGGGTGGAACACCACCACTTCATCAATCCGGTTGATGAATTCCGGGCGGAAGTGGCTGCCAACCACATCCATTACCGCCGCTTTCATCTGCCGGTAGTGGATTTCGCTGTCCACCTCGTCGTCATCCCGCGCGCTGGCATATTTCTGGATCAGGTCCGAACCGAGGTTAGACGTCATGACCACCACCGTGTTGCGGAAATCGACGGTGCGACCCTGGCCATCGGTCAGGCGGCCATCTTCCAGTACCTGCAACAGGATATTGAACACGTCCGGATGGGCCTTCTCCACCTCATCCAGCAGCAACACCGAGTAGGGTTTGCGGCGCACCGCTTCGGTCAGGTAGCCTCCCTCCTCGTAGCCGACATATCCCGGAGGCGCGCCGATCAGCCGGGCGACCGAGTGCTTCTCCATAAATTCCGACATATCGATCCGCACCATGGCATCTTCGGTATCGAACAGGAATTCCGCCAGCGCCTTGCACAGCTCGGTCTTGCCCACGCCGGTGGGACCGAGGAACAGGAATGAACCGTTGGGGCGGTTGGGATCAGCAAGCCCCGCGCGGGAACGACGCACGGCGTTGGATACCGCTTCTACCGCTTCGCCCTGGCCGATCACTCTGTCATGTAGGGCATCCTCCATCTTGAGAAGTTTTTCCCGCTCGCCCTCGAGCATCTTGGCCACCGGAATACCGGTCCAGCGGGAAACCACTTCCGCCACCTCTTCATCGGTGACGCGGTTGCGCAGCAACTGGTTTTCGCTGGCGTCACTGGTATCCGATGCCAGTTTCAGCTGCTGCTCCAACTGCGGAATTACGCCGTACTGCAGTTCGGACATACGGGTCAGGTCGCCGGCGCGGCGCGCCGCGTCCATATCGAGCTTGGCCTGCTCCAGTTTGTTTTTGATGTCCGCGCTGCCCGCCAGCTTGGCTTTTTCCGCCTTCCAGATTTCTTCCAGGTCGGCGTACTCTTTTTCAATACTGTCGATATCCTCTTCGAGCTTTTGCAGGCGTTTCTTCGCCGCTTCGTCGTCCTTGTCTTTTTTTACTGCCTCGCGCTCGATCTTGAGCTGGATCAGGCGACGGTCCAGCTTGTCCATTTCTTCCGGCTTGGAGTCGATCTCCATACGGATACGACTGGCGGCTTCATCGATCAGGTCGATGGCCTTGTCCGGCAGCTGGCGGTCAGTGATATAGCGCTGGGACAATTTGGTGGCGGCAATGATCGCGGAGTCGGTGATATCCACACCGTGGTGCACTTCGTAGCGCTCTTTCAGGCCGCGCAGGATGGCAATGGTGTCTTCCTCGCTGGGCTCATCCACCAGTACCTTCTGGAAGCGACGCTCCAGCGCGGCATCCTTTTCAATATACTTGCGGTATTCATCCAGGGTGGTGGCACCCACGCAATGCAGTTCGCCCCGGGCGAGCGCCGGCTTCAGCATGTTGCCGGCATCCATCGCCCCTTCGGCCTTGCCGGCACCGACCATGGTGTGCAGCTCGTCGATAAACAGAATGACGCGGCCTTCCTGTTTGGACAGCTCGTTCAGTACCGCTTTCAGCCGTTCCTCGAACTCACCGCGGAACTTGGCACCGGCCAGCAGCGCCCCCAGATCCAGGGACAGCAGTCGCTTGTCTTTCAACCCTTCCGGCACTTCGCCGTTCACGATGCGCTGGGCAAGGCCCTCGACAATAGCGGTCTTGCCCACACCGGGTTCGCCGATCAGCACCGGGTTGTTCTTGGTCCGCCGTTGCAAAACCTGAATGGTGCGGCGAATTTCGTCGTCGCGACCGATCACCGGATCCAGCTTGCCTGCTTCCGCGCGCGCGGTCAGGTCCATGGTGTATTTGTCCAGCGCCTGGCGCGCTTCTTCCGCCTGCGGGTCGTTGACCTTTTCGTCGCCGCGGATTTTGCTGATGGCATCCTGCAGATGCTTGAGGTCGCCGTGCGTATTCAGGATTTTGGAGATTTCGCCGGCTGCCGGGTCAAACGCCGCCAGCAATACGGTTTCGCTGGCGATAAAACTGTCGCCATTTTTCTGCGCTTTTTTATCCGCCAGATTGAACAGACGCATCAGTTCCTGCGACATACCGACATCGCCGGTGGGCGTTCCCACCGTGGGCAGGCTGTCCAGACGTTTGGCGAGATCGTTGCGCAGGCCATTGAGGTTAAAACCGGCCTGGTTGAGAAATGCGGTGACACTGCCATTGGATTGATCCAGCAGTGCCTGCAACAAATGTTCGGGATAAATCTGGTTGTGATCGCGACCGACGGCAATGGATTGTGCGTCGGCAATGGCGGCCTGCAACGGGTTGGTCATCCGGTCGATGCGCATTGTACTTTTCCCTCTCCTGATCATTGACGCGCCAGACACGAGGTTACGGCGCGCGGAAATGCAATGACGAATACAGTCTAGTGCTGATCAGTAATTTGCGGGCGGATGGAGGGTTTTCAATAGGTTGGCTCGGAGAAGGCCCGCAGCTCAGGTTTTTAAGCAGGTAGAATGAGGGAGTATTGTGGCAGTGATTGACCGCCACAGGGCCAGCTAATGAACGAAGCCTCCGGGCTAGGGGCTTATTCGAACCAGATCAAAGACGCCATGCGCCCGGTATCCCCGTCCCGACGATAGGAAAAGAATTCGCCCTCTTCGCTAACAGTACAGCGGTCGCCACCAAAGACTTCGGTAATGCCAAGCTCCGCCAGTTCGGCACGGCCCAGCGCATAGATATCCGCAAGAAAATGCAGCGGCTTTTTGCTGTGGGGAATAAAACACCTGGAGATTGCCTCGGCGTGGGACTCACTCATGGCGGACTCGAAGGCCGCCTCCAGCACATCCACGCCGCACTCGAACGCTTCCGGACCGATGGCCGGCCCCAGCCACACTAGCAGATCCTCGGGGCTGCTTTGCATCGCCTCGATGGTCGCGCGGATCACCCCGCCCGTCAGCCCCTTCCAGCCGGCGTGAATTGCCGACACCTCGGAGCCGTCCCGGTTGCACACGAGCAGTGGCAGGCAGTCCGCCGTCAGCACCGTGCACACAATGCCCTTGTCGCCGGTAAAACTCGCATCCGCGGTCAGGATCTTGCCATCGCTCCTGGCTTCCACCGCCTTGTCGCTGTGGATCTGCTCCAGCCACTGGGGGGCATTGGGCAGGTTCAGCTCCTGCTGCAACTGCGCGCGGTTCGCCGCCACCGCGGCGGGGTCATCTCCCACATGGTCCGCCAGATTGAAGGCGCTATAGGGGCCTTTGCTGTTGCCGTCGGCGCGCCGGGTAACGAAAGCGCGCACATTGGCTGGGGCGGGCCAGTCGGGTTTCAGGTAGTGATCGGCAGCCATGGTGAATCCTTGCTAATTAGGCGGTTCAGTGATCATCCGCCCGCAGCAGTGCGAGCAGTTGCAGCATATCCTCCGGCATCGGCGCCGACCAGTGCATCGGCTCGCCGCTCTCCGGGTGAATCAGCGCCAGCTCGGCCGCGTGCAGGGCCTGGCGGGGGAACTGCTGCAGCGCCCGAATCAGCTCCGGACTGGCGCCGGCAGGTAATTTGCCGCGGCCGCCGTATAAAGGGTCCCCCACCAGAGGGTGGCGAATATGCGCCATATGCACGCGAATCTGGTGGGTGCGCCCGGTTTCCAGCTGGCAGCGCACCAGGGTGTGGCCGCGGAAGCGCTCCTGCAGGCGGTAGTGAGTGATGGCTTCCTTACCGCCGAAGTCCAGTACCGCCATCTTCAGACGGTGCTGGCGGTGCCGGCCCATGGGGGCATCCACGGTGCCACCGCCACTCAGGGTGCCCTGGACTATGGCATCGTACTGGCGGCTGACACTTCTCTCTTTCAACTGGTCGACCAGGTCTGCCTGCGCCTGCAGGGTCTTGGCCACCACCATCAGGCCGCTGGTGTCCTTGTCGAGGCGGTGGACGATGCCCGCGCGGGGAATATTCTGTTGTCCCGGGCAGTGGGCCAGCAACCCGTTCAGCAGGGTGCCATCGGGGTTGCCGGCTGCCGGGTGCACCACCAGCCCCGCGGGCTTGTTGAGCACCAGCAGGCTGTCGTCCTCGTACACTATGTCCAGGTCCATCGGCTGCGGTAGCCACTCGCCCTGGGGCTCCAGTTCGGCGCGCAATTGCAGCTGCTCACCGCCGAACAGCTTGTCCTTGGGCTTGGCGGTACGCCCGTCGACGGTGAGTTTTCCGCCCTTGATCCAGGCCTGCAGGCGCGCGCGTGAGTAATCGGGGATCAAATCCGCTGCGATCTGGTCAAACCGTTGCCCGGCGTACTCGGCCGGGACTTGTATATCGAGTTGTATTTGATTGCTCATCCGAGAGGGTCTAATACTTTGGGCTGGCGGGGACGCTGTGGTTAAATAGCTGCCCTTCGGCCCCCGGTGAATTGTAAAGGGCGGCTAGTTTAATAAGGTTGAGACAAATAATGATAGAGCGAGGGGCAATGTGGTCTTGGAATAGGCAGGCCTGGAAAATCCTGTGTCTGACGTTGTTGGCGATTCTTGCGGCATCCTGCGCCAGCACCGATGAGGAAGAAGAGGGCTTACCCTCCGGCAATCGCACCGAGCAGGCGTTCTACGAGGCGGCCCAGCGCCAGTTGAAGTCCAGCCAGTGGGAGCTGGCGATCAAGAACCTGCGGGCCCTGGAAGACAACTTCCCCTTCGGCAACTACGCCGAGCAGGCCCAGCTGGAGCTGATTTACGCCTATTACCGCGACTATCAGAACGACGCCGCCATCTCCGCGGCAGACCGTTTTATTCGCCTGCACCCCCAGCATCGCAACGTGGACTACGCCTATTACATGAAGGGTCTAGCGTCCTTCACCGAAGGCAGCGGCCTGTTCGAGCGCTTCCTGCCCACCGATATGACCCGCCGCGACCCGGGCTCGGCGCGCGAATCCTTTGCCTACTTCTCCCAGCTGATGGCGCGCTACCCGGACAGCCGCTATGCGCCGGACGCACAGAAGCGCATGATCCACCTGCGCAACCTGCTCGCTCGCTATGAGATCCACGTCGCCAACTACTACTTCAAGCGCGGCGCCTACCTGGCGGCGGCGAACCGCGGGCGCTATGTGGTGGAGAACTTCCAGCAGACGCCGGCGGTGCCAGATGCCCTGGCGGTAATGGTAGAGGCCTACCACCTGCTGGAGATGCCGCAACTGGAGGCCAACTCGCTGGCGGTGCTGCGCACCAACTACCCCGGTCACCCGGCCTTCAACAAGGACGGTACCTTTGACTACGACTACTACGAGGGCGCCAAGGACCGCAGCCTGATTCACTGGGCGACCCTGGGCCTGTTCGAGAAAGATGACCCCCGCGGTTTCGACAGCCGCGAACTGTACAACGCCGAATACCGGCCGGAAGACGCTCCGCTGCCGCCGGAACTGTAAACGCAGATTCCACAGTGTAAAAAAGGCCCCGCAGCGAATACTGCGGGGCCTTTTTTGTTTCGGGAGAAGGTTCGGCGGGTATTACTCCCCGGCCTTCCAGCCATTGGTGATCGGGTAGCGCCGGTCGCGCCCGAAACCGCGCTCGGAAATCCGCACCCCCACCGCCGCCTGGCGGCGCTTGTATTCATTGCGGTCGACCATTGTCACCACCCGCATCACGGTAGCCTCGTCAAAGCCCTGCTGGATGATATAGGCCGCGCTGTGATCGTGGTGGATATACAGGTCCAGGATCTGGTCGAGGACATCGTAGGGCGGCAGACTGTCGGAATCCACCTGGTCTGGCGCCAGTTCCGCGCTGGGCGGGCGGGTGATGACGGTCTCCGGAATCACTTCGGAAATGGAGTTGCGATAGCGGGACAGCTCGAACACCAGAGTCTTGGGCACATCCTTGAGGGCGTTGTAACCACCCACCATGTCACCGTAGAGCGTCGCATAGCCCACCGCCAGCTCACTTTTGTTGCCGGTAGTGAGCACCATGGCCCCCTTCTTGTTGGAGATGGCCATCAGCAGCATACCGCGGGCGCGGGCCTGCAGGTTTTCCTCAGTGGTATCGCGCTCGCTGCCGGCAAACTCACTCTCCAGCGCTTTCATGCTGGCATCGAAAATGCCCTCGATGCTGATCACTCGATAGTGGATACCCAGGCGCCCGGCCTGGTCCGCAGCATCGTTCCGGGACAGATCCGAGGTATAGCGGAACGGCATCATCACCGCCTCCACCCGGTCAGGGCCCAGTGCATCCACCGCAATCGCCAGGGTGAGGGCCGAGTCGATACCACCGGAAAGCCCCAGTACCACGCCATTGAAGCCGTTTTTGTTCACATAGTCGCGCACCCCCAGCACCAGTGCCTGGTACACCGATGCGAGCCCCTCGAGCGGCTCGGCGTCGTTGCCCGGCCGCAGGGTGACCCGGTCACCGTCGCCAGTGACCGTTACCGGCAACAGGCTCTCGACAAACTCCGGGGCGCGGGCGCAAAGCTTGCCGTCCGCACCTACCGCAAAGGAGCCCCCGTCAAACACCAGCTCATCCTGGCCGCCGACGGAATTGACGTAGACGATGGGCATCTCCCCCGCCTGCGCCTGATTCCCCAGCAGCGCCAGGCGCTCCTGCGCCTTGCCGCGGTGAAAAGGCGAGGCGTTGATATTCAGCATCAGGCGGGCGCCGGCGCGCTTCGCCTGGGCCACCGGCTCCGGGTGCCAGATGTCTTCACAGATGGTAATGGCAGTGGGAATCCCCTTGATATCCACCACGCAGGCCTGTTCGCCGGGCAGGAAATAGCGCAGCTCATCGAATACCTGGTAATTCGGCAGCTTCTGTTTGGCATATTCCGCGACCAGCTCACCGTCCTGGATAATGCCGGCCATATTCAGCACGGTGCCCGCCACCACCCGCGGGTACCCCACCAGTACGGCACAGGGAAGGTCGGCCTGCTTCAGTTTTTCCAGGGCGCTATCGATGCGCTTTTGCATGCTCGGGCGCAGCAACAGATCCTCCGGCGGGTAACCGCACAGGGTCAGCTCCGGAAACAACACCAGGTCTGCGTCGTGCTCCCGGTGAGCCCGCCGAGCGACTTCGACCACCTGGTCAGTGTTGCCGGGGATATCTCCCACCAGCAGATTGATTTGCGCCAGCACTAGCTGCAAAGTAGACATCTTAATACCCCGTTGAACTGAGGCCGCTATTGTAGCCACGCCACCGAAGCGCACAACAATGGCGGCGCCGCAGAAAAGTAACGAGAATAAATTTTGACCAGCGCAAGCCAGCCCACATCTGCGCCCCACGCCGCCCCTTCCATCGCCGCACCACAGCCGGCGGATGCGGATACCACAACGGAAAAATCGGGCAACAACCTGCGCCTGCGGCAACGGGATCTGCTGCGCATCTACGCCTGGTATCGGGTTGCCATTGCGCTGATCCTGCTGGGGCTGTTTACCACCGGGGTCAGCCGCGGCAGCGTGGGCACCCTATGGCCCACGCTCTACCTCAACACCGCCATTACCTATGCGGTATTCAATGTCGCCTGGCTGATTTACCTGTTCAAAGGCAGGTTCCACACCTCGCCAAGGCGGATCGGCAGCATTCTGGGCTGTGACATCCTGGCATTTCTGCTGCTGATCCAGGCCAGTGGTGGCCTCGATTCCGGCGTCGGCTACCTGCTGCTCACCACCTGTGCCGTAGGCTCCCTGCTGCTGGACCGGCGTATGGGGGCATTTCTTGCCGCCATCGCCAGCATCGCGGTAATCGGCCAGCAACTGGCAGGGCTCGCTCTCGGCGTGGCGGAAACCCAGGATATTGTTTCCGCTGGCAGCCTGGGGATTCTGCTGTTTACCGCGGTAAGTGCGCTGCAATACCTGTCTGCACATATTCGCCTCGCCAACCGCAAGGCGGAGCAGGAGCGCTTGCAGGCGGTCCACCTGCAACGACTGACACAGCAGATCGTGGCGCAGATGCGCACCGGGGTAATAGTGCTCGACCACAGCGACCGCGTGGAACTGATCAATCGCGCCGCACAACAGTTACTGGGAGAGGGTCACCACGCAGGAAACAAGGTTAGCGAATCATTACAGCAAACCATCGAACAGCTGCGCGGTGATGACAGCCGCAATCACAGCATTACCCGCGATTCCGGCCACGGCGAGCTCAGGGTCAGCCTGGCGAGCCTGCCGCGTTCTCCCGGGTCCCGCGGCAGCCTGGTTTTTCTCGAGGACAACCGCAAACTCGTGCAGCAGGCACAGCAACTGAAGCTCGCCTCACTGGGCCGGCTTACCGCCTCCATCGCGCACGAGGTCCGCAATCCGCTCGGCGCCATCAGCCATGCGGCGCAACTGTTGGCAGAATCGCCGTCAATTACCAGTGAAGACCGTCAACTGACCGATATCATCTGCCGCCACAGCCAACGGGTAAACCAGATCATTGAAAACGTGATGCAGCTTTCACGCCGTGAAACTACATCCAGCCAGCTGCTGGATCTTGGCGACTGGATACAGCAATTTATTCGCGACTTTAGTGTCGGTGCTCCGCACGATGCATCCGTCACCCTGAGCGTGGACCGGTCGCCGGTCCTTGCCCGCTTCGATCCCAGCCAGCTGTCACAGATCCTGACCAACCTCTGCAACAATGGCCTGCAACATTCCCACGCCGCTACCGGGCGCCGTGAAATCGAAATCCACATCTATTTCCACGCACAGCGGGAATGCGCCTGCCTGGAAGTGCTGGACTGGGGGCACGGTGTTGCGGAAGAGCACAGAGACAAGATTTTCGAGCCTTTTTTTACCACGGAATCCAGTGGCGCCGGGCTCGGGCTATATATTGCACGGGAACTGTGCGAGACCATTCGCGCCAATATCTACTACTGCCGCGCTCAGGACAAGCGCAGTTGCTTCAGGGTAGAATTTGCCAACACGGAACAGAAGTTCTAGAAAACAACAATAAGAGGTTTTAAAACCTCTCTAGGGACTTGCATAAATACAACATGGCAGAGCCTCACCCCATAGCACTGGTTGTCGACGACGAACCGGACATTTGCGATCTCCTGTCCATGACACTCACGCGCATGAATATTCGCGCGGATATCGCCATGACCGTCGCCGAGGCCCACCGACGCCTTGAGGAAAAACAGTACGACTTCTGTCTGACGGACATGCGGCTGCCGGACGGCGATGGCCTGCAGCTGGTGGAAAAAATCCATTCCTACCCCGCCGACCGCGCGATGCCGGTTGCGGTATTTACCGCGCACGGCAACATGGACACCGCCATTGCCGCACTCAAGCTCGGTGCGTTTGATTTCGTCAGCAAGCCGGTCAATCTCGAACAGTTGCGCACACTGGTCCAACTCGCCCTCAAACTAAGGGAAGAACGCCATACACCAAGCGGCGAACTCTCCCCTCTGCTGCAGGGGCAATCCCCTGCCACCCAGAAGCTGCGCAACCAGATTGAAAAAGTCGCGCGCAGCGATGCCCCCATTCACATCCATGGTGAAACCGGCTCCGGCAAGGAAGTTGTCGCCCGGGCCATCCACAGCCAAAGCCCCCGGGCAGATCAGCCCTTTGTGCCTGTCAACTGCAGCGCGGTACCGGCAGATCAGCTGGAAGCGACCTTTTTTGGCGAATTTCAAAACGGTGTTCAGGTCAAGGAAGGGCTGTTTCAGCTAGCCCACGGCGGCAGCCTGTTTTTCGATGACGTGGCAGACCTGCCACAGGACATACAGATCCAGCTGTTGCGGGCCATCCAGGAAAAAAGCATCCGCCCGGTAGGCACCGGCAGGGAAACCCCGATTGATGTACGTATCCTGAGCGCCACCCACAAAAGCCTCGCCGAGGAGGTTGCCAGCGGCCATTTTCGCAGCGACCTCTACTACCGTATCAATGTCATCGGACTATCGGTACCACCGTTGCGGGAACGGGCGGAAGATATCCCGCTACTTGCCCGCAGCATCATGCGCGATATAGCCGCCGGCAGCGGCAACCCTACCCCCAGGTTGACCCGCAACGCACTGGCTGCACTGCAGGCGCACCCGTTCCCCGGCAACCTGCCACAGCTGGAAGGCATACTCGAACGCGCCTATGCACTGGGCGAAAGCAGTACCGTGCGGACCGAGGACCTGCAGCTGGGTAGCGCGCCGATCGCGGACAGCAGCCAGCCAGCCTCTCCAGAGCCGGAACTGGATCCCGAACCAAAGCAAACAACTCAACCCGCGAGGTTACAGAACACCGGTGCATCCTATCCGGATCAGTTCTCCAGCTCGGAATTCAGCTCCCTGGATGAGTTCCTGCAGACCATAGAGCGCCAGGCCATAGAAAGCGCCCTGAACGATACCCGCTGGAACCGAACTGCCGCTGCAGAGAAACTCGGGATCAGTTTTCGTTCGCTGCGCTACCGGCTGAAAAAGCTCGGGCTAGAAAGCGACTGACCCGGCGCAGGGCCGGGTCAGGTTCGAATCACATGTTTGCCAACACCAGGAATTACCAGCACTCGGTTCCCTGGGGGCCAGAGGCGCCCTTCACTCCGGCCTGAGTCAACGTCAGACTGCCACACTTGCTGTCTCCCGCCTGGGTGGTCCCCGCGACGGGAGCTGCAGTCAGGGTAAAGGTGGTCGCAGCGACGGCACCGGTAACGGTATACATACCCTCTCCGGAGCTTACAGAACCCCCATCGAGGGTCTGACCAACTCCGCAGTTAGCGTGAGTGTAGCTGCTATACGCGGTAAAACACCGCTGTAAACGCTGTGCAACGTCATTCAACGCCGCCTTGCCGTCCGCACGATTGCTCTTGCGCACCGACTCCATGTAAGACGGGTAGGCAATCGCGGAAATAATGCCAATGATCGCCACCACGATCATTACCTCGATGAGGGTAAAGCCCTTCTGTTTCTGCATCTTTGTCATTTTCACTTCTCTTGTTAACGAAGCTGACGCCAGGACATACGGCCCACAGCCTCGATCGGGAAATCCCCTTCTTCCACGTCCAGCTCACCCTTGATGTTACTGGTGGGGAGATAGGCCTTCTCACCACTGCGAATGATTTCGGAGTAGCTGATCACCGCGTAATCTACCTCCTGCCCATC
>NZ_CAJXKH010000071.1 GCF_913055755.1 uncultured Microbulbifer sp.
CCAACTAACAAGTTTGGTGGCGGTGCCGCTACCGGGTGGTGCCTTGTGAGACACGCCGTGAACCCATCCATGGGGGCTCTTCGAAAACATCCCTGTTTTCGAAGGTCTCACAAGGCACCACCCGGTATCGACACCTTCGCAGCAAGTCCTGTTAACCGGACGTGGTTAATCAATGCGCCTCGTCCCAGTTGGCCCCCTCGCCGAGGTCCGCAATCAGCGGTACATCCAGCTCCGCCGCGCCCTGCATCAGCTCCGGCACCTTCTCAACCACCAGGTCGCGCTCGTCCGCCGGCACTTCCAGCACCAGTTCATCGTGCACCTGCATGATCAGACGGGTCTTGAGTTTGTCCTCCCGCAACCAGCGGTCCACCGCAATCATCGCGCGCTTGATGATGTCCGCGGCGGTGCCCTGCATGGGCGCGTTGATCGCGGTGCGCTCGGCGGCCTGGCGCTGCATGCCGTTGCGGGAATTGATCTCCGGCAAATACAGGCGGCGGCCGAACAGGGTTTCCACGTAGCCCCGATCCGCGGCCTGCTTGCGGGTGGTTTCCATGTACTGCAACACCCCCGGGTAGCGCTCGAAGTAGCGGTCGATATAGGTCTGGGCGTCGGCGCGGGGGATATCCAGCTGCTTGGCCAGGCCGAAGGCGCTCATGCCGTAGATCAGGCCGAAGTTGATCGCCTTGGCGCGGCGGCGCTGCTCGTCGCTGACCTCGTCCAACGGTACCTCGAACACTTCCGCCGCGGTGGCGCGGTGGATGTCCTCGCCGTGGGCAAAGGCGTCCAGCAGGCCCCGGTCGCCGGACAGGTGCGCCATGATGCGCAGCTCGATCTGCGAATAGTCCGCGGCCACGATCAGACTGCCGCCGTTGATCCGCGGGTCGGCCACAAAGGCCTGGCGGATACGGCGGCCCTCTTCGGTGCGGATGGGAATGTTCTGCAAGTTGGGATCGCTGGACGACAGGCGCCCGGTGGCGGCCACCGCCTGGTGATAGGAGGTGTGCACGCGGCCGGTGGCCGGGTCGATCATCAGCGGCAGTTTGTCGGTATAGGTGTTTTTCAGCTTGGCCATGCCGCGGTACTGCATGATCAGCGCCGGCAGCTTGTGCGACAGCGCCAGCTCCTGCAGCACCGGTTCCGCGGTGGACGGCGCCCCCTTGGGGGTTTTCTTGATTACCGGGATCTCGAGTTTTTCGAACAATATGCTGCCAAGCTGCTTGGTGGAACCGAGGTTGAACTCCTCCCCCGCTTCCTCGTACGCCTGCTGTTCCAGCTCGCGCATCTTCTGTTCCAGTTCACCGGACTGCTTTTTCAGCATTGCGGCATCGATATAGGCGCCGTTGCGCTCGATCCGCACCAGCACCGGCACCAGCGGCATCTCGATTTCGTCCAGCACCTTTTCCAGGCTCGGCTCTTTTTCCAGGCGGCCGCTCAGATCCCGGTGCAGGCGCAGGGTGATGTCCGCATCTTCCGCCGCGTAGGGTCCGGCCTTGTCCAGCTCGATCTGATTGAAAGTCAGCTGTTTGGCGCCCTTGCCCGCAATATCCTCGAACTTGACCGTGGTTTCGCCGAGGTATTTCTGCGCGAGACTGTCCATATCGTGGCGGCTGGCGGTGCTGTTCAGCACGTAGGATTCGAGCATGGTGTCGCGCTCGATGCCGCGCAGTTCGATATCGTAATTGGCCAGGATATGGCTATCGTACTTGAGGTTCTGGCCGACCTTTTTCACCTTGTCGCTTTCCAGCAGCGGCTTGAGCTTTTGCAGCGCGGTATCGAAATCGATCTGCACCGGCGCCCCCATATAGTCGTGGGCGAGCGGAACATAGGCCGCCTCGCCCGCCTCTACCGCAAAACTGACACCCACCAGTTTGGCCTGCATGTAGTTGAGGCTGGTGGTTTCGGTATCGAAGGCGAAGATGTCGGCGGACGCGAGTTTTTCCAGCCAGCGGTCGAATTCTTTTTCGTCGGTGATCACCGAGTAGTTGCGCTCCACCGCGACGGCCGCCGCCGCGGATTCCACACCGCTCTCCCCCTGCAGCTCCTCCAGCCAGCTGCGGAATTCCATCTCGTCGAACAGGGCCCGCAGTTTGTCGGTGTCCGGCTCGCCATTGGCCAGTGTTTCCGGTGCCCAGTCCATCTCCACATCGGTCTTGATGGTGGCGAGCACGTAGGACATATCCGCCGCGTCCTTGTGCTCGACCATCTTCTTGCCCAGGGTCTTGGAACCGCGGAAACCCAGGGGCGCGATGGCGTCCAGATCGGCGTAGATATCCTTCAGACTGCCGAGGTTCTGCAGCAGCGCCAGTGCGGTCTTCTCACCGACACCGGGCACCCCGGGAATGTTGTCGGCCTTGTCGCCCATCAGCGCGAGGAAGTCGATGATCAGTTCCGGACCCACCCCGAATTTCTCTTTCACTCCCGCCACATCCAGCTCGGTGTTGGACATGGTATTCACCAGGGTGACCCCCGGGCGCACCAGTTGCGCCATGTCCTTGTCACCGGTGGAGATGACCACATCCATGCCCTTGTCTGCCGCCTGCAGCGCCAGGGTGCCGATCACATCGTCCGCTTCCACGCCCTCGATCACCAGGCGCGGCAGGCCCATGGCATCGATGATGTCGTGGATCGGCTGGATCTGTGCGCGCAAATCATCCGGCATCGGCGGGCGGTGGGATTTGTAGTCGGCAAACAGCTCGTCGCGAAAGGTCTTGCCCTTGGCGTCGAACACCACCGCCACGGTGCTGTCCGGATGCTCCTTGAGGTGGCGGCGCAGCATGGAGATCACCCCGCGCACCGCGCCGGTGGGCTGGCCCTTGCTGGTGGCCAGCGGTGGCAGCGCGTGGAAGGCGCGGTAGAGGTAGGAAGAGCCGTCCACAAGAATCAACGGCGCGGCACTGGATTTTTCGTTTGGCATAGCAATAAGGAGTCACAAATTCGGTTGCAGGCTTGATCGGGCGACAGGATAACCGCGATCGATTTTTTTCGCTCGTTCCGCCCCGCATTGCTGGGGAGTCATCGCACTGTCACCCGCGATCTGCCGCCGCCTTCTAGGCTTTGGGTAGGGAAGTTGCACAGAGGTCACCACCATGAAACCCCACCTTTTTGCCGCACTACTGCTGACCGGCGCCGTTGCCAGCCCGGCCTTCGCCGCAGACGATGCCGCCGACAACACCGGCGACCGCACCAGCGCCAACACAAGTACCGCCGAAGCCATGGAGCATGTGGAAGTCACCGGCTACCCGCTACCCCAGGCCGCAGCACAGGAATTGCTCGCCGAAAGAGAACAGCTGGTTCAGCAGATGCGGGAACAGCACCGGCGCGAACTGCTGCGCAGCGTCCTGGAAGCGCAGTTGCAGCAGTTGGAGGCATTCCGCCTCGAGGGAGAGCGGGACGCGCGGGAATCCCTGGCCCAGGAACTGCCACGGGAACAGCTACAGCAAGTGGAGCCGGCGGCCCTCACCACGGATCCGGATGCCGCCGAGCCCACCGAGGAAACCCGCAGCGGGGAGAGCGAAAGCGCGGAAACCGGGGAGCTGGAGCCGTCCTGAACCGGTCGACCTGATACGGCGGGACCGGCGCGGTTACTCGGAACCGGTGTCGGGAATTTTTCCCAGACACTTGCGTGCGTCCGCCAGCAGCCGCTCCATCAGCGCGCGGTAGTCCGCGGTGGCCGGTAGCCCGGTACCCAGTGGATCCAGTGCCTGGTAGTCGAGATTCAGGTGTTCTGCAGTCTGGCGGTCGCGGTCATTCGCCGGTACCTCGCCGAACAGGCAGCCCCGTGGGCCTTCGCCGCCCGCCGCGGGAGCGACCTTTTCCAGCATGGCACGCGCGCCGTGCTGGTGGCTGGCGGATGTCCCCAGGCTGGTCACATTTACCCCCGCCGGACCGAAGAACTGACCGTAGGCAGTGTGGGTGCTCACGATGGGCACATCGCGATAGGCCCACAGTGCGCGATCCTGCACTTTTTGCAGGTTGGCCATGGCGCGGGAGAAATTCCGCGCGCGCTGGCGGTAGGCGTCCGCCGCGGATGGATCCAGCACCGCCAGCTTGCTGGCGATGTGTGCCGCCATCAACGCGGCATTGCGCGGCCGCAGCCACAGGTGTGGATCCTGCGGGTCGGCGCCGTCGTATTCATAGCCACCGGCCGCCAGCAGGGACAACGCCTTTTCCGCCGGCAGCTGGGACATCTGCCGCGCCAGTACCGCTTCCATTGCCGGCCCCATCCACACCACCAGGGCGGCCCGCTCCATCGCCGCGCGATCCGCCACTTTCGGCGCATATTGGTGGGGGTCGCCGCTATTTACCAGCTGCCTGATTTCCATATCGTCGCCCGCCACTTCCCGTACCAGCATACTCAGCGGCGCGATACTGGTAACCACCAGCAACTTCGCTGCGGGCGGTTGCGGCGACTGTTCACAGCCACCAAGCAACAGTGCAGCGATAACAAAAAACCGGCGGATACGGGAAACGGGACGAAATGAAAACAATGACATGGCACCATAAATTTGCCGCGCGTCGGCGCCCGCAATGGGGAAATGTGGCGGCGCGCGGTGCTGAAAAATAGTGCGATATAATCACACCCGGCTTACACTCGCCAGCCGTTCGCCGGGACCGCCTGTTTCGCGCCCGCGCAATGCGGCTGTTCAATACGCCCTGTCGAGGGCCCCGATCAAACGCAATGGAGTTTCCCCTGAATTCATCCGAGCCGCTCATCCGCGCCCAGGGCCTTGGCCTGGAAATTGCCGGGCGACAGCTGCTGCGGGATATCACCCTGCAATTACAGCCGGCAGAGATCGTCACCGTGATCGGCCCCAACGGCGCCGGCAAGACCACCCTGCTGCGCTTGCTACTGGGGCTCACCAGGCCCACTAGCGGCAAAGTGCAGCGCCGCCCGGGCCTGCGCATGGGCTATATGCCACAGCGCCTGCAGATCGACGCCACCATGCCGATGACCGTGGGGCGCTTCCTGCAGCTGGGTATCGAAGGGGTCAGGGTGGCGGACGCGCTGGCCCGCGTGGGCGCGCCGCACCTGGCGCAGGCGCGGCTGGCGGACCTGTCCGGCGGTGAGATGCAGCGGGTGCTGCTGGCCCGCGCCGCAGCGCGCAAACCGCAGTTGCTGGTGCTGGATGAGCCCACCCAGGGTGTCGACCTGGGGGGCCAGAGCGAGGTTTACCAGTTGATTGCGCAACTGCGCGATGAGCTGCAGTGCGGCGTATTGCTGGTTTCCCACGACCTGCATCTGGTGATGGCGGCCACCGACCGGGTGCTGTGCGTCAACCAGCACATCTGCTGTCACGGCCACCCGGAACAGGTGAGCCGCGACCCCGCCTACCTGGAACTGTTTGGCGACAAGCTCGCCCCCTATACCCACCAGCACAACCACCACCACGACCTCAGCGGCGAGGTGGTGGACGACTGCTGCGACCATTCCCACGGTCACGCCCACGACAATCACAACCACGGGGGCAATAGCGCGCAGTGAACGATCTTTCCATGCTGCTGCACAGCCATTTTCTCTGGTACGCACTGGCGGCCGGGCTGCTGGTGGCGCTGGTCAGTGGCCCCCTCGGCTGCTTTGCGGTGTGGCGGCGAATGGCCTATTTCGGCGACACCCTGGCCCACTCCGCGCTGCTCGGGGTGACCCTGGGCTTTTTACTGCATATCCAGCCGACCCTGGCGGTGGGCGCCAGTAGCTGCCTGCTGGCACTGATGCTGGTGTATCTGCAGCGACGCCAGCACCTGTCGGTGGACACCCTGCTGGGCATCCTCTCCCACTCCATGCTGGCGCTGGGGATAGTTACCGTGAGCCTGCTGGATATCAATGTGGACCTGCTGTCACTGCTGCTGGGGGACCTGCTGGCGGTCTCCTCCCAGGATCTGTTGCTGATGCTGGCGGCGGCCGCGGTGATCGCCCTGCTGCTGTACTGGCTGTGGCCGAAACTGCTCGCCTTCACCCTGCACGAGGAACTGGCGGCGGTGGAAGGGGTGCCGGTGGAGAAGATCCGCCTGGCACTGATGCTGATGCTGGCGCTGCTGATTGCCATCGCCATGAAAGTGGTGGGCGTGCTGTTGATTACCGCACTGCTGATCATCCCGGCCGCAACCGCGCGGCGGCTGTCGCAGACACCGGAACAGATGGCGGGCTTTGCCGCGTTGATCGGCGGTATTTCCGTATTCCTGGGGCTCAGTGCATCGGTGCTGTGGAACACGCCGGCGGGCCCCTCCATCGTGCTGGCGGCCGGCGGGTTATTTCTGTGCGGACAGCTGCGCAAGGCCCGCGACTGAACGGTGGTCGCGTTGCCGGCTACCGGGTCCACTAACCCGGATACTGCAGCAAGGTCATGTGCAGCAGGTTGACCCCCCAGTGGGTCAGGACGCAGGCCCAGAAGCTTTCCCGCAGCTGCCACACCAGCGCGTAACCGAGTCCCGCCACCCCGACGAGTCCGAGCAGCACGGGGGACGCCGCCCAGCCGGTATGCAGGGTGGTAAACAGCAATGCCACCAGCAGTGTTGCCAGCCACTTCCACTGCCGCCCCAGCTTTTGCAGCCCCTGCGTGAGGCCCCGCTGCAGTACCCAGCGGAAGAAGCCCTCCTCCGCAATACATACCACCAGCAGGTTAACCAGTGCCGCAACGGCGATGGTCGCATCGAGCTTTGGGGACGGCCCCAGCAGAAAAAGCCCGGCGCTGATCGGCACCGCGATAGCGATGGCCATCACCGGCAGGTCCGCGCGCTTCAGTGGCTGTGGTCGCACCAGCATAAACGCCACCAGGGTGATGGCGATGGCCGCCTTGGCGGGGCGGAAACTCACATATATCAGGTTGCCGGCGGCGTCGCTGTAGGGTGGCAGCAGGGTGATATGTTCGTTGCCCGGGACCAGCCCACTGTTCACCGTCAGCATCAACGCCGCGGCAATGAAAAAGGCTGCGGCCTTCTTCCACCCGCGGGCATTTTCAATGGCGGCCAGCGCCAGCCAGATGGCCGGGGCGAAAACGCCAACCCAGCCGAAGGGAATCGCCAGCAGGCACAGCAGTGCCGGCGGAAGCCAGAGGTGTTTGCCTTCAAAGGGCTGGGCCGCGTGCAGCACCGGCGCGCCCCGGAAAATACTGAGGGTAAACATAGAACGTCCGTTTTCTTTGCTGTTGTCGTTCGAGGGTGCAGCGCCATCCTAGCGCTGCCAGTGCGGAGATTCCGTGACCAGTTTCTGTTGCCGAATGTGATCCGGGGTCGGCGCTTGATTCCCCTTTAACGCTTAGCCGTTGAAGGTGGCGCGCATGGAGCGATAGGTCAGTTTCATTTTTGCCGGATCCAGCGGCGCTTTGAAAAACGCGTGATAGTGGCCGCGCGGATTGACCAGCACCACCTGGGAGCCGTGGTCCACGGTATAGCTGCCGTCTTCCAGCGGTACCTTGTTGAACGGCACGTTCAACTGGTTGGCAAAACGTTTCAGGTTCAGAAACTCCCCGGTAACCCCGGCGAATTCCGGATTGAAGTAGCGCACATAGTCGTGCAGCTGTTGCGGTTTGTCCCGCTGTGGATCTACCGATACCAGCAGCACGTCGGTGTCTTTGCGGGTTTCCTCGTCCAGGGTCTGGTAAAAATTGTTGAGGGTCGCCAGGGTCGTGGGGCACACGTCCGGGCAGTGGGTAAAGCCAAAAAACACCAGGGTCCAGCGTCCCGCCAGCTGACTGGTATGGAAGCGGTCGCCACTGTCGGCAAGCAATTCGAAGTCGTCCAGTATTCGCGGCCGCTCCAGCTTGATGGCGCCATTGGCGCGCAACTCGGAATCGGTAATGACCCGCGGCTTGCCCATTTTATTCACGAAGCCCGCTACCACCGCCAGCATAAACAGCACCATGATTGCGACGGTGAGGTAAATGCCACGCTTCTGCTCCGGTGTGTGTTGCACATTCCCGCTCATGCTCAGACTCCCGCCTGCGGCAGGGCGATGAGGTAGTGGTCCAGCAACATAATGCAGAACAGTGCCATCAGGTAAATGATCGAGTACTTGAAGGTCTCCATGCCAGCGCTGGGATTTTTATCCCGCAGCATTTCCACCGCCCAGTAAACAAACCCGAGCCCCAGTACCACCGCGCCCAGTAGGTAGAGCCAGCCGAGCATGCCGGTGGCAAACGGCAGCAGGGTCACCGCAAACAGGATGAAGGTGTACAGCAGGATATGCACCTTGGTGTACTGCACCCCGTGGGTAATCGGCAGCATCGGAATTTCCGCCTTGGCGTAGTCGTCGCGGCGATGCACCGCGAGCGCCCAGAAATGCGGCGGCGTCCAGGCAAAAATGATCAGTGCCAGCAGTAGGCCGTGGCCGTGCAGGTCCCCGGTCACCGCGACCCAACCCAGGAGCGGCGGCGCGGCACCGGCGAGACCGCCGATCACGATATTCTGCGGCGTGGCGCGCTTCAGGAACATCGTATATACGACGGCGTAACCCAGTAACGAAAACAGCGTGAGCCAGGCGGTCAGTGCGTTGACGAAAGCAAGAAGTATGGCCATGCCGCTGATACCGAGCACCAGTGCAAACAGCACCGCCTTTTGCGGTTCCACCCGGCCGCGGGCGATGGGACGGTTGGTGGTGCGGGCCATTTTGATGTCGATATGGCGGTCGACCAGGTGATTGACTGCGGCGGCTGAGCCGGCGCACAGGGCAATGCCGAAGTTACCCAGGATCAGAATATCCAGTGGCACCATACCGGGAACGGCAAGCAGCATGCCGATCACCGAGGTGAGGATCATCAGCATCACCACCCGCGGTTTGGTGAGCTCGTAGTAGTCGCGCCATACGGCGCGCTGGACGCTTACTGCCTGGGTACTCATGGTTACCACCTCATTGTCATTATTATTTCGGCCGACTTCCTGCGAACTCTGATCAAAAGCCAGAACTCGCCGCGAAGGTGTCGATGCCGGGTGCAGCCTTGTGAAACCTTCAGCGCCATGGAAGGCGCTGCAGAGCCCCCGGGGATGGGTATACGGCGTGTCTCACAAGGCTGTACCCGGCAGCGGCACCGCCACTGGATTCATTAAGATTTCGCTATCGCCGGCTGCACCGTATTGATCCGGTAGCAAAAGGTCAGCAGGCTCAATAACAGCAGTGCTGCTCCGGCGTTGTGAGCCACCGCAATCGGCAGCGGCAGTGACATCACTACGTTCGCAATTCCCAGTGCCACTTGCAAGCAGAGCACCGCCAGCAACCCCTGGGCCCAGCGCGGGGAGCCCGCCTTCCAGGCGCGGAACGCGACCAGGCACACCAGCAGACTCACAATGATCGCGCCGATTCGGTGGGTTAAGTGGATTGCCGTGCGCGCATCGCTTTCCAGCGCGCCGCCCAGGTAGTTGGGACCGATGTGCTGGGCCACGTTGAAGCCCTGGGTGAAGTCCGCGGCCGGCCACCACTGGTTGTGGCAGGTGGGAAAATCCGGGCACGCCAGTGCCGCGTAGTTGGAACTGGTCCAGCCACCGAGGGCGATCTGCAGCGCCACCGCGATTACCGCGATCACCGCCAGCGGGCGCAGTTTCTGCAGCGCGGTGAATTCGTGAGGCGGTATCAGTCGCCGGCGGTAGCGCAGCCGCTCCGCCAGCATCCACAGGATCGACAGGGTCGCCATGCCGCCCAGCAGATGGGCAGTGACCACCTGCGGCCACAGCTTCAGGGTGACGGTCCACATGCCGAAGGCAGCCTGCAGTACGATCAGACCGAGCAGGATATGGCTCTGGACGAACCCGCGATGGCCGCGGCGGCGCCAGAACATATAGGTGAGCCCCGCCACCAGCAACAGCAGGGTACCGGCAAAATAGCGGTGTACCATCTCCGGCCAGGTCTTGTCGGTCTCTACCGGGGCATGGGGAAAGGCCTGGTTGGCTGCCTGGATCTCGTGACCTTCATTGGGCCACAGCAGGTGGCCGTAGCAGCCGGGCCAGTCCGGGCATCCCAGGCCGGCGTGGGACAGCCGGGTAAAGGCACCCAGGACCACCACCACCAGTGCCAGCGCGGTGCCGATCAATGCGAGGCGGAAGCGCCAGTCTTTTTTGTAATTTTTACGCAGTTCGGTGATATCGGATTCCACATCCATCGCTTGCTCTCTCCTGTTTACCCGGTTACTGCTCGTAGGAGTACTTCAGCAGTCGTTTGATGTCTTTCAGCAGTTGGTTGCCGGTGTGGCGGTTGTCGTAGACCATCATGGCGAATCCATTCTGGTCCACCAGCAGCGCGCTGGGTCGCTTCAGATTGGCGTGGTCGCTGTCCGCAAGCCACTGGTCCAGCGTGGCCTGGTCGGCGGTGGCCAGGCGCAGTCGCGGGTGCTGGTCGGAAATACTTTGATGACTGAGTGCCGACAGTGGTTGTCCGGTGACCAGCAGTCGCTCCACCCGATGTGCCTTGTCACCCAGACGGATATGCACCTGGCGCGTGGTGTACAGCAATTTCTGGCATTCACCCGCACAGATTTCATCACCCAGGATCAGGTAGCGCCACTTCGGTGCTTCGGCGGCGAGGTCGAGGGTTTCACCTTTTTCAGAAACCAGCTGTATGTCTTTCACCGCGTGTGCCGGGGTCAGCAGCTCACCCTGGTTAACGGTACCGTCTGGCATACCGATGCCGGTGTAGAAGATGCCGTAGGCCGCGACTATCGGCAGGGCGACGGCAGCGAAGACCCCGATTCCGGCCCAGCGGCTGAGCCCGGATTTCTGTTTTCGGTTGGGATTATTTTCCGCAACATTGATGTTGTCGGTACCGGTATTTTCTGCCATTTCATTCACCTCGCGCTGCGTCTGTCGGACGCTGATTATTGTTATCTGCCCGCGTGGATACGGGTCTACGATGGTGTTTTGTCACCCTGATGATACTGCGAATATTGGTCGCCGCCAGTAGCCACAGAATAAACAGTGCCGCGGCCATGGAAAACCACTGCACGGCGTAGCCCTGGTGCCTCTGCGGATTTACATTGATCAGTTGCCAGTCGGTGGTCAGTGCGGTGTCGGAGTCCGCACTGATACGGATGTGCCAGTCCGGCTGGCGAAGGTTCAGCGCGGCCGTGTGTTTGCGATTCAGTGACTGTATGCGCGAACCCGGTCCGGCGACGCCCGGCTGCTCAGCTGCACTTTCGCCGACGGGATAGAGGAAGCCGGTAATGACCTTGGCCGCGCGCGGATAGGCAACTTCCGGCAGTTCGCTGCGGCGGGATTTCCCCGGGAGCCAACCGCGGTTCACCAGCCAGCGTTGTTGGCCGCTGCTAAACACCTGCAGTATTTCATAGCCGGCACGCCCGTTGCGGGTGCGGTTATCGAGATAGAGGTATTCGTCGGTGTAGTATCCGAGCAGGCGCACGGGGGTGTAGATCTCGAGCTGTGAGAGCTGCGCGATTTTCTGTGGCTGGGACGCGAGGCGGGTATCAATGCGATCCAGCATCTGCTGTTTTTCTGCTCCCCGCTGCAGCTGCCAGCTGCCGAGGCCGAGGAGTAATGGAAACAGGCACAGGCTTAGGATCGTAAGGGGCCAGTTGCGGATAAATGCTACACTGGCTGCTCGCGACTGTTCTCCCGCTTCCCTGGAGTTTTCTGCCGTCCCGGTGGGTAATGCGTTGTCGCCTTTGGCGGTCGACGTGTTCGGAACTGTCATGCCAATAAGTACTTCTATAAATGGCGTTGAATTATGTGGCTTAAAGCAATAATCGTTTTGTTGTTTCTCGCCGTGCTGGTCAGCCTGACCAGCGCTCTTGTTTTCCTGCTGCGCGATATGGGCGCGCCGGAGTCCAAGCGCACGCTCTATGCGCTTGGTATTCGCATTTCACTCGCCGCACTGCTGCTGCTCGCCATCTGGTACGGCTTCGACAGCGGTATGCTTTCCAATACAGCGCCCTGGGCGAACAAATACTGAAAATACGCTTCAATTGGTGGACACGCTGGGCATCCACCAACATTGCTACACTTTACGCGCCCAGCACGTAAACAAAGATAAACAGGCCTACCCACACCACGTCCACAAAGTGCCAGTACCAGCTCGCCGCTTCAAAACCGAAGTGGTCGTCCGGCTTGAAGTGGTGGGCGATAACCGAGCGCAACAGCATGATCAGCAGCATGATGGTACCCAGGGTCACATGGGCACCGTGGAAACCGGTCAGCATGAAGAAGGTGGTACCGTAAATACCGGATTCCAGTGTCAGTCCGAGATGCTGGTAGGCTTCCATATATTCTTCTACCTGGAAGAACAGGAAGGCGGAACCCAGTACCACGGTGGCCGCGAGCCACAGATTGAATCCCTGGCGCTTGTTCTTTTTCAGGAACACATGGGCGACGTGAACGGTCACGCTGGAAGCGAGCAGCAGGAAGGTGTTCAGCAGCGGCAGGTGCCAGGGGTCGATAATGCCCTTGGGACCCAGGACCTTGGCGGACTCGCCACTGACCGCCTGATCCGGGGTGACCATCAGCGGCCAGGTATTCTGGAACCCTTCCCACAGTATGTTCGAGCTGCCGCGGTCGCCCTCCCCGCCGAGCCACGGCAGGGAAAAGTTGCGAATGTAATACAGGGCGCCGAAGAATGCCGCGAAGAACATCACTTCCGAGAAGATGAACCAGCCCATACCCCACACGTAGGACCGCTTGAGCTGCGCGCTATTGAGCCCCTGCATGTTCTCGCGGATAACGGTGGCGAACCAGAACCACAGCACCGTGGCCATGGAGAGTGCGCCGGCAAAGAAAATATAGGAGCTGCCGCCGTTGACCCAGTTGGCGGCACCGAAGGCTGTCAGGAACAGGCCGATGGTGGCAAAGATGGGCAGCCGGGACTGCTCGGGAACATAGTAGCTGCTTTCTGTGGCCATATTTATTTATCCCTCTCGCTTGGACTCGCGCTCAGTTAGGGGAGCATCCGCCTTTTTGTTGTTCGTTTGTTTCGCCATCCGTTCCGTGACATCAAACAGCGTGTAGGAGAGCGTTATGGTATTCACGCCGCGGGGCAGATCCGGGTCGACGATAAAGCGCAAACCCAGTTCTGCAGATTCGCCGGCGGCGAGGGTCTGCTGGTTAAAGCAGAAACATTCGGTTTTGTGGAAATATTCTGCCGCTTTCGACGGCGCCAGACTGGGAATCGCCTGGGCGATCATTTCCCGCCCGGAAGGGTTGCGGGCAATGAACACGGTATCCGCCGGTTCACCCGGGTGCACCCGCATCTCCACGGTGCCGGGGCGGAACTCCCAGGGCATGTTTTCATTGTTGGTAGCGACAAACTGGACTTTCACCAGCCGCTCGCGATCCACCGCTGCCGGGACCGCCTCGTAGCGCTCACCGGTCTTGCCGTTGAGGCCGGTGATCTCGCAGAAGGCGTCGTACAGAGGTGGCATCACGAACAGCGCGAACCCCAGCATGCTGACCGCGAGGGTCAGCAGCTTTGCGGTGGTTTTTGCGTTGTCACTCCAGGCCATGGGGATTTTCCGTGCTATCGATCAGCGCACCGCCGGGGGCGTGCTGAAGGTGTGGTACGGAGCCGGCGAAGGCACTGTCCACTCCAGTCCCTGCGGGTTTTCCCAGACTTCATCGGTGGCTTTGTTGCCGCCGCGCACGGTACGCAGGACGTTGAACAGGAACACCAGCTGCGCGGCGCCGAACAGGAAGGCGCCCATGCTGGCAATCTGGTTGAAGTCGGCGAACTGCAGTGCGTAATCCGGAATCCGCCGCGGCATACCGGCGAGCCCAACAAAGTGCATCGGGAAGAAAGTGACATTCAGGCCGATAAATGCCAGCCAGAAGTGCACCTTGCCCATGGTCTCGTTGTACATATTGCCGGTCCACTTGGGCAGCCAGTAGTAGACCCCGGCGGTGATCGAGAAGATCGCACCCGGTACCAGCACATAGTGGAAGTGCGCCACCACAAAGTAGGTGTCGTGATACTGGAAGTCCGCGGGGGCGATGGCCAGCATCAGGCCGGAGAAGCCACCCAGGGTAAACAGGATCACGAAGGCGATCGCAAACAGCATCGGCGTTTCGAAGGTCATGGAGCCCCGGAACATGGTGCTCACCCAGTTGAACACCTTCACCCCGGTGGGTACCGCGATCAGCATGGTGGCGTACATAAAGAACAGCTCACCGGCGACCGGCATGCCCACGGTAAACATATGGTGGGCCCACACGATAAAGCTGAGGAAAGCGATCGACGCGGTGGCGTATACCATCGAGCTGTAGCCGAATAGCGGCTTGCGCGCGAAAGTGGGAATGATCGCCGATACGATGCCGAAGGCCGGCAGGATCATGATGTACACCTCGGGGTGGCCGAAGAACCAGAACACGTGCTGGAACAGTACCGGGTCACCGCCGCCGGCGGCGCTGAAGAAGCTGGTGCCGAAGTGGATATCCATCAGCATCATGGTCACCACGCCCGCCAGCACCGGCATTACCGCAATCAACAGGTAGGCGGTGATCAGCCAGGTCCACACGAACAGCGGCATCTTCATCAGGGTCATGCCCGGTGCACGCATGTTGAGGATGGTGGCAACGATGTTGATCGCCCCCATGATCGACGACGCACCCATGATATGGATGGAGAAAATAAAGAAGGTCACGCTCGGCGGCGCGTACTCGGTGGACAGCGGCGCATAGAAAGTCCAACCGAAGTTGGGCGCACCGCCCTCCATGAACAGGGTGGATGCCAGCATCGCGAAGGCGAATGGCAGGATCCAGAAGCTCCAGTTGTTCATGCGCGGCAGCGCCATATCCGGAGCGCCGATCATCATCGGCACCATCCAGTTGGCGAGGCCGACGAATGCGGGCATCACCGCACCAAACACCATGATCAGGCCGTGCATGGTGGTCATCTGGTTAAAGAATTCCGGCTGCACAATCTGCAGGCCGGGCTGGAAAAGTTCGGCGCGGATCACCAGCGCCATACAACCGCCTAGCAGGAACATTGCAAAACTGAACCACAGGTACATCGAACCGATGTCCTTGTGGTTAGTGGTGTAGAGCCAGCGGGTAATTCCGGGTTTCGGACCGTGTGCCATAACTAAACTCCTTTCGGCTCCTGCTTAATTATTCTTGAAATTGAGAATGTCGATGGGCTGCACGGTGTCGCCCATATTGTTGCCGAAGGCGTTGCGCTGATAGGTGATTACCGCGGCGATATCCACCTCGCTCAGCTGTGCGCCAAAGGCCTGCATCGCCGGGTTCTTCGACGAGCCGTTGACCACCATGTTCAGGTGTCCGTCCATCGGTCCGGTGGCCACCTTGGAGCCGGCAATCGCCGGGAAGGCACCGGGCACACCCTGGCCATTGGGCTGGTGACAGGCGGCGCAGGTACTCGCGTAAATCTTTTCACCGCGCTCGTACAGTTCATCGAAGGTGAAGGTCTTGTTGGTGAGTTCCTTGATCCGCGCGGCCTGTTCGGCGCGGTCACTCAGCCATGAGTGATACTCGTCTTCCGGTACCGCCTTGACCACAATCGGCATAAAGCCATGGTCCTTGCCGCACAGTTCGGCACACTGGCCGCGGTAGATACCCGGCTCATCGATGCGGGTCCAGGATTCGTTGACGAAGCCGGGGATCGCGTCCTTCTTCACCGCCAGATCCGGCACCCACCAGGCGTGGATGACGTCATTCGCAGTAATCAGGAAACGGATTTTCTTGTTGACCGGCACCACCAGCGGCTCGTCCACTTCCAGCAGGTAGTGGTCGTTTTTCGGCAGCTGGTTATCGATTTGCGCGCGCGGCGTGGAGAGATTGGAGAAGAAGGAGACATCGGAACCCAGGTAGTCGTACTTCCACTTCCACTGGTAGCCGGTGATCATGATATCGAGATCGGCTTCCTTGGTGTCGTAGATGTCGTACAGGGTTTTGGTGGCGGGTACTGCCATACCGACGAGAATGAGCGTGGGAATGATCGTCCACACCAGTTCCACAAAGGTACTCTCGTGGAATTGCGCCGCCTTGTAGCCCTTGCTCTTGCGGTGGCGCCACATGCTGTAGAACATCACCCCGAAAACCACGATACCGATTGCCACGCAGATCCAGAAAATCAGCATGTGCAGATCGTAAGTGGTGCGGGAAACTTCAGTGACCCCCTGGGTCATATTGACCCCCCAGCGCTCCGCACCCTCTTCGGCTTTTTGCGCAGTTTCCTGGGCAAAAAGTCCGGGTGCAATAGCCGAGATGGTCAGGAAGGCGAACAGCCGTTTTAAGCCCATCAACATCGCCTGCAGATCTCCATGTTTGTTATTCTCGCGAGCCGCTATCCTGCGGTCACATCACTGCGGCCTTGCCACACGAATACTGCATTGTGCGCACGGTCGCGGTACTGCAACCTAAAAAAATAGCAAAACCCTGTAACAGCGGCTGGCTGCAAGGAAGACTGGAGTCTGCCCCGACCGGGTGATCGGGATATTTTCCACACATCGAAATGTGGACATGCTGTAGTAAACCAAGACTACATACACTGCACGCACGCCGGGGGTGGCCACAACTGCGTGATACTGCTGACAGTGCAACTTGTTATTTTTCGCCAGGGGCTTTTTTACTTCAGAATGTCGTCGTCCGGAAGGTACAACCAACAACCTGTGTTTTTTTGTCGCATCTACTGCACAGTCAAAAGGAACACATCGCCAGCAAAAAGTCAATTAAACCGCCAACTTACATGAAAAATTCATTGGCCCCCCGGGGGGCGCTTTCGCGCCGGGCAGTCGCTCCCTATTTGCGGGTATGGAATCTCGCCTGGCCGATGATTCTGAGCAACATCACCGTGCCGCTGCTGGGCGCCGTGGATACGGCGGTACTCGGGCACCTGTCCAGCCCGGAATATCTTTCCGGCGTCGCCATTGGCGCCAGTGTGATTTCCATGCTGCTGTGGGCTTTCGGCTTTCTGCGTATGGGCACCACCGGGCTGGTTGCGCGCGCCCCGGACAGCGGCGCAGCCTGGCTGCTGCGGGCACTGGCACTGGCGGGAACACTGGGGGCGGCGCTCTGGCTGCTGGCAATCCCGTTGTTGCCCACCATCGTGCAGTGGATGAATGCCAGTGCCGACGCCGCGCCACACGCCCGCGACTATCTGCAGATCCGGCTGCTGAGCGCGCCACTGGCACTGGCGAATTTCGCCCTGCTGGGATTTTTTATCGGCCGCCGCGACAGCCGCTCGCCACTGCTCGTGCTGGTGGCCGCGAACCTGCTGAATATCCTGCTCGACCTGTGGTTGATCATCGGGCTGGGCATGGGCGCCCGCGGTGCGGCCTGGGCGTCCGTATCTGCGGACCTGTGCGGCTTTGTGCTCGGCGGATACCTGCTGGTGAGGCGCCACCGCGGTGCCTGGGAGGGGTTGCGCCGGGTATCCCGCTACACGGAGTTCTGGCCGTGGCGGAAAATACACCCCTGGCTGGAGTTGCTGCGGATCAATACCGACCTGTTTATCCGCACCTGCCTGCTACTGTTCACGCTGACGTTTTTTACGGCCCAGGGAGCGGCGCTGGGAGATGCCGTGCTCGCGGGCAATGCCATATTGCTACAGCTGCTGATGATGACGTCTTACGGACTTGACGGCTTTGCCCACGCCACCGAGGCCCTGGTTGGCAACGCCATAGGCCGGCGCAATATGCCGCAGTTCAACCGCACCGTGCGCGCGGCCGGGGTACTGGCACTGGCTTCGGCGCTGCTGATCACCGCAGTCCTGTTGACGGGCCGTGACTGGATCCTGCCGCTGTTCACTGCCATCCCCGCGGTGCTGGATGTAGCGCAGGGGCACTATCCGTGGCTTTGCGCGCTACCGCTGATTGCGGTATGGAGTTACCAGCTGGACGGGGTATTTATCGGCGCGGGCAAGAGCCGGCAAATGCGTGACACCATGTTCATTGCCACTGTGACGGTGTTCCTGCCCTGCTGGTGGTTTACCCGCCAGTATGACAACACTGGCATCTGGCTCAGCCTTTTTTTGTGGTTCAGCGCACGATCCGCCGGCCTTATGGTCTACTTTTATTACTACACTAAGAAAAACTATTGGCTGTAATTGGAGCTACGGCGCACACCCTCTTCCAACGTTAAGCAGTCTTGCCCAAACGTCTGTGTCCGGGGAGCAGACACCACCAGAAGTACAAGGCAAAGAAACGGGGAGGCGGCCCAGCCGTTTATATTTTTGCTGTATGTCAGACCCTTACACACTTATTCAACAGTGCATTGATCGCGCGGTTGCCGCAGAGCAGGAACGCTTCCGTTTCCGGCGCTCGCTGCATGATACGTTGCCAAATCTGCACCGCAGTATCCAGCTGCCCCAGCGCGACGCGCCGCTGCACCTGACCTGTTTCGTCATCCGCTATATCCAGGTGATTCCGGCCTGGATGCAACAGCTGGAATCCCTGTGCGAGGCAGGCGGACTGGATTTCCGCCCGGTGCGGGAGTTGATCGCCCACAGCTTTAGCGAGGTGCCGGAGCGCCAGCCCCATGAACACGGGCTGGGTTCCATTCTGGACGAAGCCTACCTGGCCCACCGCACCATGGAAGAAATCAACGACCGACTGCAGCCCAGGTGCGGCACACCGCTGTTGCCGATGGATTCCATGATCGCCAACCTGGTGGTGCGGGAGTTACTCGGCGAGACGCTGTCCTGCCAGCTGGATGACCTGAGCGAGTTGCTGTTAAGACGCTTTGAGCCGGGAGAACTGGATCCCGAGCACCTGGTTTCCCTGATTCTGTGCAAGCAGCGCTTCGAGGAGACCCCCGGGGAGTGGCCGGACTTTGCCCACCATATGCAGATAGACCTGCGCCCCCCTTCCCTGCGCTACCAGCTCGACACCTCACACTGAGCACCGGGACTTACCCCCGCTGGCGAGTGAGCACCTGCTGCCAGTGGTTGTAGAAATCGGTTTTGCCGGTCACCAGTGCCCGGTTCAACTCTTCCACCTGACGGCGAAGCTCGCCATTGTAGAAATAGAGACTGCCTCCGCGCAGGGTAAAACCGCGGGTATTATCCGCCAACAACTGGTAGAAGTGCGCCTGCCGTTCCAGGTAGCGCTCTACCTCGCGCCGCGAAAACTGGCCGCGGCGGTAGCCCGCCAGCACCGTCTGTTCCAGCTCTGTGGCGACCATCTCCCGGGTTTCTGTCGAGAGTTTGCTGTGCTGCAGCAGGCCGCGAATATCCGAGCGGATATCTTTCAGGTAGCTGTCGGCGGCCTGCGCCGCAACCTGCACCTGATCAATCACCCGCTTGCGTCGCTTGAGCATGCGCGCTTCTTTCAATCCCTCGTTGCCCCACAGGCCGGTACTGGCCATATGCCCCAGTGGGCGAAAAATGGTGCGGTGCTGGCGGTTGCTGTTTTCCGTCAGCTGTTCACACATGCTTACCGCTTCCCGCCATGCGTCGAAAGGTTTTCCATCGAGAATTTTTTCCGGCAGTGCCGTCACCTCAGCGGTGAGTGCATCCGCCTCCTGCCGGTAAAAATCGGGCCTTGCCTGCCAATTGTTGGCCTGCAAGCGGAACATGGACAGCAGGCTCTGGTTGACACAGCGACTCAACAGATAGGAAACCTGTTCGCGCTGCTGCGCACGCAGGTTACTGTAATGGTTGAGTCCGTAGAGCCCCGCGATGACAGTAACCACCAGCAGGGCGATAAGGGGATAGAGTTTTTTCAAGCGGCTAGTACAGTGTGTTTTTAGTGGTTATCGGTTTTCGGCGGCTGCAAAATTTTTACCGCCGTCTCCTCCACTTCCCTGTCTGCGGTGTTATTCACCCGGGTATCCAGTTCCCGCGACGATGCCTGCAGGCGGATCTCATCCTTGAAGCCACACGCCACGCACTCGCGATAGTTTTTATCGCCGAGTTTGTAATTGACGATCCTGTCCATGGCGCTGCAGCGCGGACAGACTGCGCCGGCAATAAACCGGCGCTTTACGGGCTTCAGCTGTTCGTTGTCATCGGTCATGTTAAAACCTCTTGCAATGCCGATTATTCAATGCCGGGTTCGATACCCGGTTCTATGCCAGAGTGACGCAACAGCGCATCTATTTTAGGGCCGCGCCCACGAAATTCTGTGAACAGGTCCTGCGGATCGCGGCTGCCGCCCTGCTCGAGAATGGTGTGCAGGAATTTTTGCCCGGTCGCCGGATCAAAAATTCCGTTTTCCTCAAACAGTGAAAAGGCATCCGCGGACAGCACCTCGGCCCATTTGTAGCTGTAATAGCCGGCGGCGTAACCACCGGCAAAAATGTGGCTGAAGCTGTTCTGGAAACGGTTGTCCGGGGACACCGGCACCACCGAAACCTGATCGCGCACGTCGTTGATCACGCGCCGGATCTCTTCCGCGTTGGCGCCCTCCGGGCGCGAGTGCAGCAACAGATCAAACAGCGCAAACTCCAGCTGGCGCACGGTAAACATCGCGGACTGGAAATTCTTCGCCGCCAGCATTTTCTCCAGCAGTACCTGTGGCAATGGCTCCCCGCTCTGGTAGTGGCCGGAAATCATCGCCAGCGCTTCCGGTTCCCAGCACCAGTTTTCCAGGAACTGGCTCGGCAGTTCGACGGCATCCCAGGCCACACCGTTGATACCGGACACCGCCGCCACGTCCACCTGGGTCAGCATATGGTGCAGCCCGTGACCGAACTCGTGAAACAGGGTGGTGACCTCGTAATGGGTCAGCAGCGCGGGGGCATCGCTGGATGCGGGAGAAAAATTGCATACCAGATAGGCTATAGGCAATTGCAGTCCGGCCGTGGTCTGGCGCCGCACACGGGCGTCATCCATCCAGGCACCGCCGCGTTTTTTCTCGCGCGCGTAGGGATC
>NZ_CAJXKH010000072.1 GCF_913055755.1 uncultured Microbulbifer sp.
GGCCAGCGCGTGGCCCCTGCTGGTACTGGCGCTGTGGGCGGAGTGTCGCTACTGGCTGTACGGCGGCAATGCTTTCGCGCCGGAGTTCAGCTTTACCGAGGCAGTGGCGAATACCTGGCTGTTCGCGGGGCTGGCGCTGGTCTATTACCGCAAGAGCCTGGTCAGTGACAGCTTCGCCCGCTGGTACGACGGCTACGGCCGGGTGCTGATGCTGGCCGCGACGGTCAACTACGGGTGGATCCTGGTTGCTGTGGCGGAAAGTAACCCCTGGGCCTGGGGCGCTATAGGCAGCCGGCCACTGCTCAACCTGCTGTTGCCGGCATTCGCCGGGCCCGCGCTGCTGGCCTACCTCGCGAGTCGCTGTTACCTGCCCGCCACCCGCAGGGCCGCCGCAGTACTCGCCGCAGTGGCGGGCTTTATCTGGGTGTCGCTGGAAGTGAGGCACCTGTGGCAGGGCAATAT
Source organism: uncultured Microbulbifer sp. (assembly GCF_913055755.1). Lineage (GTDB taxonomy): Bacteria > Pseudomonadota > Gammaproteobacteria > Pseudomonadales > Cellvibrionaceae > Microbulbifer. The sequence goes on from NZ_CAJXKH010000072.1 coordinate 463, forward strand.
CCGCCTGGATCTACCCACCGGCACCGGCGAGCTCTATACCTACTCCGCGGTGTGGCTGGCGCTGGCGGTCGCGGCGATTCTGTGGGGCAGCTGGCGGGGCTGGCGCGCCTGTTACCAGGGCGGAATGGCGGTACTGGCACTGGTGATCGTGAAGCTGTTCCTGGTGGATATGTCCGGTCTCGAGGGGCTGTTGCGGGTCGCCTCTTTTATGGGGCTCGGGCTCGCGTTACTGGGCATTGCCTACCTGCACCAGAAACTCGGTGCCGGCGACAGGCGCGAATCTGCCAGATAGGCCGAATCAAACCGCCCGGTTACGGTATACTGCGCGGCCCGAATTTCCGGGCGGTCATCGGAGGCCGCCCCTGGGTTATCCAAGGAGAGAAGTCGTGAGCAGTGTCAGTGCCGCCGAAACCACGGAAAACGCCACCGTCGCCAGAGTGCAGGCCATGGGCCGCGCCGCCCGCGCTGCCGCCCGTTTGATGGCGCGCGCCGATACCGGCACCAAGAACCGGGCGCTGAAAGCCATAGCCGCAGAGCTGGACGCCCGCCGCGGCGAACTGGCCGCAGCCAATGCCAGAGACATGCAGCAGGGCCGCGACAACGGCCTGGACGCTGCGCTGCTGGACCGCCTGGAACTGAACGACGCTCGTATCGACGGCATGATCGAGGGGCTGAATCAGATCGCGGAACTGGCGGACCCGGTGGGAGAGATCTCCGACCTGAAATACCGCCCCAGCGGCATCCAGCTGGGCAAGATGCGCGTGCCCCTGGGGGTGGTGGGAATCATCTACGAATCCCGCCCCAACGTCACCATCGACGCCGCCAGCCTGTGCCTCAAATCCGGCAACGCCACCATCCTGCGCGGTGGCAGCGAAGCGCTGCACTCCAACGGCGCCATCGCCGCCTGCATCGCCGCCGGCCTCAAGCAGGCCGGGCTGCCGGAAACCGCAGTGCAGGTCGTGGACACCACCGACCGCGCTGCAGTGGGCGCACTGATCACCATGCCCGAATACGTGGATGTGATCGTACCGCGCGGTGGCAAGGGGCTGATCGAGCGCATCAGCCGCGAAGCGCGGGTGCCGGTGATCAAACACCTGGACGGCATCTGCCACGTGTACCTGGACGACCGCGCCGACCCGCAGAAAGCGTTCGACATCGCCCTCAACGCCAAGACCCACAGATATGGCGTGTGCAATGCCATGGAAACCCTGCTGGTAGCGCAAGCCGTTGCCGCAGACTTCCTGCCCAAACTGGCCGCGGCCTATGGTGAAAAAGGCGTGGAACTGCGGGGCTGTGAAAAGACCTGTGCCATCCTGCCCCAGGCCCTCGCGGCCAGCGAAGAGGACTGGGCCACCGAATACCTGGCGCCGGTACTGTCCATCCGCGTGGTCGCGAACATGGATGCGGCGATGGACCACATCGCCCGCTACAGCTCCGGCCACACCGAAGCGATTGTGACCGAAGACTACACCCGCGCGCGGCGCTTCCTCGCTGAGGTGGATTCCAGCTCGGTGATGGTGAACGCCTCCACCCGCTTTGCGGACGGCTTCGAATACGGTCTGGGCGCTGAAATTGGCATCAGCACCGACAAAATCCACGCCCGCGGTCCAGTGGGACTCGAGGGTCTTACCTCGCAGAAGTGGATCGTGTTCGGCGATGGGCAGATTCGAGAGTGAGTCGCTCACTCAACAGACTCTGATGCGAAGGCACTGATACCGGGCAGGTGTTTGCGAGACCTTCACCGCCATGGATGGCGGTGCAGAGCCCCCAGGGACGGGTTTACCGCGTGTCTCGCAAACACCTGCCCGGTAGCAGTGCCGCCACCGATGGTGGCCAGTGCACCGAACTAGCTGGGGATCAAGTGGCACAAAACCTGAAAACCATCGCCCTGTTTGGCGGTACCTTTAACCCGGTGCACTTCGGCCACCTGCGCATGGCGCTGGAACTGAAGGAAGCGCTGGGGTTCGACGAAATGCGCCTGCTGCCATCGCATCAGCCGGCGCATCGGGGCGAGCCGGAAGTCAGTGCCGAAGACCGCTGTGCCATGCTGGCACTGGCGCTGGAAAACTGCCCCGAACTGGTCCTGGACGACCGTGAACTGAAACGGGCAGGGGCCACCTACACCGTGGACACCCTGGAAGAATTACGCAGCGAGCTGGGGGATGACGTCTCCATCAGCTTCTGCATGGGGCTGGACTCCCTGCTCGGCCTGCCGGGCTGGCACCGCTGGGAAAAACTGGTGGCGCTCGCCCACCTGGTGGTGGTCACCCGCCCCGGCTGGCAACTGCCCCGGGAAGGGGAAGTGGCGGAACTGCTGGCGCAGCATCGCGGCGACAGCAGCCACCTGGCCAGCGAAGCCGCCGGGCGAATACTGGTGCGGGAGCAGACCCTGCTGCCCATTTCCGCCACCGCAGTGCGCGAACTGATCAGGCACGGGCGCTCCCCGCGTTTCCTGCTCCCCGAGCGCGTACTCGACTACATTCAAACTCATCAACTCTATCGGAGTTAAAAAGGGCGGATACGCCCTCAATTAGGTGTTATGACTGATATCAAACAAATCGCCGTAAACGCACTGGAAGACCTCAAGGGCCAGGACATCGTCACTCTGGACGTGTCCGAACTCAGTGACGTCATGGATACCCTCATCATCTGTACCGGTACCTCCAGCCGCCAGGTCAAATCCCTCGCGGAAAATGTGGTCGAAGACGGCAAAGAGGCCGGTATCCGCCCCATCGGTGTCGAGGGCATGGAAACCGGCGAATGGGTACTGGTGGATTACGGTGACCTGGTGGTGCACGTCATGCAGGCCCAGGTGCGCGGCTTCTACGAGCTGGAAAAGCTCTGGTCCATGACCCCCAATACCCGCGACAACGCCGACGGCAGCGACCCGCACCAGGACTGATTGCGGTGACCGTTTCCCCATGAAATTGCGCATAATCGCCGCCGGCGGCAAGATGCCCGCCTGGGTGCAGGAGGGCTACAACGAGTACGCCAAGCGCCTGCCGCGGGAACTGACCCTGGAAATAGTCGAGATCCCCCTCGGCAATCGCGGGCAGAAAAACTCCGCCGCGCTGGTGGAAAAGGCCCGCCAGAAAGAGGGCGAGGCCATGCTCGCGGCGCTGGGACCGCGGGACCACGTGGTGGCGCTGGATGTGAAGGGCAAGTCCTGGAGCACCGAGCAGCTGTCGCGGGAACTGGCAGACTGGCAGATGTCCGGAGACAACGTCAGCCTGCTGATCGGCGGCCCCGACGGGCTGTCTCCCGAGTGCCTGGGTCGCGCCCGCCAGCGCTGGTCCCTGTCGGCATTGACCATGCCGCACCCACTGGTCAGGGTGCTGCTGGCGGAACAGCTGTACCGCGCCTGGACCCTGCTTGCGGGGCACCCGTACCACAAATAGCCGCTGATCGCGGCACCCGGCGTGGATATAACGAGCAAACTCCCGGTGAACTCTCCATCGCGCCCCCGGTCTGAATCGGGGGCCGGCGGACATTTCATCGTCCGCCGGCTGCTGGGCACCCGGAAGTAAATGTGCAAACTGCCGAGTCCATCGCGGGAAATCCGCCCGCCGGGTACTCCGCGCGGGGGCAAATTTGTGTACACTTCGTGGTTATTTTTACGCCAACCCGACTATTCGTATCCGTAGGGCGCAGATTAAGCGCCGATAGCGGACAATCGATACTGAATTAGCGCCCGAAACGACATCCATGCCCGAGAACCTGCGCCTTAAAGATCATCACACCGAGCAGCGGCTGTTTCGCAACCGCATGCTGGTGGCCATCTGTGGCGTGGTGGTATTGATCGGGGTACTGATTGCCCGCTTCTATGACCTGCAGGTGGTCAATTACGAAAACTATCGCACCCAGTCGGACCAGAACCGCATCCAGGTGCGGCCGGTGCCCCCCACCCGCGGCCTGATCTACGATCGCAACGGCGAGCTGCTGGCGGACAACCGCCCCAGTTACACCCTGTCCATCGTGCGCGAGCGGGTACAGAAGCTCGACGAAACCCTCGAACTGCTGGGCCGGCTGGTGCGTCTGGACGACAGCGATGTGGAGAAATTCAATCGCCGCCTGCCGCGGCGGCGCCCGTTCGAGCCGGTGCCCCTGCGCTATCGCCTCACCGAGGATGAAATCGCCCGCATCAGCGTCAACGAATTCCGCCTGCCCGGGGTGTCCGTGGAAGCGGAACTGGTGCGCTATTACCCGCAGGGTGAGCTGTTTGCCCACAGCGTAGGCTATGTGGGGCGGATCAACGACCGCGAACTCCAGCAGTTCACCGAGGAAGACGTGCGCCGCTACCGCGGGACCCAGAGTATCGGCAAGGTGGGCCTGGAACGCTCCTACGAAGACCTGCTGCTGGGCGAGGTGGGCTACGAAAACGTGGAAACCAATGCCCGCGGGCGGGTGCTCACGGTGCTCGAGCGGCACGACCCCAAACCCGGCTCCGAACTGACCCTGCACCTGGACGCGAAGCTGCAGGAGGTGGCCACCGATGCCCTGGGCGACAACCGCGGTTCGGTGGTGGCGATCGACGTCAAGACCGGCGGCGTGCTGGCGTTCGTGAGCAAGCCGTCCTTCGACCCCAACCTGTTTGTGACCGGCATCAGCTTCAACGATTATCGCGCCCTCAGCGATTCCCTCGACGTGCCGCTGTTCAACCGCGCACTGCAGGGACAGTATCCGCCGGGTTCCACCATCAAACCGATGATGGGCCTCGGCGGCCTGGTTGCCGGCGTGATCACCGGGGAAACCGAGGTGGCGGACCCGGGCTACTTCAAACTGCCCAACGACCCGCGCATTTACCGCGACTGGAAACGCTGGGGCCACGGCAAGCATATCGACCTGATCCAGGGGCTGGCGCAGAGCTGTGACGTCTACTTCTGGGACATGGCGTCGCGCTGGAATATCGACGGTATGCACGATATCGCCACCCGTTTCGGCCTCGGTGCCAAGACCGGCATCGACCTGCCGGTGGAGCGCCCCGGGCTGTTCCCGTCGCGGGACTGGAAGCGCGGTGCCCGCGGCATGCCCTGGTTCCCGGGGGACAGCCTCAACGCGGTACTGGGCCAGGGCTTTGTGCTGGCAACCCCGCTGCAGCTGGCGGTGATGACCGCCACCATGGCCAACCGTGGCACCCATTACAAACCCCAGGTGGTGATGGCGGTGGACGGCGTCGAGCAGCCGCCGGAAGTGCTGCACCACGTGGAGGCCAAGCCCGAGTACTGGGACCTGGTATTCAAGGGTATGGAAGCCGTGGTCTACAGCCTGCACGGTACCGGCAAGCGCGCCGGCAAAGACCTGGATTTTCGCGTTGCCGGCAAGTCCGGTACCGCCCAGGTGGTGGGTATCGCCCAGGGCGAACGCTACGACTCCGAGGCACTGAAGGAGCGCCACCGGGACCACGCGCTGTTTGTCGCCTTTGCGCCGGTGGATGACCCGCAGATCGCGGTGTCGGTGCTGGTGGAAAATGGCGAAGGCGGCGGTCTGGTCGCCGCGCCGGTCGCGCGGGAAGTGTTTGCCGAGTGGATGTCGCGCCCGGTGGAGGAGACCGTCTGGCAGCCGCCGATGCGCCCGCCGGCGTCACACCCGCAACACGAGTCCCTGGAGGTGAGCGCCCGTGGCTAGTCGCGATTACATGCACCGCCTGCCGGATGCCGGCAGCAGCCTGCGCCGCCCGGCGAGCCTGTCCCGCCGCCTGCATATCGACGTGCCGTTGCTGCTGTTGCTGATGATTCTGGCCGGCGCCGGCCTGGTGATTCTCTACAGCGCCGCCGGTGAAGAAATCCATTACGTGAAACGCCAGTCCGTATTCCTGTGTCTGGCGTTCGTGGGCATGTTCATCGCCGCGCAGATCCCGCTGGAGTTTTACCGGCGCTGGTCGCCGTGGTTTTACATTGCCGGTTGCTGCCTGCTGGTGGCGGTGCTGTTTGTGGGGGTGGGGGCCAAGGGTGCCCAGCGCTGGCTGCAGATTGGCGGTTTTCGTTTTCAGCCGTCCGAAGCGCTGAAACTCGCGGTGCCCATCGCGGTGGCGGCCTACCTGCACAAGCGCACACTGCCGCCGTCGTTCCTGTCCGTACTCGGCGCGCTGGCGATTGTCGGGGTGCCGGCGGCGCTGATCGTGCGCCAGCCGGACCTGGGTACCTCGATCCTGATTGCGGCTTCCGGCCTGTTTGCGCTCTACCTGTCCGGGCTCAGCTGGAAGATGATCGGCAGCGCCGCACTGGCGGCGCTGGTGGCCGCCTGGCCCATGTGGCACTGGGGCCTGCGGGACTACCAGCGCCAGCGCATTCTGACCCTGTTCAATCCGGACGCCGACCGGCTCGGCGCGGGCTGGAACATCTTCCAGTCCAAGGCGGCGATCGGCTCCGGCGGCTGGTACGGCAAGGGCTATATGGAGGGCACCCAGTCGCAGCTGGACTTCCTGCCGGAAAGCCACACCGATTTCATTATTGCGGTGCTGGCGGAAGAGTGGGGTATGCGCGGGGCCCTGCTGTTGCTAACGCTCTACTTATTGATCATCGCCCGGGGCATCTATATTAGTTTTATGGCCCAAAGTGTGTTTGGACGTTTGCTGGCGGGCAGTATCACGCTCACCTTCTTCGTCTATGTGTTCGTGAACATCGGCATGGTGTCGGGCCTGTTGCCGGTTGTGGGTGTACCACTGCCACTGGTGAGCCATGGGGGTACCTCGGTGATTACCCTGATGGCCGGTTTCGGCATACTGATGGCTATCAGTACGGAAAAACGCAGAGTGCTGTTTTAATTTGCTGGATTGGTGCCACTTTTTGGCGCAGTTGCAGTCACAGCTACGAATCGAATCTAATAATTCCAACGGAAGCACTCTATGAGAACAGGAGCGGTTATTTTGAAGTGGACCACAGGATTGTTGGCCGGGCTGGGACTGGTTGTCGCTGCCTGTGCCCAGGAGAAGGGCCACGAAGAAAATGCCCAGGCTCAGGCGTTTGTGGAATACATGGCCACCGAGCACAATTTTAATCGCGATGAATTGCAGGGGCTTATGCGCGAAGCCAAGCGCAAGGACTCCATTCTGAAAGCCATCAAACGCCCGGCGGAAAAGGCCAAGCCCTGGTACGAATACCGCGAAATCTTCCTTACCAGTTCCCGCATTCGCGGCGGAGTGGACTTCTGGGACAAGAACGCAGAAGCGCTGAAAGCCGCACAGGAAAAATACGGCGTGCCGCCGGAGCTGATCGTCGCCATTATCGGTGTGGAAACCCGTTACGGCGGCAACATGGGCAGCTACCGGGTACTGGATGCACTGTCCACCCTGGCGTTCAACTACCCGCGCCGCGCCAAGTTTTTCACCAAGGAACTGGAAAACTACCTGCTGCTGACCCGGGACCAGAATATCGACCCCACCACCCTGAAGGGCTCCTACGCCGGCGCCATGGGCTTCGGCCAGTTTATGCCGTCGAGCTACCGCCATTACGCGGTGGATTTCAACGGCAACGGGCAGGTGGATATCTGGACCGACACCGAAGATGCCATTGGCAGCGTGGCCAACTATTTTGTCGAGCACGGCTGGAAAGCCGGTGAGCCGGTCACCGTGATCACCGAACCCCGTCCCAATGCGGACATGACCGTGGTCAATGACGACCTGAAACCCAGGTGGACCGTGGGCCAGCTGGATGAAAAGGGCTTCCCGACCACTGCCCAGGTGACCAGTGACATGCCCGCCAATGTCTTTTCCCTGGATATGGGGAAGAGCACGCAGTACTGGATCGGACTGAATAATTTTTACGTGATTACCCGCTACAACCACAGCCGCCTGTATGCGATGGCGGTTTATGAGCTGGGGCAGGAGATCATCAAGGCGCGCGGCGGGCGCTCCTGATGAGTTTGCGGCTGGCGTCACCGCCGGTCGCCAAGGGACTGGTTTTTCACTTGACCAATAAAGTAAGTAAGAAAGCAGGCCGGATACCGAAGTAGTCATCCGGCGATATAACACGCGGCTGCGGCCAGTTTTTTGGGCCGGCACCGGGGGGAAACCATGTATAAGAAACTGTTAGCGCTGGGGGCCGCCAGTGCCCTGACATTACTGAGTGCCTGTAGTACTGTGCCCGTCGAGCCCAAAGGGCAGGGCGGCAAGGGCGGTGATATCCCGTTTGACCAGGTGCGCGACAGCGGCCCGGATGCCCCGGTGGACATGCTGGCCACGCCGGAAGTGACCCCGGTGCGCGAGCCCATCGGAGTGGCGGGTAACAAGTCTCCCTATGTGGTGAACGGCGTGCGTTACCGGGTATTGAAAGGCGTGAAAGGCTACCGGGAACGGGGCCAGGCATCCTGGTACGGCACCAAGTTCCACGGTCGCAAAACCGCCAACGGCGAGGTGTATAACATGTACGCCATGTCCGCGGCCCACAAGACCCTGCCCCTGCCGAGCTACGCCAAGGTGACCAACCTGGACAACGGCCGCAGCGTGATTGTCAGAGTCAACGACCGCGGGCCCTTCGTACCGGGCCGCATCATCGACCTGAGCTACACCGCCGCGCAGAAGCTTGGTTATATCGACCGGGGGGTTGCCCGGGTCGTGGTTGAAGCGCTGGATCCGGAAGTATTGCCTTCCGCCACCGAAACCCTGGCGGTAGAAAAGGACGCCGCCGCGCGTCAGGCGCTGCCGCAAGATGCCAGCTTCAAACTGCCGGAAAATACCTATCTGCAGGTTGGCGCATTCAGCTCTTCCTCCCAGGCGGAAGAGGTCCGGGCCCAGCTTGCGGTCGCGTTCGGCTATCCTGTATCCGTCAGTCCGGTAGATAAAGGCGGTAATACCCTGTACCGGGTGCGTATCGGGCCGATCGCCCAGCAGCGGGCACTGGTCGCCCTGCGGGAGTCGGTGGAGAAAAAATCCCTGGGGCAGCCCCAGGTTGTCGTCGACGCGGGCAACTGATCCCGCGAAGATGGAACCGTTATCCGGCGTTGGCGTCTACAAGGGCCGGCGCCGTTGCGCAGAGCCCGGCTGGAGTCGGGTGATTGACACAATATAAATGCAAGGACTAAAGAGATACCCATGTTCAAACGCTTATTTGCCTGCCTCCTCCTGATCCTCTGTTCCAGTGTGGCTCAGGCTGATAAACCGCTGATTCCCGCGCCACCACAACTGGCTGCCACCGCGTATATCCTGATCGACGCCCATACCGGCCAGGTACTGGTGGAGCACGACGCGGACAAGCAGATCCCGCCCGCCAGCCTCACCAAGATGATGACCAGCTACATCGTGTCCGAAGAGCTGGAAAAAGGCGTCATCAAGGAACAGGACCTGGTGAACATCTCGGAAAAAGCCTGGCGCAAGGGCGGCTCCAAAATGTTCGTCAAGGTGGGCGACAAGGTACCGGTGATTGACCTGCTGCGCGGCGTGATCGTGCAGTCCGGCAACGACGCCAGTATCGCACTGGCGGAACATGTTTCCGGCAGCGAAGAAGTATTCGCCGAAGTGATGAACCAGCAGGCCCAGCGCCTGGGCATGAACGACACCAACTTCGTCAACGCCACCGGCTGGCCCGCCGACGGCCATATGACCACCGCCCGCGACCTCAGCAAACTCGCGCGCGCGCTGATCCAGGACCACCCCAGCCACTACGCGCTCTATTCCGAAAAGTACTTCCGCTTCAACGGCATCAACCAGCCCAACCGCAACCGCCTGCTGTGGCGCGACCCCGCGGTTGACGGCATCAAGACCGGTCACACCGAAGAGGCCGGCTACTGCCTGGTGGCCTCCGCGGTGAAGCGCGGCATGCGCCTGATCTCCGTAGTGGTGGGCACCGACAGCGACGAAAAGCGCGCCGCCGAAACCCAGAAACTGCTGGCCTACGGCTTCCGTTACTACCAGACCCACAAGGTATACGGCAGCAACGACGTACTGCAGACCGAACGGGTCTGGGGCGGCAAGAGCGAGACCGTGGGTATCGCCGTGAGCCAGGATGTATTCGTGACCATCCCCCGCGGTGGCGAAGAAAGCATCAAGGCCGACCTGATCATCGACGGCGAGCTGGAAGCCCCCCTGGCCAAGGGCCAGCAGGTGGGCAAAGTAGTGGTGACCCTTGAGGGCGAAACCGTCGCGGATATCCCTGCGGTAGTGGCGGAAGAGGTGGAGAAAGCCGGATTCTTCAAACGTATCTGGGATTCCATCAAACGCTTCGTAATGGGCTTCTTCCAATAGTGGGACGCGGGTTTTCATTACATTGCTTATGTGACTGAACTACCCGCGAAGGTACTGCTACCGGGTGCAGCCTTGTGAGACACGCCGTAAACCCATCCATGGGGGCTCTGCAAAAACATCCTGTTTTTGAAGGTCTCACAAGGCTGCACCCGGTAGCAGTACCGCCACCCAACCTGCTAAAACTTCCCTAATCCCCGCCTCCCTGTCCACTCTGTGATCATCCCTGTATAATCGCCGCCCGGCCGCAATCCCCCGGTATTCCCGGTTTCCAGTCCAGACCTGCGGCCAAGTGAGTGTGGTATGACCCAGGATTCAGAGCAGCAGCCCCCCAAGATCGAATTTCCCTGTGAAGACTACATGGTCAAAGTCGTGCGCGACGCCGATGGCGACGTGCACGAATTCGTCATGGAAGTCATGCGCCGGCACGCCCCGGGGCTGGATGAAGACAAGATGAAGCACAAGCCCAGCCGCAACGGCAAGTTCACCTCCGTGACCTTCTTTATCGTCGCCACCGGTGAACCCCAGCTCAAGGCCCTGTTTGAAGAACTCAAAGCCCACCCGGGCGTGCATATGGTGCTGTAATGGCTGGCGAACAAACGGCGGCGCCGCAACTGGCAATCTGCAACCTCGGCCGGCGCGACTACGAAAGCGTGTGGCGCGCCATGGCCCATTACACCGACACCCGCGGCGACGATGCCCGCGACCAGATCTGGTGTGTCGAACACCCCCCCGTATTTACCCAGGGCCAGGCCGGCAAGGCCGAGCACCTGCTCAACACGGGTGACATTCCCGTGGTGCAGGTAGACCGCGGCGGCCAGGTGACCTACCACGGTCCCGGCCAGCTGGTGGTCTACCCGCTGCTCGACCTGCGCCGCAGCAAAATCGGCGTGCGCGACCTGGTGACCGCGCTGGAAGCCGCCACCGTCGCCATGCTGGAAAAATTCGGCATTAGCGCCGCACCGCGCGCCGATGCCCCCGGGGTCTACCTGACCGAAGGCCCCCGCACCGGCAACAAGATTGCCTCCATCGGCCTGCGGGTCCGTCGCGGCTGCAGCTTCCACGGTATCGCCATCAATATCGACATGGACCTGGGGCCCTTTCTGCGCATCAACCCCTGCGGTTACGCGGGTATGCAGATGGTGCAGATGGCGGAAGTGATCCAGCCAACCCCCGAGTGGGATAAAGTGGCGAAAATTTTTGTAGCGGAGTTGCAGCGCATTCTGCAATTGCCGGCGGCGGAGTGGCAGCCGGTAGACGAGAACCAATTTGCGGTGGCCGACATCGCATCAGGAACCAGTAATGTCTGAACGAGTTGACGGCAACAAACCGGAAATCGCCCCGGTAAAACGCACCCGCCGCCTGCAGCAGGGGGAAAAACTGCGCGATGGCGACAAGGTAGAGCGTATCCCGGTCAAAGTGATCGCCAGCGACCAGGTCCTGCGCAAACCGGACTGGATCCGGGTCAAGGTGCCCTCGGTCAAGGCGTCCAAGGAAGTGGAGCGGATCAAGAGTATTCTGCGCTCGCAGAAACTCGCCACTGTGTGCGAGGAAGCCAGCTGTCCCAACTTGGGCGAGTGCTTCAGCGGCGGCACCGCCACCTTCATGATCATGGGCGAGATCTGTACCCGCCGCTGCCCCTTCTGCGACGTGGGCCACGGCAAGCCGAACCCGCTGGACCCGGAAGAGCCGAAACAACTGGCGGAAGCCATTGCCGCCATGAGCCTGCGTTACGTGGTGATCACCTCCGTGGACCGCGACGACCTGCGCGATGGCGGTGCCCAGCACTTTGCCGACTGCATCAAGCAGTCCCGCGAACTGTCGCCAAACCTGCAGGTAGAAATTCTGACCCCGGACTTCCGCGGTCGCATGGACATCGCGCTGGATATTCTCGAGGCTGAGGCTCCGGATGTGTTCAACCACAACCTGGAAACCGTGCCGCGCCTGTATCGCGAGTCGCGCCCCGGCGCCAACTACAAGTGGTCGCTGAAACTGCTGCAGGAATACAAAAAGCGTCGCCCGGATGTACTCACCAAGTCCGGTCTGATGGTGGGCCTTGGCGAGACCAAGGAAGAGATTTTCGAGGTACTGGACGATATGCGTGCACACGATATCGACATGCTCACCATCGGCCAGTACCTGCAGCCGAGCAAGGAGCACCTGCCGGTGCAGCGCTACGTACACCCGGATGAATTCGAGGAGTACCGCCGCTACGCCGAACAGATCGGCTTCAAGCACGCCGCCTGCGGCCCCATGGTGCGCTCGTCCTATCACGCAGACAAACAGGCCCATGGTGAACAGGTAGGCTGATTGCCTCGCCGGCTATTGCCAACCCTGTCCACACAGTGCCCGGCAGCCTGGCTGACCGGGCACTGTTGTTTTTGATCGAATAAAATGCTTTTGAATCCAGAGATTGTCGATTAATTATCGGCAAAAACTATTTATTGTGGCGGCGAATTTCGTCGTGAAAAATTGACCGCGCTCTCGCTTGCAGTTTGCCTGCCGATTCGGTTTTCTTACCGGTCCCAGTAAATTCGCACATACCGATAACAAGCAAGTAACGAAGAGCAGTTCACATGAAGAAACTTCCCGTTCTGGCTGTGGCCGGTCTGCTGGCCGCCTGTTCCGGAGAATCTCCGGATTCGGGCAAAAATGCAGACGGCGCACAGAGCAGTGCCGCAGTAACCGCCGAGGTAGCCAGCATCCAGTATCCGCAGACCCGCAAAGACGCCGTGGTAGACACCTACTTCGATACCGAAATTGCCGACCCCTACCGCTGGCTGGAAGACGATCGCAGCGCGGAAACCGAAGCCTGGGTACAGGCCCAGAACAAGGTGACCTTCGGCTACCTGGACCAGATCACCTACCGGGAAGCGCTCAAGCAGCGCCTGGAAGAACTGTGGAACTACGAGAAAGTCGGTTCGCCGTTCAAGGAAGGGGACTACACCTACTTCTATCGCAATGACGGCCTGCAGAACCAGTACGTGGTGTGGCGCAAGAAGGGCGACGGCGAAGCGGAAATTTTCCTCGATCCCAACACCTTCAGCGAAGACGGCACCACCTCCCTGTCGACCCTGAAGTTTTCCAAAGACGGCTCCATCGCGGCCTATTCCATTTCCGAGGGCGGCAGCGACTGGCGCAAGATCATCATCATCGATGCGGAAAGCAAAAAGGTACTGGAACAGCCGCTGGTGGACGTGAAGTTCTCCGGTATTTCCTGGAAGGGCAATGAAGGCTTCTACTACTCCAGCTACGACAAGCCGGAGGGCAGCGAGCTGTCGGCCAAGACCGACCAGCACAAGCTGTATTATCACGAGCTGGGCCAGCCCCAGTCCGAAGACCGCCTGGTATTCGGCGGCAAGCCGGAAGAGAAACGCCGCTATGTTTCCGGCAGCGTGACCGAGGACGACCGCTACCTGGTCATTTCCGGAGCGACCTCCACGTCCGGTAACGACCTGTATATCCGCGACCTCACCAGGGCGGATGCACCGCTGGTGCAGATCCTGGGTGACTTCGACTCCGATACCGATGTACTCGACAACCGCGGCAGCACCCTCTATCTGGTGACCAACCGCGGCGCGCCGAACAAGAAGATCGTGACCGTGGATGCCGCCAATCCGGCGGAGGAAAACTGGCAGGACTTCATCGCCGAAACCGACAATGTGCTCACCGCCTCCACCGGTGGTGGTTATATGTTCGCCGAATACATGGTGGACGCGCTGTCGAAGGTCTACCAGTACGACTACGACGGCAAGCAGGTGCGCGAGATCGCACTGCCGGGCCCGGGCAGCGCCAGCTCCCTGGGTGGCAAGCGCGAAGACGAGACCCTGTACTACTCCTTCACCAACTACAAGACGCCGGCGACCATCTTCGCGTTCGACGTGTCCGAGGGTGAATCCAGCGTGTACCGGGAGTCCGGAGCCAAGTTTGACCCGGCGGCCTACGAGTCCCGGCAGGTGTTCTACACCTCAAAGGACGGCACCAAAGTGCCGATGATGATCACCTACAAGAAAGGGCTGGAGCTGAACGGCAACAACCCCACCATCCTGTACGGTTACGGCGGCTTCAATATCAGCCTGACCCCGTCCTTCAGCATCGCCAACGCGGTGTGGCTGGAGCAGGGCGGTGTCTACGCGGTACCAAACCTACGCGGCGGTGGTGAATACGGCAAGCGCTGGCACGATGCGGGCACCAAGCTGCAGAAGCAGAATGTGTTCGACGATTTCATCGCCGCTGGCGAATACCTGATCGAGCAGGGCTACACCTCCAGCGATTACCTGGCGATCCGCGGTGGCTCCAACGGCGGTCTGCTGGTGGGTGCGGTGATGACTCAGCGTCCGGATCTGGTGAAGGTGGCACTGCCGGCGGTGGGCGTGATGGATATGCTGCGCTACCACACGTTTACCGCGGGCGCTGGCTGGGCCTACGACTACGGTACCTCCGAGCAGAGCAAGGAGATGTTCGAGTACCTGCTGGGCTATTCGCCGGTACACAATGTAAAGGCGGGCACTGCCTACCCGGCGACCATGGTGACCACGGCGGATCACGATGACCGTGTGGTACCGGCGCATTCGTTCAAGTTTGCCGCGGAATTACAGGCGAAGCAGGCGGGCGCTGCCCCCACCCTGATCCGCATCGAGACCAACGCCGGTCACGGTGCCGGCACCCCGGTATCCAAGACCATCGAGCAGTATGCTGACCTGTTCAGCTTCACCCTGTTCAATATGGGGGTTACCGAGTTGCCCAAGGGCTGACTCTGACTGTTTCCCTTATTTTAAGAAGCCCGGCATTTGCCGGGCTTTTTTGTGCACTGAATTACTTTTAGTGGCGGTACCACTGCCGGGTATAGCTTTGCGAGACACGCCGTGAACCCATCCCTGGGGGCTCTTCCGCGAGGTCCCTCTCGCGGAAGGTCTCACAAAGCTATACCCGGCAGCGGCACCTTCGCTCCAAACATCTCGCTAGAAATCAGACCTCGCCACGCCCTGATATCCCATTTCCCTAAAGTGGGACGGCACTTCCTAAAGTGGCAACGCCGCACTTCCCGGGCCCGTGATAGCCTCCGTTCGTTAGTGTGCACCGGTGTATCTGCCCGATGAATCCGCGCCTGTGGGAGCGGAATGGCGCAGCCGGTACGTCTTAAACCTGAACAGTATTTCCTGAAGAGAACACCGCAGGCCGGTGCGCTCGACGCGATGATGCAGAAACAATAACTATCATAAGAGGTGAACTATGGCTGGAGTTCAAATGCCAGTGACCGATGCGGGCTCATCCACGGGCGAGGCGGGTAGCAATTTCCGCTTTGCGCTCACAGCACTGACGGTGCTGTTCTTTATGTGGGGCTTCCTGACCTGCCTCAACGATATCCTGATTCCCCACCTGAAAGCGGTATTCGACCTGAGCTATACCCAGGCGATGCTGATCCAGTTCTGTTTCTTTGGTGCCTATTTCACGGTTTCCCTGCCGGCGGGTGCGCTGGTGAAGCGCATCGGCTACCAGAAGGGCATCGTCGGTGGCCTGCTGGTGGCGGCGTTGGGTTGTGCGCTGTTTTACCCGGCGGCGGAGAGCCACGCCTACCCGGTGTTCCTGGGGGCGCTGTTTGTGCTGGCTTCCGGGATCACCCTGCTGCAGGTGTCAGCAAACCCGTATGTGACTGCTCTGGGCGATCCGGCCACGGCTTCCAGTCGCCTGACCATGACCCAGGCGTTCAACTCCCTCGGTACCACGGTGGCACCGTTCTTTGGCGGGGTGCTGATCCTGTCTGCGGCCACCGTGGGTGCCGAGTCCCTGAGTGCTTCCGCGGAAGCCGATGCGGTGAAACTGCCGTACCTGGGCCTGGCGGCAGTGCTGGCGCTGCTGGCGCTGATCTTCAGCCAGCTGAAGCTGCCGAAGATCGATATGCAGGAAGACGCGGCGGTTGCTGCTGAGGGCAGTTCGGTTTGGTCGCACCGGCACCTGGTGCTGGGTGCGGTGGGCATTTTTGTCTATGTGGGCGCTGAGGTGTCCATTGGCAGCTTCCTGGTGAACTTCCTCGGTCTCGACAGTGTGGCGGGGATGGAGGAGGCTCAGGCGGCTCACTACATCGCCTACTACTGGGGCGGAGCCATGGTGGGGCGCTTTATTGGTGCGGTGGTGATGCGCAGCATTTCTCCGGGACTGGTACTGGCATTCAATGCCGCTGCGGTTATTTTGCTGGTTCTCCTCGCGATTGTCGGTTCCGGTGCCCTGGCGATGTGGGCGATCCTGCTGGTGGGGCTGTTCAACTCCATCATGTTCCCCACCATCTTCAGCCTTGCCCTGCAGGGGCTGGGCAAGCAGGCGGGGCAGGCTTCCGGGGTGCTGTGCCTGGCGATCGTGGGCGGTGCCATCGTGCCGGTGATGCAGGGACTGGTGGCGGACTCCGTCGGCCTGCAGATTTCCTTCCTGGTGCCGATCGTCTGTTATGTGTTTATCGCCTACTACGGCTTGAAGGGATCGAAAGTCACTGCCTGAGTACAGGCCGCAGTGCCAGCAACAAATAAAAAAGGGAGGGAAGCTCGGGCTTCCCTCCCTTTTTTTGTGGTGGCATTTTGCCTGCTAATGACTGTTCAGTACTTAATGGTCAGTGGACGTAGGTCAGGCAGTTGACCTTGTCACCGCTGCAGCCCAGCTCGATCTTGTCTGCGGAGCACTCAAAGTCCTCGTTGTGGTTGCAGTCGGTTACCTTGCAGGCACCGACGCCGGCGACCCTTTCGCGTTTGGTGTGGCCGTCGTTGTTGAAGTAGGTGTCGCAATCCGGGTGCTCGCCGTCGCCAATGGTGATGGCGCGGGCGTGGCAGGCGGAGTCGGTGTTGTAGGCACACGCGGTGGCCGCACAGCGGCTGACTTCTGGCATATCGGTGGCAATGATCATGGCGCAGCTCTCATCGGGTTGGGGCATCGGGTAGGGGCATCGACTTGTGGCACTGGATGCTGATCGCAGGACGAAACTCCCGCTTTGAGCCTAGTTCAGCGTCGGCCACAGTCAAAGAAATGGCGGTTATTGCGTTCTTGTGGGCCACGGGTGCCCCTTCGACTATCCGCCAATTGCCCCGCGGGGGCGCGATCGGGTATACAGGGGGTAGAATAATTTGCGCGCCTGACCTGTAGTGCGCCCCGGCGCTGCCCCGGTTCGAGACCCGCTATGATTGGAAAACCCCTGCTGCTGTTTTTTGCCCTGCTGTACGTCGCCGTGCTGTTTCTGGTGGCGTGGCGTGCGGACCAGCGCAAGCACTGGCTGCTGCGTTTCCGGCCGCTGATCTACGGCCTGACCCTGGCGGTCTACTGCAGCTCCTGGACCTTCTTCGGTGCTGTCGGCCAGTCGGTGAGCGACACCTGGAGCTACCTGCCGATCTATCTCGGCCCCATCCTGCTGTTCCTGTTCGGCGGCGGTTTCCTGCGCAAGCTGATGTTGGCCGGGGAGCGGCAGAAAGTCACTTCCATTGCCGACTTTATCGGCTCCCGCTACGGCAAGAGCCGCGGCCTGTCTGCACTGGTGACCCTGCTGGCGATTGTCGGCAGCCTGCCGTATATCGCCTTGCAGCTGCGCGCCGTGACCATGGGTTGGGAGGCCATCGGCAGCGACGCCGGTAGTGAATCCTTCATGAACCTGGATACGGCGCTGGCCACCGCGCTGCTGATGGGGCTGTTTGCGATTCTGTTCGGCACCCGCCATCTGGAGGGGCGCGAACGCAACCGCGGAGTAGTGGCGGCGATCGCGCTGGAATCCCTGGTGAAGCTGTTCGCCTTCGCCGCGGTTGCGGTGCTGGCGCTGTGGCTGCTGGCCAGCGGCAACAGCGGCCTGCCGCGGGAGTACTGGCACTGGCAGCCGCTGGTGCCGGATATCAATTTCATGACCCAGGCGCTGCTGGCCATGGCGGCCGTCATCTGCCTGCCGCGCCAGTTCCATATGGCGGTGGTGGAGTACCAGGACGAACGCGACCTGCACACCGCGCGCTGGCTGTTGCCGGCCTATCTGGCGCTGTTCGCGGTGCTGATCCTGCCCATTGCGCTGGCGGGGCAGCCGCTGGCGGCAATGGGACTCACCGACCCCGACAGCCTGGTGCTGACCCTGCCGCTCAACAGTGGCAACAACGCCCTGACCCTGCTGGCCTATATCGGCGGTTTCTCCGCCGCCACCGGGATGGTGATTGTGGCCGCGGTGACCCTCGCGGTCATGGTCTCCAACGAGCTGGTGGCGCCGGTCTGGCTGTACCTGTCGCGCTATACCCGTCTGACCGCCATCTCCCTCGGTAACCACCTGCGGTTGATCCGCCGGGTCAGCATCCTGCTGCTGATGCTGATGAGCTGGGGCGTGCACCGGGTGATCTCCGGTACCGAAGCGCTGGCCTCCATCGGCCTGCTGTCGTTTGCCGCTGCGGCGCAACTGGCTCCGGCGCTGATTGGCGCCCTGTACTGGCGCCGGGCCCACCGCCGCGGCGTGTGGGCCGGGCTGATTGCCGGCTACGGGTTGTGGGCGTATTGCCTGGTACTGCCCGCGGTATTGCCGGCACACAGTGTGGTCGCCGCGGGTGCCTGGGGCGTCGAGTGGTTGCGGCCCCAGGGACTGTTCGGGCTTGCCGGGCTGGATTCCCTGAGCCACGGGGTGTTCTGGAGCCTGCTGGTTAACCTGACGCTGTTCGTCTCCATCTCCCTGTTGTGCCGGCAGAACGCCGGCGACCGACGCCAGGCGCAGCTGTTTATGCAGCCGGAGTCCGCCGGCGAGGAGGCCGCGGACCTGGTGCCCACCTCGATACATATGGGCCAGGTGCGCAGTCTGCTGGAACCCTTTGTGGGAGGCGCGCGACTGGAAGAGATCTGGAACGAGTTCGAACACCGCAGCCAGCAGCGCCTGCTGCCGGACGATACCGCTCCGCGTTTTGTGGTGGCGGAAGCGGAGCGCATCCTCGCCGGTATCGTCGGTTCCGCCGCGGCGCACCAGGTGGTGGAGTTGCTGCGCAGCAACCGTCCGCTGCAACTTGAGGATATCGCGCGGCTGGTGGACAGCACCTCCCAGCGCCTGCGCTTCAGCCAGGAACTGCTGCAGACCACGGTGGAGACCATCAGCCAGGGGATCAGCGTGGTGGATGCGGATATGCGCCTGGTGGCCTGGAACCAGCACTACCTGGAGCTGTTCGATTACCCCGAGCGGCTGCTGTATATCGGCTGCCCGGTGGCAAACCTGTACCGGCACAACGCCGAGCGCGGTCTCTACGGTGCGCTCGCCAGCGAACAGGAGCTGGAGGCACAGGTTCAGAAGCGCCTCGACCTGTTGCGCCACGGCAGCGCACACCGCTTCGAACGGCGCCTGCCCAGCGGCGCCATTGTCGAGGTGCGCGGAACGCCCATGCCCGGCGGCGGCTTTGTCACCACCTTTACCGATATCAGCGAATACCGCGCGGCGGTGGATGCACTGGAGGAAAACCGTCGCACCCTGGAAGACCGGGTGGAGCAGCGCACCGCCGAGTTGCTGGAAAGCAACCGTGCGCTCAAGGAAGAGAATCTCCGCCGCGCAGCAGTGGAAGCGCAGATCCGCGAATTGCACGGTGCCAAGACCCGCTTTCTCGCCCATACCAGTCACGACCTGTTGCAGCCGATCAATGCCGCACGCCTGTTTATCGCCTCGCTGCAACAAAAGGCGGCAGTGGGTAGCTGGCGGGAAATGGGCGACGATATTCACTATATCG
>NZ_CAJXKH010000073.1 GCF_913055755.1 uncultured Microbulbifer sp.
GCGGAAATGCTCCTGCTGCTTCTCATTCATGTACTCCTCGCCCTTCTGTTCCTGATAGGGCTCGAAGCCGTGCAGAGTTTCGGATTTCGCAGCAGTATTGGGCATAGTCATTGCCTCTCTCGTAATACGGGCCCCTGTTAATAAGGGCACTACAACCAAAATCAAGCCTAGCAGGCTGCACAAAGCCTAAGCGACCGCAGGCTGTACTCCTTCCAGTGCCGGTGCCCGGCAATTGGAAAGCGAGGAAACTATCAAATCTCTTACCTGCGCGCCACAAAATGTTGTCGCCCCGACGCGAAGGGAACAATCCTTCCGCAAATCGAGACCCGGATGGTGTAATCTGGCGCTCAATTGTTCATCAGTTTTGTTGTTTTTAACCTGTCATAACTGTCAAGGCTTAGGGTTTGTCGTGAAGTTTGTTCCTCCTTTGGCGCGCGGTTTACTTTTGCGTCGCTACAAGCGTTTTCTTGCGGATATTGCTCTTGAGGATGGTGAAATTATAACCATTCACTGCCCGAACACCGGGTCCATGAAAAACTGCTGGGCGGAGGAGACCCCCTGCTGGTTTTCGGATTCCGGCAATCCAAAACGTAAATACCGCCACACCCTGGAGATCACCACGACCCCGGAGGGGGCGCTGGCCGGGGTGAATACCGGGCGTGCCAATGCGCTGGTGGAAGAGGCGATTGTTTCCGGTGTGGTGCGGGAGCTGCAGGGCTACGAATCGCTGCGCCGGGAGGTGAAGTACGGCGAGGAAAACAGCCGCATCGATTTTCTGTTGAGCGGTGAGCCGGGGGATTGTTATGTGGAGGTGAAAAACGTCACCCTCGCGGAAGGCGAGCGCGGCCTGTTTCCCGACGCGGTGAGCGCGCGGGGTGCCAAACACCTGCGGGAACTGCAGAAGCTGGCGGAGGCCGGTGTACGCGCGGTACTTCTTTACTGTGTGCAGCACTCGCAGATTGCCACCGTGGAGGCGGCGAACGAGATCGATCCGGCGTATGCCGCAGCGCTGGAACAGGCGGTGGCTGCGGGAGTGGAGGTGGTGGCTTACCGCGCGGAATTGAGTGCCAGTGAAATCCGCTTGTCAGAACCCGTGCCGTTTATCGGCTGACGGTTGTCCGTCCGCCAGCGCTACTCAGTCGGCGAGAATAACGTAGAGCCCGTCCTGTGCGTACTCCACCGGTACCGGCGTCAGAGCATCGCCGGCGCAGGGGCCGGCGATGCATTCGCCGGTCTGTATTTCAAACAGCGCGCCGTGGGAGGCGCACTGGATCAGTGCTTTTTCTGAATCCAGGAACTGGTTCGGCTGCCACTCCAGATTGATGCCGCGATGGGGGCAGACATTCTTGTAGGCGAACACCTCGCCGTCTTTTTTCACCGCGAATACATTGTCCATGCCGGCGCTGTTGTCACCGAGGGAGAAACCCCGGGAGTCGCCCTCGGCAAGGTCTTCGTAGCGGCAGAGAAAGTGTTTTTGCATGGTGTACGTCCGGCAGCCGATTCATTCTGGCGGGGCAGTGTAGCGAAAACCTCGCTTGTGAAAAACCAGCACCCGAATGCACTTACTGGAATCAGGGTGCCGCCAGGATCAGCTGGGTTTCCAGTTGCTCGCCGTCGCGCAGGTAGTTCACCTGCACGCGGTCGCCGGGGCGGTGATTTTCCAGCGCATTCATCAGGTCGTCGTAGTTCCGGATCGGCTGGCGGTCGATGCCGATGATCACGTCCCCCAGCTGCCAGCCGCCATTTTGCGCGCGGTAGACCCCGCGCAGTCCCGCCCGCGCTGCGGGCAGGTCCGGCGCGGTGCGGAGGATGGCAACCCCTTCGAAATCGTAGCGGTTGGCCCACTGGTCCGGCGCCGATTCGATGCCGAGAATCGGCCGCACCAGTCGCCCGTGGGCAATCAGCTCCGGCACGATCTTCTTCACCGTGTCCACCGGAATCGCGAAGCCGATGCCGACACTGGCGCCGCTGGGGCTGTAAATCGCCGTATTGACGCCGATCAGGCGGCCGCTGGAATCCAGCAGTGGGCCACCGGAGTTGCCGGGGTTGATGGCGGCATCGGTCTGGATCACGTTGCGGATGGTGCGATTGTTGGCGGCATCAATCTCGCGCCCGAGCGCGCTCACCACGCCGGTGGTGAGAGTGGTGTCGAGGCCGAACGGGTTGCCGATGGCGAGCACCTTGCGGCCCACCGCGAGATCCGCAGAGCGCCCCGGCGCCAGCGGTTTCAGCAGTTCCCTGGGCGCGTGGATTTTCAATACCGCGAGATCCTTTTCCGGTGCGGTGCCCACCAGTTCCGCCGGCCATTCACTGCGGTCCTGCAGGGTGATGGTGACGGTGCGCGCACCGTCGATGACGTGGAAGTTGGTGACCACGTGCCCCTGGTCGTCCCAGATAAAACCGCTGCCGGCGCCCTTGGGCACGGTGTGCAGGCGCAGGGTCCAGCGATCGCGCACCACGGTTTCATTGGTCACATACACCACCGACGGGCTGGCGAAATTGAACACCTGCATGGTGTTGGTTTCGTCGTCGGTAGCGAAAATGGGCTGGGCCAGGGCCTGCAGGGGAAGCAGCAGTGCGGTAAGCAGTGACAGCAATGCGGTCGTACGGGTGGCGTTGGAAAAAACTCTGTGGAGGTTCTTCTGACTTAACATGGTTTTTGAGTGGTTGACGGTTTGGATTGCCCGGGGTAACCGGGCAATCCGGGTTCGGAATTGGTCAGTGCATGGAATTCTGCAGCGCCAGAATGCGATCCTCAAGGGGCGGGTGGCTCGCCATCAGCGCCGCCATGCTGTTGCCATAGATGCCAAAGGCTTTCATGTTGGATGGCAGTGGCTGCTCGCGCCCGGCTTCGGACTCCGATTTGATGCGTGCGAGTGCCGCAATCATGCTCTCGCGGCTGGCGAGATGGGCGCCGGCGGCATCCGCGCGGTATTCGCGGCGGCGGCTGAACCAGGCCACGATCATCATCGCGATCACGCCGAACACCATATCCATGATGATCGAGGTGACGTAGTAACCGATGCCCAGCCCCTGTTCATTGCGCAGCAGTACCCGGTCGACGAAGAAGCCGACAAGGCGCGCAAAGAACATCACGAAGGTGTTCACCACCCCCTGAATCAGCGCCAGGGTGATCATGTCGCCGTTGGCGACGTGGCCGATCTCGTGGCCGATGACCGCCCGCGCCTCGTCCCGGTTAAAGCGTTCCAGCAGGCCCGCGCTCACCGCCACCAGCGCGCTGTTGCGATTCCAGCCGGTGGCGAAGGCGTTGGCCTGGGGCATGGGGAAGATACCCACGTCCGGCATGCCGATGCCCGCTTTCTGCGACAGCTCGCGCACGGTTTCCACCAGCCAACGCTCGTCCGCGGTCTGGGGCTGCTCGATGACCTGGGTGCGGGTGCTCATGCGCGCGATGGTCTTGGACATCAGCAGCGAGATCAGTGCGCCACCGATACCGAAGACCGCACAGAAGGTCAGTAGCCCGGGCAGGTTCAGGTTGACACCGTTGGCGTCGAGAATGCCCTGGATGCCGAACAGGTTGAAGATAACGCCGACCAGCAACATCACAGCCAGGTTGGTCAGCAAAAACAGCCCAATACGCAACATCAGCCTTCTCCTGAAGGTAGTTATACAGTCCAGACTAAATAGGGTCGCTCACAGCGCTTTGCAAGCGTATTGTGGAAGGGAATTTTGACCCGCCGGTTGCGGAAAGCGGCGGGCGTGAAGCAGAGAGGTTTTGGCGAAATTTCAAGCGCTGTCTTTGCGGGCCAGCTGGCGCTCCGCTTCGTCGACCAGGTTGGCCTTGAGGACGGGATCGAGGTCGTTCCAGTGCACATCGAGCAGCGCACCCTGCAGCGCGTACAGCATGACTCTGGAAGCGTTGATGCCGCGGCCGCGTATATTGATGAAGGCTTCCACCGGGCCCACCCGGCGCAGATCATCCAGTGTGCGGATACCAATGGAATGGAGAATATTGACGGAGGCGAGCCCCAGATTTTTCAGTTGCAGTAACTCTGACTGACTCGGGTGCATGGCATTCATTCCCTGAACGATTTCGTGGTCTCAAGTGGTACACCGGTCCGCGTCTTGCTCTGATGCAATCGTACCGACTTGTGCGCGGTCTGTTCACCCCGCCGTTCCTGGTAGAGCGAAACAGTCGTGCAAAATAGCATAAAATTCCACAGCGCCAAACCGCACTGACTGCCGCAGAAAAAAAGCGAAAGTGCACATTTTTCTGTGGCCACTGAAATGCTAAATTGTCACATCTGCTGCAATAGCCTAGTCGGCTTTTGTGGTCTTTGCCGATTTTGACTATTTGGACTGTGGTCGCGACGCGGACCGGCGTGTACTTCGCGCATGTCGCCGCAAAGCCGGGTTAATTTGCTGCGTCAGTATGTCCACGGTCACAGGGAACCAGAGAGGCGCCCGCGATGATTCACCCGCTGATCCAGAATATGCTGTTCGGGCTGAGTGACGCCCATGTGATTCTGGAACCGGTATCCGGGCAGTTGTTGCACCCGGAGGCACTGACCGCATTCGACCAGCTGCGCCGGGATGCGCGGGGTGCAGGATTCGACCCGAAAGTAGTGTCCGGGTTCCGGGATTTCGAGCGCCAGCGGGCCATCTGGAACCGCAAGGCCTGCGGCGAGCGGCCAGTACTCGACAGTGCCGGCGAGCCCCTCGACGTGGCGCAGTTATCGCCAGAGGAAACGGTATTCGCTATATTGCGCTGGTCTGCGCTGCCCGGCGGTTCCCGCCACCACTGGGGGACCGATTTCGACGTGATCGACGCGGCGGCGGTGCCGGAAGATTACCGGGTGCAGCTCACCCCGGAAGAGGTGGCAGACAACGGCGTTTTCGGCGCCTTCCACTGCTGGCTGGACGAGCGCATTGCCAGTGGCAACAGTTACGGACTGTTTCGCCCCTACGCGGAGGATCGCGGCGGCGTGGCGCCGGAGCGCTGGCACCTGAGCTACGCACCGCGGGCCTGGGAGTTTCAGCAGCTGCTGACGCCGGATTCCCTGCGGGCACAGTTGCAGGCCTGCCAGCGGGCGAGTGACCTGGCCCTGGCGGATACGGTGTGCGGCAATATCGATGCCATCTACCGGCGGTTTGTCGCCGTACCCGAAGACGCCTACCCGAAGAATATTCAGCGGCTGTAACATCCGAAGCGGATTTGCTCCAGCGGATACCGACAGCCGCCAACAGGGAAGCACTACCATCAACGTCAGTGAACTGAAAGAACGCAACATCTGGTCCTGCATGCGCGCCGAGGCGAGTGTCGCCGCGGCGGGGGAGCCGGTGCTCGCCAGTTATTTCCACAATACCGTGCTGCGGCACAAAAGCATCGATCGCGCGCTGGCCTACCAGCTCGCCTCGGTGCTCGACCACACGGCACTGACGGCCACGGCGCTGCAGGAAGTCATCGCCGAGGCCATGGAGGACGACGCGAGTATTTCCCGTGCCATGCAGGCGGATATCTGCGCCTGGTTTGACCGCGATCCCGCCTGTGACCAGTACATAACCCCGTTCCTGTATTTCAAGGGCTTCCACGCCCTGCAGTCCCACCGTATCGCGCACTGGCTTTGGCTGAAAGGGCGCCATACCCTGGCACTGTATTTCCAGAGCCGGGTATCGGAACAGTTCGCGGTGGATATCCACCCCGCCGCGCAATTCGGCAGCGGCATCATGATCGACCACGCCACCGGCCTGGTGGTGGGGGAGACCTGTGTGATCGAGGACGACGTTTCCATGCTGCACTCGGTGACCCTCGGCGGCAGTGGCAGTGGCGGTGGCGACCGCCACCCCAAGATCGGCCGCGGTGTCATGATTGGTGCCGGCGCCAAGATTCTGGGGCCGGTCAGGATTGGCGAGGGTGTGAAGGTGGCGGCGGGCAGCCTGGTGCTGCGGGACGTTGCCGCACACGCCACCGTGGCCGGGGTTCCAGCCCGCACCGTTGGCAGTGAATCCGCCGCGGCACCTGCCTATACCATGGACCAGACACTGGATTCCGGTGACTGAATCCGCTTGAATGGCGCCAACAACCAGACAATAACGAGCCGGAAACAGCGGCCAACCCATCGAGGTATCGACATGCCCGAAGCCACATACAGCGTAATTTTCCGCGGTGACCTGCAGCCCGGCTACACGGTTGCCGACGTCAAGGCGAATTTCGCCCGCCTGTTCAAGGCCGGCCCCGAGACCGTAGAGAAACTCTTCAGCGGCCGCCCACTGGCCCTGAAAAAAGGACTTACCCAGGCTCAGGCGGGGCAGCTGCAGGCGACCCTGAGCAAGCTGGGGGCGCAGTCAGTGGTGCGCGCTGAAGGTGACAATCAGCCGGAGCAGCCGACCCCTGCACCCAGGTCGGAGCCGGCTGTATCGGCAACGTCTCCCGCGCCGGCGGCACCCGCCGCGGCGAGTAATTCGTCACTGAGCCTTGCGCCGATGGAAGGGGATCTGCTGAAGGAGCACGAGAAGGCGAAGGTGGAGCCGGTACAGGTGGCGGTCGGCCATCTCAGCCTGAAGCCCGCGGAAGGCAATCTGGTGGAGGACGGCGAGCGCCGGGAGACTGCTCCCGCGCCGGTAACGGTGCCCGACTGGAACCTGCAATCCACCGCCGCCACCTTCAAAATACCCGACTGAGAACTGCGATCCCCGGGCGCACAACCGACTCCGGTCAGGTGGGGCGTCTGAATGCCTTGCGCGCGCTTTCCACTTCGCGCCGCGACTTGCAGTCTTCCAGGTGGTCGTTGATCAGTCCCATGGCCTGCATGAACGCATACACCGTGGTCGGGCCGACGAATTTCCAGCCGCGCTTTTTCAGGTCTTTGGACAACGCGCTGGACACTTCAGATGTGGATGCACTCTGGGGCGCCCCCTGCTCTGCGGGGTCCGGTTCAAAGCGCCAGACGTAGGCGGCGATGGACCCCTCCGCTTGTATCAGCTCTTTCGCGCGCTGCGCATTGTTGATCACCGCTTCGATTTTCCCGCGATGGCGAACGATGCCCTCGTCGCCGAGCAGGCGTTGTACGTCCTGTTCGGTAAAGCGCGCGACCTTGTTGAAGTCAAAATTGTTGAAGGCTTTGCGGAAGTTTTCCCGCTTGGCGAGGATGGTGCGCCAGCTCAGGCCCGACTGGAAACTCTCCAGGCACAGCTTTTCAAACAGGCGCCGGTCGTCATCGACAGGGAATCCCCATTCCCGGTCGTGATAGTCGAAGAATTCCGGTGCCGCGGCGCACCAGCCACAGCGGGGCTTGCCGTCGGGTCCGGTTACGGTATTTGCCATTTTCCCAACCTTGTTGTGTCCGAGCCCGGACTATAACCGCCTGACCTGCGATCGCCCAGCTGGAAAGGTTGCTAGCGGGCGAGGGGCTGTTACCGGGCACAAAAAAGCCGGCACAGGGCCGGCTTCGGAAAGGTCGGGAGATCGCCCTGTCGGGGGGATCAGCCTTCTTCTTTCAGGTAACGCTCGCGGGAAGCCATGACTTCTTTGCGGGCGGCTTCGGCGTCGGCCCAGCCGTCCACTTTCACCCACTTGCCCGCTTCCAGGGCTTTGTAGTTTTCGAAGTAGTGTTCGATCTGCTTGATCAGCAGCTCCGGCAGGTCGCCGATTTCGTTGACGTGGTCGTACAGCTTGGTCAGCTTGGTGTGCGGTACTGCCAGCAGTTTGGCGTCTACACCGGATTCGTCGGTCATGTTCAGTACGCCGATCACGCGGGAGCGGATGACGGAGCCAACCATTACCGGGTAGGGCGCTACAACCAGTACGTCCAGGGGGTCGCCGTCTTCGGACAGGGTGTGGGGTACGTAGCCGTAGTTGGCCGGGTAGAACATCGGGGTGGCTACGAAACGGTCTACGAATACCGCGTCTGCGTCCTTGTCGACTTCGTATTTGATCGGATCGTGATTGGCCGGGATCTCGATGATTACGTTGATATCGTTGGGCAGGTCTTTACCTGCAGAAACCTTTTCGAAGCTCATTGCTGGTCCTGATTACTCTGTGATCAAAATTTTGGAGCGCGAATTATATACCCTGAGCGAGCACTAACATAGCGGCGAGTTTGGTTGTTTTGTGAGCAGGGGCGCTTTGATACGAAGGATCGTGGCGGTGTCGCTACCGGGTGGAATCTTGTGAGACACGCCGTAAACCCATCCCTGGGGGCTCTGCACCGCCATCCATGGCGGTGAAGGTCTCACAAGATTCCACCCGGTATCGACACCTTCGCGAAAAGGTTTTGCTCTTAATTACCAGTCGAACTTTTTGCGACCAAATAACGGCGTTCTCCAGATTGACTATGCTCAGTTACACGGAATGGTCCCAACATAGCCTGTGGGGTTTCAGGCGACCGGACCGCAGAATAAAGGAACCCAGGCATGGACGAATCCACCGAGCTGCCGTCCTCGGCACCCCCTCTTTCAAATACTGCAACAGGCACAACCCCGGCCCAGCCGCCGAGTGCACGGCAGGTGAGGACGGTGGAGGATGCGAAGCGCATTGTCGACGCCCGTGGGCTCAGTCATGTGAAGGTGGGGCTGTTTGACAACGATGGCGTGATGCGCGGCAAGTATATGAGCCGCGAGAAGTTCTTTTCCGCCCTGGATCACGGCTTTGCCTTTTGTGACGTGGTGCTGGGGTGGGATGTGCAGGACCAGCTCTACGACAACGCCCGTTATACCGGCTGGCATACGGGCTATCCGGATGCGCCGGTGCGGATCCTGCCGCACACCTGTCGCGAGGTGCCGTTTGAGGATGGTATGTTGCTGTTCCTGGCGGAATTTGCCGAGGCGGCGGAGGCGGTGTGCCCCCGTGCGGTGCTGCGGCGGGTGATCGAGCGCTGTGAGCGCGCCGGCTTCGCGCCCTTTGCAGCGTTGGAATACGAGTTCTTTCTGTTCGACGAGACGCCGGACAGTGCGCGGCAAAAAGGCTATCGGGACCTGAAGCCTTTTACCCCGGGCTGGTTCGGCTACTCGATGATCCGCAACTCGGTGCACGCGGATCTCTACCACGAGATTCTCGAGTTGGCACAGAAAATGGATTTCCCCATCGAGGGCCTGCATACGGAAACCGGTCCCGGTGTGCTGGAGGCGGCGATCACCGTGGACAACGCGGAGGCGGCGGCGGACAAGGCGGCGCTGTTCAAGACCTTTATCAAGGTACTGGTCCAGCGGCGCGGGCTGATGGCGACCTTTATGGCCAAGTGGTCCAACGACTATCCGGGGCAGAGCGGCCATATTCATCTGTCCCTGCGGCACCGGGACGGCAAACACTCGGCGTTCTTTGCCGATGGCGAACCCCACTCGATGAGCCAGACCCAACGCCAGTTTCTCGCCGGGCAGCAGCGGTTGATGCCGGAGATGCTCAGCATGATGGCACCTACGGTGAACAGTTACCGGCGGTTGATCCCCGGTTTCTGGGCACCCACCGATGCCACCTGGGGAGTGGAAAACCGCACCGCGGCACTGCGGGTGATCCCCGGCAGCGACAAGTCCCAGCGCCAGGAATACCGCCTCGGCGCCGCGGATGCCAATCCCTACCTCGCGCTCGCTGTGGCGCTGGGGTCGGGATTGTATGGCATCGAGAACCAGTGGCAGCCCGGGGCGCCGGTGGATGGCAATGCCTATGCCGCAGAACACCCGCCGGAGCTGGCGTTGCCGCGCACCCTGTGGGACGCGGCGCAGCGCCTGAAGAATTCCCGCGCGGCCCGCGACCTGTTCGGCGATGCCTTCGTCGAGCACTACGCCGCCAGCCGCGAATGGGAGGAGCGGGAATTCCGTCGGCATATCAGCGACTGGGAACTGCAGCGCTATTTCGAAATTATTTAGAGCGGAGACCGTGCAGGGCATCATGGAAAAACTGCAGTGCATTTCCCCCATTGATAATTCGGTGTATGTGGAGCGCGGACTCGCCTCCGAATATGAAATCCAGAATGCGCTCGGCAGGGCGCAGCGCGCGCAGTTGAGCTGGGCGCGGGTACCGCTCGCGGAAAAGGTGGCGCTGGTGCGCGGTGCGGTGGAAATTCTGGGCCGCAAAAAGCCGCAACTGGCGGAGGAAATCTGCTGGCAGATGGGCAGGCCCATTGCTTTTGCAGGCGGCGAGGTGGACGGGTTTGCCGAGCGTGCCCTGGGGATGGCGGAGATTGCGGAATCGGCACTGGTGGATATCCGCCTGCCGGACAAGCCCGGCTTTACCCGCTTTATCCGCCGGGCCCCGCTGGGGGTGGTGCTGGTTATCGCTCCCTGGAATTATCCCTACCTCACCGCGGTAAATGCGGTGGTACCGGCGTTGCTGGCGGGCAACAGTGTGTTGCTGAAACACTCCGCGCAGACACCGCTGTGTGCCGAGCGCATGGTGGAGGCATTTACCGATGCGGGCTTGCCGGAGGGCGTGTTCCAGTATTTGCATCTTGCGCACCGGGACGCGGAGCAGCTGGTTATTAACAGCGAGGTGCAGCACCTGGCATTTACGGGCTCGGTTGCCGGCGGCGCTGCGATGGAGGCGGCCGCGGCGGGACGTTTTCTCTCCCTGGGGCTGGAACTCGGCGGCAAAGACCCGGCCTATGTGCGTGCGGATGCGGATCTCGATCACGCGGTAGCGTCCATCGTCGACGGTGCCTTTTTCAATTCCGGCCAGTCCTGTTGCGGGATCGAACGGGTGTATGTGCACGAGTCCAGGTTCGACGAATTTGTCGCCGGTGCGGCGGCGCTGATTCGCCAGTACAAGCTCGCTCCTTCCAATGATCCGGCGACTACCCTCGGCCCGCTGGTGCGCGCGTCTGCTGCAGATTTTGTGCGCGATCAGATCGACGAGGCGCTGGCGCAGGGGGCGCGTGCACATATCGATGGCGGCGCCTTCGAGTGGGACGAGCGCGGCAGCGCCTATATGGCGCCGCAGTTGCTGACCAACGTGAACCACAACATGCGCGTGATGAACGAGGAATCTTTCGGCCCGGTTGTCGGTGTCATGTCGGTGGCCGGTGACGAGCAGGCGCTGGCGCTGATGAACGACAGCGAATACGGGCTTACCGCCGCGATCTATTCCGCGGACGAGGACGCGGCGCTTGCACTGGGGGACCAGTTGCAGACCGGCACCGTGTTTATGAACCGCTGCGATTATCTCGACCCGGCGCTGGCGTGGACCGGGGTGAAGAATTCCGGCCGCGGCTGCACTCTGTCGCGGGTGGGTTTCGAGCATCTCACGCGCCCGAAATCCTTCCATCTGAAAACCCGTATTTAACAGGGATCAAAACTGCCATGAGCGATATCCGCCTGTCCGCCAACTGGAATTACCCCACCGCCATACGCGCCGGTGCGGGCAGGGTGCGGGAGCTGCCGTCGCTGTGTTTCGAATACGGCATCCGCGCGCCGCTGCTGGTGACCGATCCCGGGCTGGCATCTTTGCCGATGATCAGCAATATCCTCAATCACTGCGAGGAAAACGGCCTGCGGGTACAGATGTTTGCCAATATCAAGGGCAACCCCAGCGGCGAAAACGTGACCGAAGGCCTGACGGTATTTCGCAGCGGCGAACACGACGGAGTGCTCGCGGTGGGTGGAGGCTCGGCACTGGATGCGGCCAAGGCCATTGCGCTGATGGCCGGGCAGACCCGCCCGCTGTGGGATTTTGAAGACGAGGGCGACAATTACCTGCGGGTAAACGAGGATGCCATGGCGCCGGTGATCGCGGTGCCCACCACCGCCGGCACCGGCTCGGAAGTGGGGCGCTCGTCGGTGATTACCGATGAATACGCAAAGATCAAACGTATTATCTTTCACCCGAAAATGCTGCCGGCGCAGGTGATTCTGGATCCGGAGCTTACCATCGGCCTGCCGGCGAATATCACCGCTGCCACCGGGATGGATGCGCTCTCCCACAATCTGGAGGCCTGGTGCGCGCCGAATTTCCATCCCATGGCGGAAGGCATCGCGCTCGAAGCCATGCGCCTGATCAGTGTCTATCTGCCGCGCGCGGTGGCGGACGGCGGCGACCTGGCGGCGCGCATGCAGATGCTGGTGGCCTCCAGCATGGGGGCTACCGCATTCCAGCGCGGCCTCGGTGCGATGCACGCACTGGCCCACCCGCTGGGGGCCCTGTACGACGCGCACCACGGGCTGTTGAATGCGATCCTGATGCCCTACGTGCTGAAAGCCAATGCGGAGGCCATCGGCGAACCCATGGACCGCCTGTCCCGTTATCTCGACCTGCCGCAGCGCGGATGCAATGGTGTGCTGGACTGGGTTTTGCGGCTGCGCAGTGACCTGAAAATTCCCCACACCCTGGAGGAAATCGGTATCGGTGCGGACAGGGCAGAACAGGTCGGGAAGATGGCGGCGGCGGACCCCGCCGCGGGCAGCAATCCGATAGCTTTTTCCGCGGAGGATTACAGCCACATATTTGCCGAGGCCTGCCGCGCAGACGCCTGACTGCCAAACGCGTATCGGTTGGCCGGTAGGCTGTTAGCCGCTAGCGGATATCAGCAGAATTTGCGCAGCCCGGCGATTTCTTTGACGATTTCCTCATGGCGACCCGGTGCTGTACTGCTGTTGCGGTTGGTTTCCTGTACCGCATACCAGAGCAGGGCGAGATAGCGGTAAATCACCCGCCAGTGGAAAAGCCGCCGCTGATCGGATTCACTGACACCGCGTTGCAGGTACGCCGACAGCAGGGCCTGACTTTTTTCCTCACCGAATGCATTTCCCTCGCTAATCACCGCCAGGTCGTAAAACGGATCGCCGCTCGCCGCGTATTCCCAGTCGATCGCATACAGTTTGCCATCGTCGGCGGCTATCAGGTTGCTCTGTAGCAGGTCGTTGTGGCACAGCACTTTGCCGCGGGACAGGCATTGCGCAGCGGCAATGTGGGGTTGCACTTGTTTGTGCAGGTCGTGTAACGGCTGGAAGAAATCCTCGCCGTCGCCGATTGCGCGCCAGTAGCTGGCAACCTTGTTTGCGATATCGAGCTCCGCGGCGATGGTCGGGAGCTGGTGGATCCTGCGCAGCAGTTCCGCCAGTGCGGTTAGGGCGCCGGCGGCATCGAGTTCCGGCGCTGTGCCGTGGATATAGCGGGTAACCAAGTAGCGGTGCTGCGGATCGCAATGCACCAGCGGGGCGGCGAGCCCCGCGCTGTCGGCCAGCTGCAGGGCCCGGGCTTCCGCGGCGCGGTCCAGGTCCAGCGCTGCGCTGATGGGGGAGTTTTTGCGCAGTACCAGAGGCGTATCGTCCGCGGATATCAGGTAACTGCGGTTGGTTAAGCCGCTGGTGAGCGGCCTGATCACAACTGGCGCACGGTTGCTCCAGTGCGCCCAGTCTGCAGGCACTATATCTTCCGGATATTCGGACGAGGTCATGCGGTGGCGGGGGCCTGTCCGCCGGCAGGGTTCTGCTGTTGATACAGGCGGAACCACTGGAAAAAGCCGATAACCACCAGGATCACATACAGCACGAACAGCAGTGCGGTGAGGTACAGCTCGCGATCGATATACAGATAGATCGCGGCGCCGTCGATTGCGATCCAGTACAGCCAGTTTTCCAGTACCTTGCGGGTGACCATATAGGTGGTCACCACCGCCCCCCAGGTGGTGAAGGAATCCAGGTAGGGCAGCGCGGCGTTGGTGTAATTGTCCAGTACAAACCCGAAAACCAGGGTCAGGGCGCCCACCGCGGCAAATGCGGCCAGGTGTATTTGTACGGGCCAGCGGTGAATCTGCGCAGAGTCATTTTGTGTGGACTGATTGCGCCATTGCCACCAGCCATAGACTGCAATCAGCAGGTAGAAAATCTGCAGTGCCGACTCCATCAGCAGGCTCACGTCCCAGAACAGCACCAGGTAGATCGCGGTACTGGCAAAGGCGGCGTACCAGCACAGGATATTTTCCCGCATCGCCAGCAGCAGGTAAGCCAGCGCCAGAACTACC
Source organism: uncultured Microbulbifer sp. (assembly GCF_913055755.1). Taxonomy (GTDB): domain Bacteria; phylum Pseudomonadota; class Gammaproteobacteria; order Pseudomonadales; family Cellvibrionaceae; genus Microbulbifer. The sequence continues at coordinate 13,911 of NZ_CAJXKH010000073.1, forward strand.
GCCGCCACTTCCCACAGGGACATGGCGGCCACCGAGCTGGCGATGGCCTCGCGTATTTCAGCGCTAAACATGGAAGGCTTCCGGACTCAGGTCGCCGTCGATAAATTTGCACACAAAAATGAGCCGGCCGAACTGCTCGTAGGACGCGCGCATTTCGGCTTTCAGTGTGTCCATCACGGGGTCGTAATCGCCGAATACCTGCGTGCTCATGGTGTTGGAAATTACCCGCAGATCCGGATTGTGGTGCAGGCGGTCAATAAAGTCCTTGATCGCCGGAATGTACTCGTCGTGTAACGGGTACAGGCTGATTTCTACGGATAATTTCACTGGTATTGACTCCCCAGGCTTTTAAAAGGTGTAGCTGCCGGAGATGCCCGCAATGCGCGGCTCTCCCAGCTGGTAGTAGGCTTCCGGCGCGTAACCATTGGCGGGGTTGTTGCCGAACTGGTTACTGAAGTAGAAGCCGCGAGTATAGTAAACCTCGTCGGTGAGGTTGCGGCCCCACAGCGACAGCGCCCAGTCATCGCGGCGATAGGTCAGGCGCGCGTTGACCAGCTCGTAGGCGGTGGATTTTTCATTGTGGCTGTTGGAAAAGTAAAAGGCGTCTTTGCCTTCCATTTCCAGACGCACTGCCAGATTGTCCGAGAATGCGTATTCGAGGCCGCTAAAGAACTGGTAGCCGGGGGCGTGGGCCAGTTCCCTGCCATTCATATCTACCGGGGCAAATACCTCGCCGGTATTGTCGTCACGGGCATCCACATGGGAGCTGCTGGTGAAGTCCTCGAACTCCGCGTTCAGCCAGCCGGCCGCGGCAAACAGGCGCAGGGCGTCGCTGGCCTGGTAATTCACTTCCGCTTCCACACCCACAGTGCGGCCACCGGCGGCATTGGTCAGGTAGTCGTCGAAGGAGAAGTCGCTGGGGTCGAAGATCGACTGCTTGGCCTGCACATCACTGCGGTCCTGATAGAAGGCCGCGAGCTGTGCCTGCAGGCGATTGTCCAGCCAGCTTCCCTTTATCCCCAGTTCGTAATTGAGCATGTGCTCGGTGTCGAACTGGAAGGCATTGCGATCGATCAGCGGGTTGCTGGCGGAGGCGGAGATGATGCGGCCATTGACCCCGCCGGCCTTGTAGCCGCGGGACAGGGTGGCGTACAGCAGGGTGCTGTCGGCGGCGGTGTACTGCAGGGTGATATTGCCGCCCCACAGGTCTTCCCGGGTGTCGCTGGCGACGGCGAGGGAGTCCGCGTAATCGGCGCGGCGCTGCTCCAGGCGCAGGCCGGTGATCAACTCCAAGCGGGCCCCAAGCGCGGTACTCAGCTGGCCGTATACGGCGGCATTATCGGTATCGAACTGGCTGCGGAAACTGCCGTTGCGCGCCAGTGCTTCGTCTTCCGTGCGCAGGTAAACCCCGGCCACCCAGCCGGCGCGACCGTCAAACAGGCGGGATTGCTCGGTGGAGATAAAGCGGACATCCGCACTCAGGTTGTCCTTGTCCCGCAGGTAGTTGTCGGTGGAGCTGTACTCCCAGGGATGGAAGCCCACATGGGTCCAGTCTTCGTCGTAGCCGTATGCGATATCGGAATTGGCGGCACTCAGTACCGATTTGACGCTGAATAGGTCGCTGCCGCTCCACAGCGCGCTGAGGGCGCCGGCGTAGGTTTCCTGGGCATCCCGGCCCGGCTGGTCGGACAGGGTGTTGCGGGAGTTGTCCAGGGTGAAGGCGTCGTAGCCGTTGTCCGCATCCAGGTACAGCAGGGTCAGGTCCAGTTGCAGGTCCTCCCGCGCCTGGTAGCGCAGCTTGCCGCGCACCACGGACTCGTCGATATTGTTGGTGTCATCCCGGTCCAGGTAGCGGTTTTGCACATAGCCGTCGGACTGCTGGTTCTGTACCGCCACACGGTAGGTCAGGCTGTCGGCAAGGGGACCGCTGGTGACCGCGCTCAGGGTGTGGGAACCGTATTCGGCGACCTCGGCAGATACCCTGCCCATGGGCTCGGAGGTCGGTGCGTTGGACGTCATGGTGATCAGGCCGGCGAGGGCATTGGCGCCGTACACCGTGCCCTGGGGGCCGCGCAGGATTTCCACCTGATCCATATCCAGGGTACTGGCGGCAAGGCCGAGGCCGGTGAAGTCGATGCCATCCACTATCAGGCCCACGGACGGGTTCACCGGGTCGATAAACTGGCTGCGCTCGCCGATTCCGCGGATCTGCACAAAGCGACCGCGGGAGGCACCGGCGGCATAGTTCACGTTGGGCGCCAGGTTCAGCAGCTGTTCCAGATTGGTGGCGCCGCGGGCGTCGATGGCATCCTCCCCCAGCACACTGACGCTGGTGGGGGTATCCAGCTGGGTGGTTTCCCGCAGCTGGCTGGTGACGACCACTTCTTCAAACTCGGCAGCGTCGGCAACCGAGAGGGTGCTGGCTACGGCCGTGACAAGGCCTACTCCGTAAGCAAGTGGTTTTATTCTGATTCGTGGATTCATGGCTCTCTCTCAGGTTGAACAAGATGAAAGAGACCCGGTGTGCGACGCGAGGAGGATGTTTGGGTATGTACCTATTCCTACGCCGGTATTAACCGGATCAGGTTCAAGGGTTTGCGCACTGGATCCTCGCGGACCCGACAGCATCTCAGGCGTAAGCCACCCCTTAGGTTTTGCGGGCGCGATGCTAACAGATCTGGCGAGGTACAGGAACTGGTCGCCTGCCGCTTCTACGGCGTGTGCCGCAGGAATGGTTCGGGTGTATTGGTCTGCGAACAGATTCGCTACGATTGGTCATATCGGTTGCGCCGGCTGTGGGCGGCCAACGGCAAGTGTTAAGGAGTTGATGTGCACGCATTTTCACTACTGGACCTCTCACCCATCACCGAGGGCAGTGACGCCCGCCAGGCGCTGAAGAATTCCCTGGACCTGGCGCAGCATGCGGAAAACCTCGGCTACAAGCGCTACTGGATGGCGGAACACCACAATATGACCGGGGTGGCCAGCGCCGCCACCGCGGTGGCACTGGGGTATATCGCCGGCGGTACGCGCAAGATTCGTGTCGCCGCCGGTGGTGTCATGCTGCCCAATCACGCGCCACTGGTGATTGCGGAGCAGTTCGGCACCCTCGCGGCGCTGTATCCCCAGCGGGTGGACCTGGGGCTGGGGCGCGCGCCGGGTACCGACGGCGCAACCATGACCGCGCTGCGAAGAGACCCGCTGCACGCGGCGGATCAGTTTCCGGAGGACGTGCGCGAATTACTGCACTACTTCGCTCCGGAAAAGCCCGGTCAGCGGGTACGCGCAGTGCCGGGGGCGGGGTTGCAGGTACCGATCTGGCTCCTGGGCTCCAGCCTCTACAGTGCCCAGCTGGCCGCGGCCATGGGCCTGCCATTCGCCTTCGCCTCCCACTTTGCACCGGCAATGCTGGATCAGGCGCTGCACCTTTACCGCACCCAGTTCCGCCCATCGCAAACCCTCGATGCGCCCTATGCGGCAGCGGCAATCAATGTATTTGCCGCAGACACCGATGCTGAAGCGCGCAAACTGATGACCTCCATCGAGCAGCAGTTTGTCGCCCTGCGCCGGGGTACCCCGGGCAAAATCCAACCGCCGGTAGACGACCCGGAATCCATTGCGCCACCCGCCGAGCGCAGGCAGGTGGCACAGGCACTGGCGGAGAGCGCGGTGGGTACAAAGGAAACCATCGCACCGTGGATCGACCGCTTCCTCGAGCGCACCCGGGTGGAGGAGCTGATCGTCACCGGGGCTATTTACGATCACCCCGCGCGGTTGCATTCCTTTGCCCTGGCGGCAGAAGTCCTGCGGGAGCGAATTGACGCCAGTGCGTATTAGATGGTGTGTGAATAGGGCATTCATCCTGAGCACCCACAATATCCCCTATTCACAGTGGGACACAGCGGGCACCGGCGAACGAGCACAATCGAGCCTGATTGTGCGTTGAACGAACTGGCATAAGTGGCGAGGCTGTAATCGGGTGTAATGAGAACTTGATGCCAGGCGGATGACTTGGGGGCTTGGATGTGGCTATATAGGAATATGTGTCCAGATCTGGATTTGTGTGTGCATATCTAGACATGTGTATATATGCACACGCCTGTGAATAAAACTGTTATGCATCAATTAAGAACTAGGTATGTTTCAAGACCCTCTACAGTATTATCAAGCTATCGCTAGCGAACTTACTGAAGTAATTCGGGAAGAATGGACTTCCATTGAAATTGAGGCTGTTCGCTATGAAAATTCTATAAATCTTGAAATTGTATATTTTCGCCCAGATGGCAGCGAGGAAAGCCGCGTTAAAACAAAAATGATTCCCGACTATTTTTTCAATCTTGCTAAGGTCGTAAGTAGAGAGGGAAGAGGACTCTATAAATTGTGCCACTTTCGGTTGGATAGTTCCGGTTCATTTAATGTGGACTTCGAGTACTAACGTAGCAATGCATAACAAACAGCGGCAGAGCGACAGCCAACGCTACGCACCTTTTGTGTTACTCGCTGGCGCTCAAACATTAACACAAAATGCGCTCCGCGCTGGCTGCGCCTGCGCTGGGCGTTAAATTTTTAGGAGTTTCGATGAAATACGTAGTTATTGTCATACTGGCGTTGAGTTTAGCCGGGTGCAAATCGAATCCGATTGTTCCGGCACCTATTGATCCTCCACATCAGCAGATTACTCACAAACCCTTGATTAAAGTAAACCCATACTATCCAAAAGATCTTCTTAATCGGGGTGTTGAAGGATGGGTTTTGATTGAAATTGAGGTTTCTGATGAAGGCAAAGTTGTCTCATCAAGAGTTATTGATGCGAGCCCAAGAGATGGCTTTAATCAAGCCGCGTTAGATGCGGTAAATAAATGGATATACAAGCCAGGCTCATTAGGTCCAGAGAAAAAGACTAAGGCTCTCATAGAGTTTTGGATATCCAGATAGTCCAAAATTTAACAAGGCGCTGCAGCCGACGGCCAACTTTGCGCACTTTATGCGCGGTCGCTGCGCTCCCATTATCGCGCATAAAGCGCCCAAAATTGTCCGCGGCTGAGCGCGGCGTTATGTGAGTAGAGAGAAAACGTGCAATGAATGAAGAGCAAATTAAACGGAGTTTGCAATCTATAGGAGTTACCTGCTTTGTAAAATATTTCGAAGCATTTTCGGATTTGCGCAAAGTTGATCTCGATTTGATTGATGCTTTTATGAAAATTGAGGGCTGGGAAGAGAGTGGTGCAAAAACCAGAGTGTCTCAATCCCGGAGAATTTTTAGAGAGGGGTGTGAGATGCTTGCCTTGAAATTAGCTGCACAAAGTAAAAATGTCAGTCCCTGGGTGGTCGCCAAAGCAAAGGAACTCAGTGCCAGCAGCACATAACAATCAGCGGCAGAGCGACAGCCAACGCTACGCACCTTTTGTGTTACTCGCTGTCGCTCAAACATTAACACAAAAGGTGCTCCGCGCTGGCTGCGCCTGCGCTGGGCGTTATGTGTCATAGAGAATAATGGGAATATTTGAAGCAGGAATGATCGTCTACATCCCAGTGGGCACCTTGCTTTTGAATGCTTGGCGTCGAAGATTGGTATCTTTCAGAAGAAGTAGCCATGTTTTGTATATGCTTGTGTCAATGATAATGGCAATTACACCGTTAATTTATGTCCGTAGTTTAGAGCCTAATCAAACTGCGTTGGGTGTTGTGTTAGCGGGTGTAGCGCTCTTTTGGTTCGCAATAGTTGGTGCGCGTAGTGTCAACACATAACCAGGCCAGGCAGTACGCTCCGGCGCTGCGCGCCTCCGCGGGACAGCTTACCTTGTGCACCTTTTGCGCGGGTCGCTGCGCTCCCATAATCGCGCAAAACGCGCACAAGGTAAGCTGCCCCTGCTGGCGGCGTTATGGTGCCGGTCGGTAAAAATTAATATTTGTGCGGCTGCAAGTTTCGCGCACAGTTTTGGCATCCAGCATTTGGCTTTTTGCTCGGGCGCATTCAAGTAGTTTCGTTCCTAGTGTGTTCGCTTGGGTTCGGTAGAATGGGGCAATTCCGCTGCAGTATCGTGGAGTGCCAATATGATAAAAACAGGTTGGGGAAAGTACGGTATTCTTTCCTCGTTTTAAATGGGCAGTGGCCAGCCAAGCCGTGGCTGGCAGCGTGCCGGTAGGCGGGTCCGCAGTGCGGCCAGCCATAACCAGGCGTTGCAGGGGACGGCTAACTTTGCGCACTTTATTGCGCGGTCGCTGCGCTCCCATTTTCGCGCAATCAAGCGCACAAAGTCAGCCGCCCCTGAACGCGGCGTTAAATGCCGGTAATAGCAAAATCCAGAGCGGCTAATATTTCTGTTCGAAAATGCTCGAGTGTACCGACTGGGTT
>NZ_CAJXKH010000074.1 GCF_913055755.1 uncultured Microbulbifer sp.
CCGTTGTAATAGAGCAGGAACAGTCGCTGCGCGTTGGTGGGAGTTTCCGCTAGTTCCGCGCGCAGAAAAGACATTGGCGATTTGGCCATGCTGGGTCTCACTTCCAATCTCACGTCAGCAGCACCCAATTAACGACACAGGTAGCCGTGTGCCGACCAGGGGCATACCGTACAACGTGATTACACGAATATGGTCTTAGCTAAAGAGTAGTCGCACGGATATCAAATCCGCTGGGGCCGCCGCTCAGAAAAAGGATGAGCAAAAGGACTGGACGCCACGTGATACGAGTGCACCCCCGAGACAAAGCGCCTATGCCCCTGGCCGCACGGCGCTGCTTTCGCCTCGCCTTTACCACCGCATTGTCGCTGGCGCTCTGCTATGGCCTCGACATCGGCATTCCCTTTGTAGCGCCGGTATTCGCGGTACTGGTGGCAGCGGTGCCGGCACCACCGCCCGGCGCCCGCGCCGCCCTCGGGCTGGTGCTGTTTCTGGCCGCGGCCCTGGGCGTGGGCATTTTGATCGGCCCACTGCTACAACAGGCCCCGTTTAGCGCGCTACTGATCATTGCCGTGGGAGTATTCTTCAGCTACCGCCTGGCGATCAGCGGTGGCAAGGCACTGCCGGGAACCCTGCTGGCGCTGGGGTTTGCGGTGATTCCCGCCGCGGACGTGGCCAGTTCGGCGCTCGCGTCGGCCCTGCGGGAAGCGCTGGTGCTCGGCATGGCAGTAGCGATTATCTGCCTGTGGCTGGTGTACCCGCTATTTCCCGAAGATCCCGCACCGCAACGCCCAGCGCCGCCAGTTCCGCCACCGGCGGAAGACAACTGGCTGTCCCTGCGCGCCACCCTGATCGTGCTGCCGGCATTTGCCTTCACCCTCACCAATCCCGCCACCAACCTGCCGTTTCTGGTAAAGAGCATTCTCCTCGGGCGCGAGGCCAGTGAGCTGCAACTGCGGGATGCCGCTTTGGAACTGGTGGGCTCCACGTTTCTCGGCGGCCTGTGTGCGGTACTGGTGTGGTGTTGCCTGGGGCTCGCGGTGGAGCTGTGGTTTTTCAGTGCATGGGTACTGCTGGTGAGCCTGCTGGTTGCCGCGGGCTGTTATCAGGTGATCCGCAACCCCCTCTCCCCCGGTTTCTGGAGCAACACCCTGATGAACATGCTGATACTGCTGGGGGCCGCAGTGCAGGACAGCGCCCTCGGCAACGATGTGTACCGGGCATTTCTGGTGCGCATGACGCTGTTCCTGCTGGTGGCGGTGTACGCCACGGTGGCCGTGTATCTACTGCAGCGGTGGCGGGATCGGAAGCTGTCCCGGTGAAGTTTCCCGGGGCGGATGGCCGCCAGACAGCACACATAAAAAAGCCCCGGCCTTGCGGCCGGGGCTGGATCAGACGCATACCTGGCTGCGTCTTCAGTCAATGCCCAAAGGGCGTGCTGTTCAGTGTTGCTTGCGCATCACTCGGAAGCGGCGGACCAGGCCCAATACCATCAACAAACCAAGCATCACGGTTCCGCTGGAACCACCGGATTTTTTCTTCTTGGGTTCTTCAGGTTCCGGCTGCGGTTCGGGCTGTGGATAAGTACAGCTGCCGTCGTCCGTGGTGGCATTTTCGTCGTAATTGTCCGCATTGGAATCCGTACAACCGGGCTCTTCGCCATCGGACACCACCGTCAGCATAAAGCTGGTGGAAGCCGCGTCGCTGGAGTACTCATTGTCCTGCACGGTTACCGTGACCAGCGTTTCGCCGTGGAAGTTGGCTTCCGGGATCAGGTTGAAGCTGTCACCGTTAACCTCGGCAGAAACATGCTCACCGCTCACGACCACCGTGTTGGGTACCTCGTTGGCGTCCACATAGGTCACTGCGATGCCGTCGATACGACCGTTCTCCGCCACGCTCATATCTTCGATTTCCGCCAGCTGGATATTGCCGTTCACCGCGATGTTGTGCACCTCGGTTTTCTGCGGCTCACCCTGCAGATCGTGGGTGAAGGTCAGTTCCAGCTCCGAGCCGGTAGCCGCGGGCTGCACCAGTGCCTGGAAGGTGACTTCCACCAGGCTCTGCTCCGGGCCCACATAGTCGAAGCACAGCACCAGGTCGTCACTCAGTTTCTGGTCCAGGTTGTCGAAACCGGCCACCGTGTAGAGCATGCCGTTCTTGGGACCGGCGCGGTTGGACATGGCACTGTCGAAGCCTTCGGTCATCACCACACCATCGGCCAGGTTGGCACCCAGGTTGTCGTAGGCGTAGATGATTTCGAAGCGGCCTTCGCGATCGTCGATACCGCTGCGCAGAATTGCCTGGAAGTCGTATTCGTCGCCGGTGTTTTTATCGGTGACGTTGTCGTATTCCAGGAACAGCAGATCGCCGAGGTCCGGGCGCTCGGAGGCGTACTGGGAGGCAATGGTCAGGCCCCACGGGTCTTCGTAATGACGGCGGTACTTCATTTCGAAGGAACCGCGCCAGAACGGTGCCAGGGCTTCGTACAGGAAGCCGGGGCCGCGGTGGAAGCTCATCTGCCACCAGAAGGTGTTGAACTGCAGCGCGCCCACGGTATGCATGCGCACATAGCCGGCGTTGGGCTGGTTATAGACCTTGAAATCCGCGTTTTCGTTGGCGAACAGCCACCAGATCGGCACGTCGTAGTTGACCCGGTAATCACCCGCAAGCCACTCCGCATTTGGCTGCATGCCGAAATCGCCCTTGAGGTCGATGTAGCCACCAGTGGAGTACTCGTCGATCAGCGGTGTGTGACACATCTGATCTTCGACGTTGCTGGTCATCACGTACTCGCGCTTGATATTGCGCGTGGACAGCTGCTGGCCGGCGAGGGACAGGCTGCGGTCATCCCACTGGATAGCGTCCTGGAGTTCCTCGGTGTTGGCGCGGATGCTTTCGCCCAGCAGGCGCATGCCTTCCGGCAGGTCGATTTTCAGGTCGTAGTTGCGGTCGTCGCTCTCCAGGTTCGGCCGAACTTTTACCTTGAAGTCGATGACATCCAGCGCGCGCGCCTTCTCCTGGCTGACGCTCCACTGCACGGCATCCTCGCCGCGAGTAACGTTCACCGAGGTGAAGCCGAGCGTGCCTTCGGCACCGGGCATATTGCCCAGGTCGAAACCGCCGTAGAACTTTTCGCCCTGCGCGGATTCCGGCAGGTTCCAGCTGATGGTCAGCGGGTACTCGCCGTTGCCGTCGTGGGAAGCGGGGCCGGAAACCGACAGGTTGCCCTGGTCGGAATTGGGTCCCAGTATCGCCACCCCGGTTTCGGCTACCACTTCGCGGTTGCCAGTGTTGACGGTAGCGACCCAGTAGGTACCGGCTTCCGGATTCTGGAAGTTACAGAAGTTGTGTTCAGACTGGCTGGTGGATACGCACACGGCCTCGCGGTGATATTCACTGGACAGCGCATAGGGATCCGCTTCCATTTCACTCGCTGAGGGAATGAAACCGCCATTGCCGTTCAGGTCCCGGCCCACGATGATGAACGGGTGATCCACAAAGTAGCGCGGATTCATGTTCTCTTCGGTGCTGGTGGTCTCGGCGGACAGGGACTCAGCCACAAAGCGCACGGTATTTTCCGGCACCTCCACGGTCTGAATGCTCCACCCTTTATCGATGTTTTCCAGCGAGAGGAATGCGGACACATAATCCAGAGTTGCGCTGCTGATTTCCGGCTTAACCAGGCCGTAGTAGCGCGGCGTCAGCTGGCTGTAATCACCGGTGTCGACCATCAGGGTTTCGGAACCCTGGTCGCGGCTCGCATCGATGTCCACCGACAGCGGCAGCTCGTCGTGCACATTGGCCGCGACTACCGGCATATGCAGCTCCGGAGAATTGCCGTTGACCTCGGTCAGTACAACCGTACCGTCGAAGTAGGTGAAGTTGTTCTTCACCACATCCCAGGGATCGGACGGATCCTCCGGCTCCACCTTGTGCTCCAGCGGTGCCGGCAGCGTGGCGCGCACCACGAGCGACTGCGTCTCTCCGGCCTTGAGGCTGAAGCTGCTCGGGGTGACCTCGATCTCCACGCCCGCCTGCTTACCGACGCCGGTGGCGTTCCACACACCGTCTTTGGTGGCGGTGACGGTGCGCAGCCAGGTGCAGCTGCCCTCACAGTCGGAATTCGCCATGGAAGCCAGGTTTACCTGACTGGCGATGCCACCATTGCGCGGATTGGCGTCCAGGTAATTTTCGATCGACTCGTCCATGACCAGGCCGGTGTTGGCCGCGCGCTCCACATTGATAGCACCGGCGCCCACCTGGAAGTGGGTGTAGGGCTCGAAGCGGTAAGACCCGGACTTCAGATACACAGGGCCCGCGGTCAGCATCAGCGCCGACTGGATTTCTGCCGGGGTCCACTCCGGGTGCAGCTGCTTCAGCAGCGTCATGGCGCCGGCAGTGTGCGGCGCGGCCATGGAGGTGCCGCTCATGAAGGTCCAGTCGGAGGCCGCCGGGAAGGCGGTAAACGGCTGGTCGTCGGCGTTGGCCGCATAGATTTGCACACCCGGCGCGGTCAGGTCCGGCACCAGGGTGTCGTTGGTGCGGCTCGGCCCCATGGAGCTGAAGATCGCCAGGTTGTTACCTTCCTCTTCGACGAACTCGTAGGTGTTGGTGAAATCGCTGATGGTGGCACGGGCAGTACCGGCGCTGCCGTTTACCCAGCTTCTGAGTGTATAGCGGTAGCGCGACTCCACGTGGATACCCGGGATCACATAGCTGTCCGCAACCACGCTTTCGCTGGAGGACAGGTTCTGCAGGATAAAGCCACCGGCGCCGCCGGCGGCGACATTCTCGGCCTTTGTCACACGGGCGATATCGCCGCGCTCACAGACGACGATCTGGTCCGCGGTGAAGGTGCCCGCCGGGAAAGGCACATTACAGGTGCCCGCAGAATATGCATCACCGGTATCCGGGTCTGCGTAGTTCTCCGCCAGTACCACTTCACCGGTGAGACTGCCGCTGAAGCTCTTGCCGGGAATTTCCGTGTAGGGCATGTAACCACTGCCCTCGAATCCGGACAGGGTCTTGTCGCCGGCGCTCAGTACCCGGTCATGGGTGGAGGCGCCCACGGTGGTCACCCAGGGTGCCACGTTGTCGGCACTGTAGTAGCTGGGGCCGGAGTTACCCGCCGCCGCGGCCACCGAGATACCCGCTTCCCGCGCAGACAGGAAGGCCAGTTCCATCGGGTCGTTCCAGGGGAAGTTTTCCGCTCCGCCGATGGAGAAGTTGATCACGTCCACCACGCCGCTGGCGATGGCGTCTTCAAATGCGGACAGCAGCGCGGATTCGGGGCATCCCGCATAGGGGTCGCCACCGTTGCCCGGCCAGCACACCTGGAATGCCATGATGCGCGCTTCCGGGGCCACACCGGAGGTGGATGGGAAGTTAAAGCCCTGGTCGATGCCGTCGCTGGTGGCCGAGCCGTCGAAACCCTGCAGCGGGGTATTTTCGATGCGGTTGCCGGCGACGGTACTGGCGGTGTGGGAGCCGTGACCGTGGTAGTCCTCGCCGTTGGCGGGGCGAATCATGTTGGTATCCCAGGGTCTTTCCTGGAACTCCGGTGCACTGTAGACATCGGTGATCTCGGGATAGGAGAAAACGCCGATCAGTTTGTCGTTACACAGGCTGGCATCGCTGGCGCAGTCACCGGCGTAGACGCCGTTGCCGAGCGGGTTGCCCGCAGCGTCGAAGCCCTCACCGGCAAACGCCGGGTGATCGGTGTTGATGCCGGTATCGACAATACCGACGACCATGCCTTCACCCTTGGCGCTGACGCCGGACGGGCTGCCGCTGCCATCCCAGAGTTTGTCCGCGCCGATGAATTCCGGGCCGCGGTCGGTGTTCAGCTGGAAAATCCGGTTGGGAGTGATGCGTTTCACCCCGGGCTGACGCGCCATGATCTCGGCGTCGCGCTGGGACATCTCCACTACCATCGCATTGTTGGCCAGGGTGAAGTTGCGTTTGACCGCGATATTGGCGCCGGCACTCTGCGACTTGTGCACCAGCGTCGACTGGCGCTCCAGCAGGTGCTGGCTGTATGCCTTTACCGGAGCGCTGTTCATCAGCACCCGATCGCGCACCATCACCGAACGATTTTTCGTGGCCTTGGTAGAAGCGTACCCATCAACACCGCCGTCGTAGGTTGCAACCGGTTTATCTTCCAGCTGCACGATGTACAGCTGCCTGCCGGTAACGCCCGGTTGCGGCTGGAAAATCTCCCCCGGGGTGACGGCCTTGTGGCGGTTGGGCTTGCCCTTGCCACCAATATAAATATCGCCCTCGAGCACCGCTGCGCGCTGTACCTGCAGGGCTTCGAGCTCTTCGGTGGTAAATGTTGGCTGGTGGAATGTTGAACCGGAGTTAACCCCTGGAGTCGAAGCCGAGAGCGCACCACCGACATAGAGCGCCGTCAGCGTTGCGATCATACTTCGCTTGAATATCGGGTTTTTATACTTCATCAAAATGACCCTAATTTTTTGGATATTGTTTTATCTATTTTCGGAAATCTTCTGATTTTTTAATTTCAGAAAAATACTGGCGTGCCTGCATCGACAGGAGTCCCGCCGCACACGCAATGCCCTTGTTACTGTAAAGGGGCGACAAAAGTTTCCGGGAAGAATAATTTGTATGAAAATGGGCGCAGAAAAAAATCCTGCCTGATATAGATTCACAGAATCCGGGAAAGATTTTTTAGAGGGTTTTTGAAACAAAATAGCCCCGGTCTTGCGGCCGGGGCTCAAGCGGGCGAACGCCAGGTTCGCCGTTACAGATGGATTCTCAGATAAACTGGGCCAGTTGCACCTTTATCATTTATACGCGGTCAACCGGAAGCGGCGACCCAGACCCAGCAGAATCAGCAGGCCGAGCATCCAGGTTCCGGTAGAACCGCCGGACTTTTTCTTCTTCGGCTCTTCAGGTTCCGGCTGCGGCTCGGGTTCCGGATAGACACAGCTGCCGTCATCCGACGTTGCGTTCTTGTCGTAATTGTCGGCGTTGATATCAGTACAGCCCGGTTCCTCACCATCGGACTCCACCGTCATCATGAACGACTGGCTGACCTTGTCGGCAGGTGCCTGCTCGTCGGCAACCGTTACCGTCACTTCCGTCTCGCCATACCAGTTGGTTTCCGGGGTGATGGTGATGATAGAACCGGAAGCGTGACCGGATACCGTTGCGGAGATGTGCTCGCCGCTGACGGAGATCAGGTTGGGTGCCTGGTCCTTATCGATGTAGACCACCTCGACTTCCGCGGGGGTGTTTTCCGCAGTGGTCTGGTCGGCGATCGCGACCATGGTGAGGTTGCCCGGCACCACAATGATCTGAGTCTTCACTTCCTGGGCCATACCGTCGATATCGCTCACGAAGGCCAGTTCCAGATCCTGTCCGGCAGCGGTTTCCGCCACACGCACCTGGAAGCTCATATCAAACTGGGTGGATTCCGGGCCCACGTAGTCGTAGCACACCACGAGATCCTTCTTCAGCTTGGTATCCAGGTCGTTGTAGGCGAAGCTCTTGCCCTTCTCCAGGTTGAAGTAGTAGGGGTAGCCGAAGATATCCAGCGGGCCATAGTTACCGTGCAAGCCGACAGAGCCGGCACCGGATTCACCGGCAAAGTCCAGGTCGCCGTAGGCCATGGTGAACTCGAATTCACCCTCGCCGTAGCGGTAACCCCGGTGCACGATCAGGTCGAAGTTGTAGCGGTCCGCCTTCTCGCTCATCACACTGCCGCCGGACCAACCGACATCCAGGTTCTGGGTACGGGCGTTGACCCACTCGATAATAATATCGTCGATATTATTTGCCGGATCCTTGGCCCAGGCCATCGCAATACCGGAACCTTCGGTCTTGTCGTACGTCTGGTTCAGCGGTGTGCCGAGGGCGTCAACGTCGGCGCCGAACCAGCTTTGATTGTTCACGATACCTCTCCAGAATACGCCGATGAAGGGCGTATAGGGGTCGGAGTAGTAGGGGAACTTCTGGTGCGCGAGGTGCGCTGAGGGATCCCAGGAGTACTCCAGTGCGGCAAAGCCCTGGGGCGACACCACCAGCCACGGGGAGGCATGGTAATCCTCGTTGTGGTACAGGTTCATGCCGGCGTTTTCACCCCAGAAGCGGCTCAGCGGAACGCGGAACTCCGGGTTCACCCACTCGGTCGCACTACCGCCCATGTCCGGCACTATGTTGTAGTTCTGGAACAGGCCGACAAAGCCACCATCGTTGGGGCCGCCGTAAGTGGGCGTGCGACACATCTGGTCGGTTTCATTGGTGGTGATCACGTAATCCCGCGCCCAGTCCTGGGAGTTTTCCTGCACGCCGTTCACGCGGATCATGTTGCCATCCACGGTGAGCTTGTCGCGCATCAGCGGGTTGTTGATCTTCACCGAGTCTTTCACCAGGGTCAGGCCCTCTGGCAGCTGGCCGATCAGATCGATCTCGCGGTCGATACCAGAGTTGTTTTCCAGTACATGCACGGAGACATCGATGATATCGCCGCCCACGGCCTGGGTCTGGCTGGTGGCGAGGCTGACATCGTCGACGCTGCGGGTCAGTTTGACCGGCACGAAGCCGAGGCTGCCCGGTGCGTTGCTGGTACCGATATCGAAGCCGGTGTAGGCGACGTCACCTTCCTCCAGGCCACTCAGGGTCCAGTTCAGGTCCAGGTTCACGGCCTCGCTGCCGTCGGTGCTCGCCGGTCCCTCGATCTGCAGGCCGCCGAAGCTTTCCGGCACTATGGCAGTGGCTACCTTGTAGGTATCCACCAGCTCGGCACCTTCATACTCCGTGTAGTCACGGGCCCACATGCGCGCGTTTTCGACCATCACCCAGTAGCTGCCCGCATCCGGGTTGGTGATGCTGCAGTAGTTGAGCTGGATATTGGTGGTGGAGGCGCACAGCAGTTCGGTATCGATGTCCGCTTCGCCGTCACCGTCCGCATCGCGGCCGATATAGATCGTCGCCCAGCCGTCCAGATAGCGTTCACTTTCCTCGTGCCAGCCCGGCCCGGCCGCACGCTCCAGGACCTCGACCACAAAGCGCGCGGTGTTTGCCGGCACGTCATGCAGGGTCACGCGGGCGTGGCCCGGTTCGTAGTCGCCGTCCATGCGAATCGGGAAGTGGTTTTCATCCTGGGGCAGGGTCACGTCCTCAACCATCGCCTTCACCGGGGTGAAGCCGCGGTAGGCGATGCTGTTCATCGCCGGCAGCGGCAGATCCTTGAGATGGTAGCTGCCGTTGTCGCGGTGCGCCTCAATGTTCACCATGGTGGGCAGGCCGCTGCGGTCGAAGTTGATCGACACCGGCCAGTGTGCGTCGGGGATAGAAGCGTCGGTGGACTCGAAGCGCACCTGGCTCCACAGTTCCATCTGCTCCAGATTGTCCACACCGCCGAGCATGGTGTTGTTCTCGAACTGCATGTCGGTCAGGTCGGCGCGGAACACGATGGTCTGGGTCTCGCCCGCCTTCAGCTCGAAGCTCGCCGGGAAGGCCTCGATCTTGGCACCCGCCACCGGCATCTCGCCCTCGCCGGTATTCCACACATCGTAGGTCCAGTCGCCATTGCTCACGGTCCAGCTGCCATCGCGGGTGGCGCGCACGGTACGAACCCAGGAGCAGTTTCTGCGGCAATTGTTGTCGGCCAGCTGCGGCAGGTTCAGCTGCCGTACGTCGCCGCCGTTTCGCGGGTTGGCGAACTCGAAGTTGGCCGCGGTCTCGTCCATCACCAGGCCGGCATCCACCGCGGCGGCCACGTCTACACGGCCGGCACCGGCGCGGTAGGTGTGCGCCGGGCGCGGGTCGTTCCACTCGTTGATTTCTTCGAGCACTGTCTGGGACGCGGTCATCAGCAGCGCGGACTGCACCTCAGCGGCGGTCCAGTCTGGATGCGCCTGGCGCACCAGGGTCATGGCGCCGGCCACATGGGGGCTGGCCATGGAAGTGCCGTTCAGCATCCCCCAGTCCTGGGACAGGGATTCCGAGAAGGGGTGCTCGTCGGCGTAGGCCGCGAGAATACCCACACCGGGCGCGCTGAGATGCGGAGCCAGGCTGCCAGTGAAGTGCTGGGCCGGGCCGCGGGAGGAGAATTCCGCGAGCATGTCGCCGGCGCTTTCATCAAGAGTGCGGCTAATGCTGCCGCCGCTGATGGTGATGCTGTGATCGGTGCCGCCGTCGTTGACCCAGTTCAGCAACCGGTTGCCCGGGGAGTTCTTGATATGCAGAGCCGGCAGTGGATAGATATCGTTGAACACCTCCGTCTCTGCCTTCGTTATGCCGCTGTAGTAGGCTTGGTTGTAGACGATGATGCCGCCGGCGCCGCCGGCCTGCACATTGAAACCCTTGGCCACGCGGGCGTTTTCACCGCGCTCACAGATTACGATCTGGTCGCTGGTGAAGGTGTCCGGGGCGAACTCGTTCAGGCACTGTGCATCGCCGTAGTCTGCGGCGATGACCGGTGTGCCGGTCACGCTACCCTCAGAGAAGCCGGCCTTGTCGTTGGTGTAGAAGGTCGGCGGAGTAGTGGCGCCGCCACTCATCTCGATCGTGTTACCGGTGATTTCCATCACGCGGTCGGTGGTGCTCGCGGCAACCGAGGTGTACCAGGGTGCGGTGTGGGACAGGGTGTAGAAACCCTTACCGGCGTTGCCGGCGGAAGCTGACACGGAAATACCCGCTTCGCGCGCGGACAGGAAAGCCAGCGCGGTGGCGTCTTCCCACGGGAAGCGGTCGCCGCCGCCGATGGAGAAGTTGATGACGTCAACGCCGTCCTGGATAGCCTGGTCTACCGCTTTCAACATCACCTCGGTCGGGCAACCGCCATTGGCCGGGAAGCAGACCTGGTAGGAAACGATATTGGCGTGAGGCGCGACACCGGAGGCCTGCTCGAATTCGAAGCCGCTGGGAATGCCGTCGCCGTCGCCCGGGTAGCCACCCAGGTAGGGCACATTGTGCACCACGTTGCCCGCGGCGGTACTGGCAGTGTGGCTGCCGTGGCCGTTGTAGTCCTCGCCGCTGGGCGGGCGCACACCCTCGAAGGTGTCGGTAATAAACGGCCAGCTCCAGACGCCGATCAGCTTGTCGTTACAGGTAGCCGCGCCGGTGGCGCAGTCACCCACGTAGACACCTTCGCCCCAGGGGTTGCTGTGGTCGTAGCCATCGTCACCGATGTCGGCGAAGGAAATGTGATCGGTGTTGACACCGGTATCCAGGATACCGACGATCATGCCCTCCCCTTTCTGCTCCAGGCTGCTGGCTGCGGTCTCGCCGCTCCAGATCTTGTCAGCGCCGATAAATTCCGGACCGCGATCGGTATGAAGCTGCAGCATGTCGGAGCGCTGCACAAAGGCCACCTGTGGCAGCTTCGCCAGCTCCTTCGCCTGCGCCTGGCTCATCTTCATGGTGAAGCCGTTGATGGCGTCGGTGAACTGCAGTCGCGGTGCGCGCTTCACGCCCAGGGCGCGGGCTTCCTGTACCACCGCCTGCTGCTTATCCATCAGGTAATTCTTATAGCCGACGGCGCGGTTCTGTTGGACTGTTTCCAGTCCGCGGGGGCCGCGCGGCATGGCCAGCAGGCCCTGCTCCGCTTCGTCGCGCAGTACGCTCTTGGCGGTGGCGGCGTAGCCCTTGACTCGTCCGTCGTAGGTGGCTACCGGCAGGTCCTGCAGGCGGATGATGTAGACATCTTCTCCACTGCGCTCCGGCTCGTGGGCGAACTTGTCGTCGCTGGAGGCTGGGCGAATCTGCTGATTGAGCGCGCCGGGGCGGCGCTGCTGGGGAATGGCTGAATTTTGCGGTTGCTGCTGGGTGCCCGCTTGCGCCATACCGGCCAGTTTTGCGGCCTTGATCTGTTGCAGCACAGGCGATGGATGAGTGGTGACCGCTGCCGTCACACTGCTGGCGCAGATGGCGGACGCGATCACCGTCGCTAAGGTCTTTATTTTCAATTTATTACTTCCTTGGTGTGTTCATTATTTTTGTGCTACTGGGCGCATGGCAGCGCACAGCGTCCGTTTTGATATCATGGGAAATGGAAAACTTCTGTCCCAATTTGTCCGACATGGAAGGGATGGAGAGTCAAAAAGATGACGCGTAACGAAACAATCAGGTTTGAAACATTCGCTGTAGCCATAAATAAAAAGCCCCGGCCTTGCGGCCGGGGCTCAAGCGGGCGAACACCAGGTTCGCCGTTACAGATGGATTCTCAGATAAATTGCGCTAGTAGCACCTTTATTATTTGTGAGCGGTCAGCCGGAAGCGGCGGCCCAGGCCCAGCAAAATCAGCAGGCCGAGCATCCAGGTTCCGGTAGAACCGCCGGATTTTTTCTTCTTCGGTTCTTCCGGTTCCGGCTGCGGCTCGGGTTCCGGATAGACACAGCTGCCGTCGTCCGACGTTGCGCTCTCGTCGTAATTATCGGCGTCGATATCGGTACAGCCCGGTTCCTCACCATCGGAGTTCACCGTCAGCACAAAGGTCTGGCTCGCCTTGTCGGCGGGAACCTGTTCGTCGGCTACCGTTACCGTCACTTCGGTCTGGCCATACCAGTTGGCTTCCGGGGTGATGCTGATGGCGGAACCGGAGGTGTGGCCCGATATTGAAGCGGTGATGTGCTCGCCACTGACGGAGATCAGGTTGGGCGCCTGGTCCTTGTCGATGTAGATCACCTCAAGACCTTCCAGAGTGGCGTTTTCATCCACGGTCTGGTCGGCGATCTCGACCAGAGTCAGGTTGCTCGGCACCACGATGATCTGGGTCTTCACTTCCTGGGCCATACCGTCGATATCGCTCACGAAGGCCAGTTCCAGATCCTGCCCGGCAGCGGTTTCCGCCACGCGCACCTGGAAGCTCATGTCAAACTGGGTGGATTCCGGACCCACGTAGTCGTAGCAGACCACGAGATCTTTCTTCAGTTTGCTGTCCAGGTCGTTGTAGGCAAAGCTCTTGCCGACTTCCTGCTTGAAGTAGAACGGATAGCCCTGGACATCCAGCGGGCCATAGTGGCCGTGCAGGCCGATAGAACCGCCACCGGGCTCGCCGGCAAAATCCAGGTCGCCGTAGGCCATGGTGAACTCGAATTCACCCTCGCCGTAACGGTAGCCTTCATGCACGATCAGGTTGAAGTTGTAACGGTCAGACTTCTCGCTGTTCAGGGTGCCGCCAGTCCAGCCGACATCGAGGTTCTGGGTACGGGCGTTGACCCACTCGATAATAATATCGTTGATATTATTTTCCGGGTCCTTGGCCCAGGCCAGCGCGATACCGGACCCTTCGGCCTTGTCGTAGATCTGGTTCAGCGGCGTGCCGAGAGCGTCGACGTTGGCACCGAACCAGCTCTGAGAGTTCACCGTACCCTTCCAGAATGCGCCGATAAAGGGCGTATAGGGAGCGGAGTAGTAGGGGAATTCCCAATGCGAGATATGCGCCGAGCTATTGTACTGGGCCTCCAGCGCGACATAGCCCTGGGGTGACAGCACCAACGCAGGATAGGAGCGGTATTCCTTGTTGTTAAACAGATTGATACTCGCGTTTTCCCCCCAGAAGCGGCTCAACTGAATCCGGAATTCCGGATTTACAACGTCAGTGGCAACACCGCCCAGTTCCGGCATGAAACCGTAGTTCTGGAACAGACCGATAAAGCCGCCGCTGCTGCCGCCACCGTAGTTGGGCGTGCGACACATCTGGTCGGTTTCACTGGTAGTGATCTTGTAATCGGGTTTCCAGTCGCCGGAATTTTCCTGCACGCCGTTCACACGGATGATGTTGCCATCCACGGTGAGATTGTCGCGCATCTGCGGGCTGTTGATCTTCACCGAGCCTTCCACCAGGGTCAGGCCTTCCGGCAGCTGGCTGATCAGATCGATCTCACGATCCAGGCCGGAGACGTTTTCCAGCACATGCACGGAGACATCAATGATGTCGCCACCGATGGCCTGGGTCTGGCTGGCGGTGAGACTGACATCGTCGACGCCGCGGGTCAGTTTGACCGGCACGAAACCGTGGCTGCCCGGTGCGTTGGAGGTACCGATATCGAAGCCGGCGTAGGCGACGTCACCTTCCTCAAGGCCGCTCAGGGTCCAGTTCAGGTCCACGCCCACGGCCTTGCTGCCGTCGCTGCTCGCCGGTCCCTCGACCTGCAGGCCGCCCACATTGGCCGGCACTACCGCGGTGGCAACCTTGTAGGTATCCACCAGCTCGAAGCCTTCGTACTCGGTGTTGTCTGCGGCCTTCATGCGCACGTTTTCGACCATCACCCAGTAGCTGCCCGCATCCGGATTGGTGATGCTGCAGTAGTTGAGCTCGATCTGGGTGGAGGAGGCGCACAGCAGCTCGGTGTCCATATCCACTTCACCATCAGCGTCCGCATCGCGACCGATGAACACGGTGGCCCATCCGTCGAGGTAGCGTCGCTTGGCCTCGTTCCAGCCCGGTCCACTGATGTTTTCCAGTACTTCGACGACCAGGCGTGCGGTGTTTTCCGGCACCTCGAGCATGGTCACGCGCGTGTGGCCCGGATTGTGGTCCCCGTCCATGTAAACTGGGTAGTGGTTGTTGTCCTGGGGCAGGGTAACTTCCTCTACTTCCGCTTTTACCGGGGTGTAGCCGCGGTAGGCGATGCTGTTCATCGCCGGCAGCGGCAGGTCGTTCACGTGGTAGCTGCCGTTGTCGCGGTGTACTTCAACGTTGACCATGCTCGGCAGGCCGGCGCGATCGAAGTTGATGGATACCGGCCAGTGCGCATCGGGGATGCTGGCGTCGCTGGCCTTGAAGCGCACTTCGCTCCACAGCTCCACTTCCGGCTGATCCTCGACGTCGAGTACGCCGTTCCACTCCCACTGCACGTCGGTGAGATCCGCGCGGAACACGATGGTCTGGGTCTCGCCAGCTTCCAGGCTGAAGCTCGCCGGAAAGGCCTCGATCTTGGCGCCCTGCATCGGCTTCTCGCCCTCGCCGGCACTCCACACATCGTAGGTCCAGTCGCCGTTGCTCACTGTCCAGCTACCTTTGCGGGTAGCGCGCACGGTGCGCACCCAGGAACAGTTGCGGCGGCAGTTGTTGTCCACCAGCTGCGGCAGGTTCAGCTGCTTCACGTCGCCGCCGTTTTTCGGGTTGGCAAACTCGAAGTTGGCTGCGGTCTCGTCCATCACCAGACCGGCATCCACCGCGGCAGCCACATCTACGCGGCCGGCGCCGGCGCGGTAGGTATGGGCCGGGCGCGGGTCGTTATACGCATCGATGGGTTCGCGCACCGTCTGTGCCGCGGTCATCAGCAGTGCGGATTGCACTTCGGCCGCGGTCCAGTCCGGATGCGCCTGGCGCAACAGGGTCAGGGCACCGGCCACATGCGGGCTGGCCATGGAGGTACCGCTGATCATCGTCCAGTCTTTGGCGAGACCGCCGGTGAACGGCTGCTCGTCGGCGTAGGCCGCGAGAATGTTCACACCAGGTGCACTGATATGCGGTGCCAGGCTGCCGGTGAAGTGGGTGGCCGGGCCGCGGGAGGAGAAGTCCGCGAGCATATCGCCGGCGCTCTCGTCTAGGGTGCGGCTAATGCTGCCGCCGCTGATGGTGACACTGTGATCGCTGCCGCCATCGTTGACCCAGTTCACCAGTTTGGTGCCCGGATAGTTTTTGATATGCAGACCCGGCAGCGGGTAGATATCGTCGTAGACTTCTGTCTCTGGCGCCGTCATACCGGGGTATGAGTCGTTGTAGAGAATAAAGCCGCCGGCGCCGCCGGCCTGCACGTTGAAGGCCTTGTCGACACGGGCGTTCTGGCCGCGCTTACAGATTACGATCTGGTCGCTGGTGAAGGTGTCGGCGGCGAACTCGTTCAGGCACATTTCGTCGCCGAAGTCCGCGGCGAGTACCGGTGTGCCGGTCACGCTACCCTGAGAGAAACCGGCGATATCGTCGCTCTTGGGATCTGTCTCGCTGACCCAGAAAGACGGCGGATTGGTGGCGCCGCCGCTCATCTCGATACTGTTGGCGGTCACCTCCATCACGCGGTCAGTGGTGCTCGCGGCCACCACGGTGTACCAGGGTGCGGTGTGCGACAGGGTGTAGAAGCCCTTACCGGCGTTGCCAGCGGAGGCCGCAATGGAAATACCCGCTTCGCGCGCGGACAGGAAGGCCATGGCAGTGGCGTCTTCCCAGGGGAACTTGTCGCCGCCGCCGATGGAGAAGTTGATGACGTCAACGCCGTCCTGGATGGCCTGGTCCACCGCCTTCAGCATCACCTCGGTGGGGCAGCCGCGGTGGTCCGGGAAACAGACCTGATAGGAGATGATGTTGGCGTGGGGCGCGACACCGGATGCCTGCTCGAATTCGAAGCCGGTGGGAATGCCGTCGCCGACACTCGGCGTGCCGCCCAGGTAGGGCACATTGTGTACCACGTTGCCCGCCGTGGTACTGGCGGTGTGGCTGCCGTGGCCGTTGTAGTCCTCACCGCTGGCCGGGCGCACACCTTCATAGGTGTCGGTGATAAAGGGCCAGCTCCAGACGCCGATCAGCTTGTCGTTACAGGCGGATGCACCGGTGGCACAGTCGCCCACGTAGACGCCTTCGCCCCAGGGGTTGGTGTGGTCGTAGCCGTCGTCACCAACGTCGGCGAAAGATACGTGATCGGTGTTGATGCCGGTATCCAGGATGCCGACGATCATGCCCTCGCCTTTCTGCTCCAGACTGCTGACGGCGGTCTCGCCGCTCCAGATCTTGTCGGCGCCGATAAATTCCGGACCGCGGTCGGTGTGCAGTTGCAGCGTGTCGGAGCGCTGCACAAAGGCCACCTGCGGCAGCTTGGCCATTTCTTTGGCCTGCGCCTGGGTCATCTGCATGGTGAAGCCGTTGATCGCGTCGGTGAACTGCAGTCGCGGCGCGCGCTTCACACCCAGGGCGCGGGCCTGCTGCACCACGGACTCCTGCTTGTCCATCAGATAATTTTTGTAGCCTTGCGCGCGGCTCTGCTGGACTGCTTCCAGTCCGCGCGAGCCGCGCGGCACGGCCAGCAGGCCCTGCTCCACTTCGGCGCGCAGCACGCTCTCGGAGGTGGCAGCATAGCCTTGCACACGGCCGTCATAGGTCGCTACCGGCAGGTCCTGCAGGCGAATGATGTACACATCCTCGCCGCTGCGCTCCGGCTCGTGGGCGAACTTGTCTTCGCCGGAGGCCGGGCGGATCTGCTGGTTCACACCGCCAGGGCGGCGATGCTGGGGCAGGGTTGAAATTTGCTTTTGCTGCTGGGCGCCGGCTTGCGCCATATCGGCCAGTTTGGCCGCCTTGATCTGTTGCAGTACGGGCGATGGATGAGTTGCGACCGCCGCCGCCACACTGCTGGCGCAGATGGCGGAGGCGATTGCCGTCGCAAGGGTTTTGATATTCAAAGAACTACCTCCAGAGAATATTACTTATCGTTATTAATCTGTACCGCGAGGCTGCGGCCAGAACCTGACATGAATATCACGGGAGACCCCGCAGAGCTGTCTCAAATTGTCCCGTGTGGGTGCAATCTCTGCGTGTTGGAAGTGGCTGTCGTGAATTGAAAAAATTTTGTCGCGCCGTGGAAAGTCCGAACTTTCTCTCTCTAATAAAATTCAGGGAACAAATATAAACACCGCAGGATGATGGACTAACAGTCCGCGTGCTCCGGTGTAGTATTCGGAAGTATTTGAAATGCGTGGTAAGCGAATACTCTTAGTCGAACAGGATCTGCGCCTTGCGCAATCCGTAATTGACGCCCTGAGAGAACTGGGCGTCGTGCTGTGGCATCTGAACGATGGCGGCAACCTGGAGCGGGTGCTCAGGTACGGCGAGTTCGATCTGGTGCTGACTGATTTCACCGCGGACCCTGCCCAGGGTATAGAAATCATTCAACAAATCCGCCGCAATTTCAGCGGCCCCTGTCTTGTCTTATCGTCTTTGCACGACGTCTCGTCGCAACTACAAGCCTTTGAACTGGGCGTGGATGATTTTATTTCCGAATCAGAGGATCCCCGCCTGCTATTGGCCAGGATACGCGCAAACCTGCGGCACTATGAGGGTCACGACTACAAAGGTGTCCGCAACAACAAAAAAAACAAAATTAAATTAGACAACCTCACGATAGATTGGGACGACCAATTTGTCCTGGTCGGAGACAGACCCTTTGCCCTGTCCACGGGCGAACTCGAACTTCTGTGGATGCTGGCCACGCATCCTCAACAGGCTCTCAGTCGCGAATTTCTGTTTATCAATACACTCGGGCGCCCCTACGACGGCCTGGACAGAACGATAGACAGACGGGTTAGCCGCCTGCGCAAAAAAATGGATTCCCATACAAACCTCGCTCTTACCGTGCGCACCATATGGGGCAAAGGCTATATGCTCGCAGGAATGTAGTCACATCGGATTGGCGGAGTGGATAACCGACGAGGCGACCATTGATGGCCGCCCCGACTGATTGACTGACGGAATTGCGGCGACAGCTACCGCCAAACAAAAGCTTCAAACTGCACCCGCAGGTCCTTCTTGCTCACCTTGCCGGTTGCGGTATGGGGAATTTCACTGACCAGTTCGCAGGCTTCCGGAATCCACCAGCTGGCCACCTTGCCGCGGAAATGCGCCAGTAATTCGGCTGGCTCCGGTGCCTCACCTTCCCGCGGAACAACCACCAGCAGTGGGCGCTCGGTCCATTTTTCGTGATAGACGCCAATCACCGCCGCTTCCGCCACCTGGGGATGGGTCATGGCACAGTTTTCCAGCTCGATGGAGGAAATCCACTCGCCGCCGGACTTGATCACATCCTTGGTGCGATCGGTGATCTGCATGTATCCATTTCCGTCGATGGTGGCCACGTCGCCGGTTTCGAACCACCCGCCCGCATCACAGGCATCGGCTTCGGCCTTGAAATAGCGTTGAATCACCCAGGGGCCGCGCACCTTGACCGCCCCCGAGGCTTTACCGTCCCAGGGCAGTTCCACGTCGTTTTCATCGACGATTTTCATATCCACGCCGTACACCGGGCGGCCCTGCTTCAGGCGCACCGCCGTCTTTTCGCCTTCGTTCCAGCTCTCCATATGCGGCCGCAGGGTGTTGTAGGTCCCGAGCGGGCTCATCTCTGTCATTCCCCAGGCCTGCTGCACCTCTACCGCATATTTATCGCGGAACTTGTCGAAGATCGGTTGCGGACAGGCAGCGCCGCCGGTAGTCACCCGCTGCAGGCTCGGCACCTGCTGGCCGGATTTCTCCAGGTATCCCAGTAGCGCCAGCCACACGGTGGGTACGCCGGCGGACAGGGTAATTTTTTCCTCATTGATCAGGGTGCACAGGGTTTCGCCATCGCCCATCTTGGGGCCGGGCATCACCAGCTTGGCGCCCACCATGGGGCCGCTGTATACCAGCCCCCAGCCGTTCACATGGAACATGGGAACAATGGGCATCACCACATCGCGCCCGGACAGGCCAAAGGCATCGGGCAGGCAGGATCCGTAGCAGTGCAGCACGGTGGAGCGATGGGAGTACAGAACGCCCTTCGGATTGCCGGTGGTGCCGGAGGTATAGCACAGGGAGCTTGCGGTATTTTCCTCGAGCTCCGGCCAGTCGAATTCGTCACTTTCGTCCGCAATGAGGGATTCATAGCAGATCAGATTGGGGAGCCGCGAGTATTCCGGCATATGCGCCTCGTCGGTCAGCACCACGAAGCCTTTTACCCGCGGTATCTTCTCGACGAGTTTTTCCAGTATTGGCACAAACATCACATCCACAAACAGATACTGGTCTTCCGCATGGTTGATGATGTATTCGAGCTGCTC
>NZ_CAJXKH010000075.1 GCF_913055755.1 uncultured Microbulbifer sp.
CAGGGCGTCGGTAACCGTGACAATGCCCGCCAGTTCCCCCTCCCGCATCACCAGTACCGAACCGATCCCGGTATCCGCCATGGCCAGCATGATCTTGTCCAGGGGGTCGTGGATGTCGGCGATATAGGGGCGGCGGGCGCAGAGGTCGCGGACGTACAGTTGCTGCTCTTCCAGGCGGTGGCCGGGGGAGTTGGCGCGCTCGATATCGTTGTGGGAAATGATGGTCTCCAGGTCGCCATCCCGGGTAACCGGAAGGTGGTGCACACCGTGTTCTTCCATCAGCTTTTCCGCTTCCTCGATGGGGGCGTCCATATCGATATGGTAGGGAAAGGGGGTCATCAGTGCCGCGAGGGTAGGCATATGGTGAATATCTCGCTGCTTGGACATAAAGTATTCGATCCCTGTTGTTTTGGTGTGTGTCGTGGCCGCAGATATCGCAGTTACAAGGATAGGACACAAATCGAAACCCGGGCCGCTGCCTGCAGCCCGAAAGCCCTCTGATTTCGCCTCGTGTTGGGATGATAGACGCCATTTGGATCGAGGGTTGAAAGATCATTCCTTTTCCGGGTGTGTACAGTTGCTATTTGGCGATGAATGGTTATTATGCGCCTCACCGCCATATACAGTGCGCCGGCAATCGGTGCGCGGAACTAATGGCGGCAACTTCTATTATTGACTCAATATTGTTGATATCCGGGAAAGGCCCTTTCTGCCCTGTGGTTTACTTTTCGATGGCGGGAAGGGGCGATATACGTCGCGCGTATCTGCCCGGTGGATATCTGTCTGGATAAGCCTTTATTGTTAAAGTTATTTAATAGCAGTCACTGAATGATTTTATCTGTATATCACCGGGATCTTTCTCCTATATTGATATCCACAGCATTTCCTGTCTGCGGCAATAGCGAGATATCTCGATTGTCGCGGGCGTATAACTGTAACGGCACCAATACCGCTAAAAAGATGCCGCAATAGCACTATCAGATAATTACTTGTCCCATGAATCGAGGCTCAAAGAATATGTTTCAGGAATTCGACCAGATCGAACAGCAAATCGCAGAACACCAGGCAAAGATTGAAGAGCTGCAGCAGCAGATGGCTGCGGCGGAGAAGAAAAAGCAGGGCGTGATTGCGTTCGACAAGGCACTGGTCAATCTGGCTGCCGAATATGAAATGGATGAAGAAGAGCTGTATGTGGCGCGCGGCGAGCAGATCGTGGAATGGCTGATTGGCCAGCTGGATGACGAAGATGCGCCGGATTTCGTGAACTCCCTCAAGGCCCGCGTTGCCCGTCACCTGAAGCGCCAGGGCGAGACTCCCCGCCGCGGTGCGCGCCGCGCCGCCAGCGCCAAGCCGGCGGAGCCCAAGCTGGAAACCGGTCACTACCGCAACCCCTATACCAACGCCACCATTGAAAAGAAAAAGCGCAATCCCAAGCAGCTGAACCAGTGGGTTGCCGAACACGGCCTGGAAAAAGTGAAAGAGTGGAAGATCTGATTGCCGGATTTCCGCGATTGCGACCACAGAGCGCCCGTTCACGGGCGCTTTTTTTTGCCTGTGTGAAATACGGCCGTTGGCTGCCGGTCTGGTACTGACACAAAGGTGACTTCTGCCACGTGCGCTGGCAGTACTTCTTTACATTATTTGGCAGGGTTGATATCAACGTCGTACAACGGGAAAGTTGCATAACGACAAGGAGGTACCCGTGCCGAATTTCTACCTGTATCGCCCCCGTCAGCTTGTTCGCGCCCTGAGTCTGTGCGGGACGCTGGCTCTGTGCCTGCTGCTATCGGCATGCAATTTCGATGGCGCCTTTGGTGCCGGGACTGACGGTTCCAGCAGCTCCAGCAGTTCCGGTGGCAGTAGCTCTGGCGGCAGCAGCTCCAGCAGTTCCGGCGGCGGCACCGGGGTGGAGACCGAGGGGGTATTTAACGGCGGGCGTATCGCCGGGCTGCATTACGAAACCCCGAGTTTTTCCGGGCTGACCGATGCCGACGGTATCTATCGCTACCGGGATGGTGAAGAGGTGCGCTTTTCCCTCGGCGGTATCGTGCTGGGCAGCGCCCGCGGCGAACCGGAGCTCAATCTGTTTGACCTGGTAGGGTCAGAGCCGATTACCCGGGAGGCGCTTGTACGGGCGGCGCTGGAAGACCGCCAGCGCGTAGACGACCTGGACCGGGTGGGCAACATGGCCCTGTTGCTGGTGACCCTGGACGTGGACCAGGATCCGGCAAATGGTGTCGATCTCGGCGACTGGGACAGTGAGCTGGCAGATTACCAGGTCGACTTCGGCTACGACTTCTATGAGTTCCCGCAGCGCCGCGGGCTCGACGCGCTGCGGGCGATACGCAGCGCATTCGACATTGCCTACCAGGTGCCCGGCGCCACACCCCTCATTTTTGTTTACGACGCGCTGGGTATTGCGATGCCCGCACATGTGCCGGTGCGCGAGGTGATCGATGAGGACAACGACAATATCGCCGAGTACGAAATAAAGACGACGTACAACTCTCTCGGGCTGCCGGAGGAAATCCACGAGTTTCCCAATCAGAATACCGGCGCCAGCTGGGATCAGTGGCTGCGTTACCGCTACGACGACGAAGGGC
The DNA here is from genome assembly GCF_913055755.1 of uncultured Microbulbifer sp. GTDB lineage: Bacteria > Pseudomonadota > Gammaproteobacteria > Pseudomonadales > Cellvibrionaceae > Microbulbifer. The sequence continues at coordinate 2,604 of NZ_CAJXKH010000075.1, forward strand.
GCAGACTGCTGATCGAGCAGGAGCGCGATGACGATGGCGGCGGCCGTATCGACAGCTTTACCCGCAGCACCCTCAGTTACGACAACAACGGCCTGCACACTGCCAGCAACACGGAAAGTGGCGCGCAGGTGGTGGAGAGCCGCAGCGAGGCGGTCCTGCAATACGACGGCGGTGGCAACCTGACGTTCTACCGTTTCGAGCGCGACCAGGATTTCGACCTGATCGTGGACCACAGGTTTGAAGTCGCCAGCCAGTACACCAGCACCGGCCTGCTGCGGGTCAGCCAGCAGGAAACGGATGCCGACAACAACGGCAGCGTGGAGCGGCGCGAGCGGTTTGAATACAGCTACATCGATGGCCTGCTCAGCAGGGCACTGCAGACCCTGGACGAAGAAGATATCCGAGTGAATGGCGTGATCGACGCAGAGGTGGAAATTATCTACCAGTACGACAGCGACCAGCGTTTGATCCGGGAAGAGCAGCGGATTGACGGCGACGGCAACGGCATTACCGATAGCAAATATATCCTGAGGTGGTCCTACAACGGTGAGGGGCAACTGGAAAAGGAAATCCGGGAAACTGACAGTGATGCCAACGGTTTTGAAGAGACCCGGCAAACTTTCGAATTCAGCTACGACGAGATGGGCAATATCATCGAGCTGGAGGTGCGTTTTGATGAAAATGCCGATGGCACCACCGACTCGATCAATATTACCGATTACCAGTACAATGATATTGGTCAATTGACCGTGATCGAGACCTTTACCCGCATTCCCGGCGGGGTGCGGGAGCGCACTTCCCGCGAGCGCCGCACCTATGGCGACAGCGGCGAGCGCTTGACGCGATTGCGGGAGACCTTCAGCGGCTCCGTCTTCGCCGATGAAGAAACCGAACAGCGTTGGACCTATGACACTATCGATGAGGGCCTGTATTTCCTGGTGGATTATTTCCGTCGCAATCCGGGACCTACCCTGATTGGCCGCGATGACTGTTTGAAATTGCGTGGATTTGAAGGGGGCAGCGTGTGCGAGAAACCGTTTGTCAGCCCGGAAAACCCGCCGTTGCGAAACAACAATTAAGTCCTGGAAAAATGGTGTGTATGCGGCCGCTGGGGCCGCATACGGTGTTGATAACAAGGTTGATAAAACTGTGCGCTGCTCAGTGCATCTTCAAACGCGGTTTCACAAAGCGGTTGGCGTGTCCCACCAGGTACAACAGCATTGCCTTCGGCCAACCGTGCAGCGCCGCCAGGTGCATGCGATAGAGGGAGCGATAGGCCAGTCCCGCCAGGCGTCCCTCGATGGTCAGGCTACCCCTGACCAGACCGCCCATCAGGCTGCCCACCGCATCAAATTTTGACAGTGATACCAGCGAGCCGCGGTCCTTGTAGACAAAGGGTTGCAGCTGGGTATCCGGTCCCTCCACCAGCGCGATCAGATTGTCCCGCGCGGTTTTCGCCATCTGCTGTGCCGCCTGTGCCCGCGGTGGCACTTTCTTTTCATTGCCGTCGATACAGCCGGCGCAGTCACCGAGCGCGAAAATATGCGGATCGCTTTTGCTCTGCAGTGTTGCCTTCACCTCGACCTGGTTCTGGCGATTCAGTGCCAGGCCGTCGAGTTGCTGCAGGAAGTCCGGCGCCTTCACACCCGCGGCCCAAACCCGCACCGCCGCCGGAATTTCCTCTCCCGACGCGGTGACAAAACCGCGGGCATTGGCTTCCGCCACCTGGGTGCCGGTCAGTACCCGCACACCCAGCCGCGCGAGTTCCTTTTCGGAACTGTTGCCCAGGCGCGGCGGCAGTGCCGGCAGCAGGTGCGGGCCGGCTTCGATCAGGGTCACCTTGAGGTCGCCGTTGGCAATGCGCCCGTAGTGGCCCATTTCATGTGCCGCATCCACCAGTTCCGCCGCCAGTTCCACCCCGGTGGCGCCACCGCCGACGATGGCGATCTGCACCCTGTCGGCAACGCGGTTTTCCAGTTGCAGGAACTGGTCGAGCAGTTTGCGGTGGAAGCGCTGTGCCTGTTCGGCACTGTCGAGAAACTGGCAGTTTTCCCGCACCCCGGGGGTGTTGAAGTCATTGCTCTGGCTGCCGAGCGCGATCACCAGGTAATCGTATTCCAGTTTGCGCGCCGGCAGCAGTTGCGTACCGCCGTCGTCGCAAACCGGCGCCAGCTCGATGGTGCGATTGTTGCGGTCAAGCCCCTGCAGGCTGCCCAGCTCGAACTGAAAGCCGTTACCGCGGGCGTGCACCTGGTAATTGAGGGCGTCGAGGCTGGAATCCAGTGCGCCGGTGGCCACCTGGTGCAGCAGGGGTTTCCAGATATGGGTGCGGTTGCGATCGACCAGGGTTACCTGGGCGGCGGGGGATTTGCGCCGGCGATTGAGGAGTGGGGAAAAGGAGAAGTAGCGGCCGAGACTGGTGGCCAGCTGCAGTCCGCCGGCGCCGCCGCCGATAATCACGATTTTCTTCATGGCAGAGATTTCCTGTAGAGCAAAAAAATGCGTCGCTCTTCGCGCGTCCGTTTTTGTCGGGCGGCGGTCTCTGTGAAGACCCGTGTGGAGGGCTGCGTTGTCCCTCCAATCATGCTATGGCGGCCATACTACGCCACTCAGCGCGTTTGGCAACGCCGAGTTGGTTTCATCGGAAAGGGTTTTTCGCGGGATTCAGGAAATCAGCTCGGTATAGCGTTCGGCCATCTGTTTCCAGTCGCCATTTTTTGACAGGTGGATCGGCTGTGGTGCGTAGAGCAGCTGGTCCCCGCTTGCGGGAAGCTCGTCCACAAATCCGATGATGGCACTGTGGCGGCAGCCGGCGCTGTGCAGTGCCTGCAGGCAGGCTTCCGCCTGTTCCGCCGGTACCGAAGCCAGCAGGCCGCCGCATACCTGCGGGTCGATCAGAATCGGCAGGTAGGGCTCCGCCTGCCAGGCGGTGGGGTTCTGAATTGCGTCGTAGGCGCGGGCATTGTGGCGCTGCAGGCTCGGCAGCAGCCCGCGCTGGAGACAGTAAGTGGCGCCCGGCAGCAGCGGCAGGGTTTCCGCAAACAGGCAGGCGCCCAGTTGCGGCGCGTAGCGCTGGCTGTCGCCCCGGCTGCTGCCGAGAGCGTCGCGTTGCCACTGCAACATTTCCAGTAACTTTCCCAGCAGCCCGATGCTGCCCACCGCCGCCAGCGCACTCGCCCGGTGTGTCGTGAATATATCGGCGGCGGGGGCATTGCTCTGCAGCATCACGTCGAGTCCCTGCTGCAGCCAGCGCGCGCGGGATTTTCCCAGTGCGTCGGCGGCGAGCAGCGTTCCGGTACCCAGCGGTTTGCTCAGAATCAGACAGTCGCCGGCGCGGGTGCCGGTGCTCGCCAGCAGGCGCTCGCGGTCCGCCAGACCGTTGATGGTGAGCCCCAGGTGCAGGTCGCCACCGGCACTGGCCTGGCCGCCATTCAGGGTGCAATCGCAGGCGTCCAGTTCCTTGCGTACGCCGTCCAGTAACTGTTGCAGGTCCCGCCGCGCGGTGTCGGCGGTGGCGTGGGGCAGGGTGACCAGCGCCTGCGCACTGTGGGGCTGGGCGCGCCCGGCATAGATTCCCCCCAGGGCATTGAGCGCCGCAAGTCGCCCAAATAGCCAGGGATCAGTGACCGGCGCGGCCAGCTGCTGGGTATGTTGCAGCAGTACCTTGCCCGCGGGCACCTTGATGCTGAGCGGGCTGCCGCCGCTATTGCCCAGCGGGTAGCCGGATATCTGCGCCATCTCCCTGGCCGTCTGCGGTTGCAGCAGTCGGTGCAGCGGATCACGGGAGGCGGCCGGCCGGCGGTCGCGGAATTTGTGCACAGGGTTTTTCGGCGAGTGTGAGGCAGCAGTTGCCGGGTCGCGGACTGCGGGGGCAAGGTTCAACTGCTGCAGGAAGCGGCGGTCCCGATAGTCTTTCCAGCGCCACAGAAACTCCCCTGCCAGCGCAATTCCACTGCGCGAGGCAATCGCGCGCTGACCACCACAGGTCAGCAGGCGAAAAAATTCCCCTCGCGCACGGTAGCGGGTGAGTGGCTTTGCCTGCAGCGTCGCGCGCAAGTTTCGGTATAGCGTCTCTCCCTGGTGCAGGGCATTGGCGCAGGATTTGCTGCTGGGCCTGGCCCTGGATTGGGCGGCGGGAGCGTCGGGCAAAGCCGCGACATCGCCGGCGGCAAAGACATTGTAGTGACCCCGGGCGCGCAGATGGTGGTCCACCTGCACAAACCCGTTTTCGTCCAGCGCCAGGCCGGACTGTGCCAGCCACGGTGGTGCTGTGGGTTCGGTACAGAGCATCACCTTGTCCAGGCCGAGAAACTTGCCCTCGTCGTTGTGTATTCCGCCGTGGGTGATTTCCGTCACCCTCCAGTTGCGGTGCACCTGAATTTTCAGGCGGCTCAATTCCCGCGCCGCCAGGCGCCTGGCCAGCAGGGGAAAACCCTGGGGAAGCTTGTTGCCGGCCTCGACCAGGTGGATTTCCACCCGGCCGCTGTACAGCTGCTCTTCCAGTGCACAGGCCATCGCCATGGCGAGTTCGCAGCCGCCGGCCCCACCGCCCACCACAGCCAGTTTGAAGGGCTGGTGATTGCTGAGAATCTGCTGCCTGAGTTGCTGCCAGTTGCGCTGGAAGTGATCTGCCGGTTTCACCGGGATCGCGAGCTCTGCGCCGGTAATACCGCGATTGGGCGTGGCCCCCACATCCAGCGACAGCAGGTCGTATTCCAGTTGCGGTCGTCCCAGCAGGGAAATGCGGCGCTGCTCCACGTCGATCTGATGTGCACAGGCCTGTACGAAGCGCGCGCCGGCGGCGCGGCACAATCGCGGTAGATTGATGTGGATGTCGCTGTGGGAGTAATGACCGGCAATCATGCCCGGCAACATGCGGGAAAAGGCACTCTGCAGATGTGGGGATACCAGAGTCAGGCGCGCGCCGGGCACCGGATTCTGTGCCCAACGCTGTAACAATACTGCGTGGCTGTGACCGCCACCGATCAGCACGATGTCCTGAATTTCTGAATGCTCCCGCATGAATATTTCACCGCATAAGGCCGGATTTCCGGCGCTGTTGGGTTGTCCAGCCCGGGCGCCAAACGCACTGGTTGAAATATAAACAGTGTAATGGTGTCTGAAGAATTGGCACGGGGTTCGTGCACAGTCGTGAAGCATGTGACGCCGGAAATATAGCTGGCTCTGGCGCAGACGCGAATAAATATAGTCCAAGGAAGCAGTGGGCGACGCCGTTGCCCACGGGGCTGGTCTTTACTTATGGAGCCGCAATCGCCCGAAACGTGGCTCACGTTTTATCAACGCGGGCCCTGATTGTCGGGGGAGATGGCCGCGCGCCGTGGAATACCTGCGCGTGAAATCCATTGCGTCGAGTTTTGATGTCCGCTTCCTCCGCCAACACCGCCGAACAACAAAAAGGAAGTCGCCGCCTGATCTGGCTGCTGGTTTTTGTGTTGCTGTTTGTTGGCGCGCTGAACATTTTCCTCGCCAGCATCTTGCCCGGTGCTATTCAACGCTGGCTGGGTGAGCGCGGTCTCGAAGCCAATATCGAACATATCCAGCTGTCGCTGCCGCGCCTGCATGTGGGGCTGCGCGGTGTCGAGGTGCGCAATCAACAGGGGCGCGGGTTCAGCGCCCGCGAGGCCTCCCTGGGCCTCAGCTGGTGGTACCTGCTGCAGGGCAAGATCCACGTCAATCTGGTGGACCTGGAAGGGGTGCACTTCGACCTGGAATCCCTGCCGGGCAAGCGCGGGCGGGTCTGGGAAATCGGTGGCTGGCTGCTGGGCGAGGGGGAAAAAAAAGCCAAGAACTGGCGGGTGGACATGGCGGCTGCACGCCTGCGCGATGGCGTCGTCTGCTACCAGCACAAACCCCAGTGGACCACCGCCAGCTGCGCACACATCGACGAACTGGCGCTGGAGGACTTCACTATTGCCGGCCGGCGCCTGGGCCAGGAACCGTTGCGCTTTACCCTGGGGGTCGACGACCTGTACCTGCGCAACCTGCTGGCGTGGGATGAAAAGCCGCAGGGTGAAGGCGCAGCGAGTGCGACCGCCGGTACCGCTGCAGAAGTGGAGGCGGGCGAAGGGGATATGCATAAATCCGGACGCGAGCATCCAACCCTCGTGGTATCGCGACTGAAAATCAGCGATGGCCTGTTCCGGCGCCCCGGCAACCGCATCACCGCCGAGGATATTTTTGCGCGCAAGATTGCCGGTTGCCCGCCGCGGCGCTGGGCCGCAGCGGTGCCCGGGCTGAAGCGCATTGTCGGCCACTGCGCCAGCAGCCGCCGGCTGGAACTGAAAGGTCCGCTGACGTTCGCTTTCGGCAAGCAGGCGACGGTGGCCTGGCGCCGGGCGAGTGGCCAGGAGGTGCGGCTGCGCTATGCCAACCGGCGCCTGCCCAACTGGCGTGCGGAAACCATTGCCATCAATCGCTTTGAGTATCTGCGCGCGGAGAAAAATCTCAGCTGGCTGAGTGCCGGCAGTACCGGCTTTTCCTGGTGTCCCAGCCGCTGGCGCAGCACACGGCAGCACTACTGTCTGCGCGCCGGCAGCCTGCGCCTGCCGCTGCCTACCGCAATGGCGTGGGCAGATGGATTCGACTTCGCCACCCGCGAGCCTGTGTTGCAGCAGGGCACCCTGCTGGACCTGGATGCGAAGCAACCGGCGAAAAATCCACTGAACGTCAATCACCTGCGGGCGGAATCCATCGGTTATACCGGCGCGCGGCGACGGCTGGAGTTACAGGGGCTGGCGCTCGATGGCGCCGCTGGATGTATTCCGGGGCAGTTGTGGCAGAGCCCGGACCAGTGTGTACAGCTGACGCAACTGGCGGCGCCGCAGACATTGGCAGTGGATTTCCCCCACCGGGTGCGCGGGCAGGGCCTGGGTATCAGCAGCGGTCCCTTCCGCCTGGAGCAGTTGCGGCTGGCGCCGGCGGGTGCACCGGAGGACAGCATCCGCGACGACCTGCTGCGGGTCAGCAAACTGCAGTGGGCGCGTGCGGCGCTGGGATCTGCGGACGACGCACAGCTATTGCAGGATTTCGCTGCCGTGCAACTGGCAGGCTGTGTGCCCGAGCGCTGGTTGCCGGGGAGGCAGGCCGCCGGCGACCTGTGTATGCAGCTGGCAGAATTGCAGGGAGAGGGCAGTTTTTCCCTGCACACCGGCGATACCCCCCATTTGATCCTGGGGAAATTGCAGCTTGACCGGCTCACCCTGGGCGACCACCTCGCCGACACTCCCGATCCGTCGCGCGGCCTGGTTCTTTCTAAGTTGCAGCTAGATAGCGGGCTTTTCCGCCACAGCGCGCGCACGCTGGCGGACGGTGAGGAGCCCGTCCACCTGCCGGTTGTGGATGACGCCTTTGCGGCGGGTGATAAACGCTCTGCGGAGGACGGGGCAATAGCGGAAACCGCGGAGAAAGGACAGCTACCGGAGCGGCTTGCCGGTGAAGGGGAAAGCACACCGGACAATGCCGCCGAGACGGAAGAGTTGACGCGCTTGGAATCACTGACGGAAGCCGAGCTGGAATCTCTTTCCCTCTCCAGTATGGAGGGCTGCCTGGCGGAGAGCTGGCAGCAGCTGATCTATTCCGGGCAGAACTATTCCGGAAAAGCGTGGCAGAACCGGCCGCAATGTGTCGATATCCAAAACCTGCAGCAGCGCCAGCCACTGCACCTGGTGCTGGCGCGCGAATCTGGCGAAGAACATCGGGGGCGCCTGCGTTTTCACTTTGATGCCGCCGCGCTGTCCCTGGACAAGGCCCGCGTTACCGCGCTCGATGAACGCGAGCTGCTCGCGCTGGAACAGTTGCGCCTGCCCCGGGTAGAAATCTCCCTCGACTCGTCGCCACTACAGGCGCAGGTGGATGTGCCGCGGCTGGCGCTGGATCGCGTGCATTTTTGCCTGTCGCCGGAGCGCTGTGTGAACGGCGCCATGCTGCGCACCGGAGAGCAGTTTGTACTGGACTACAACCGCCATCGCTTCAGGGCAGATCTCAACAACCTGGCAGTGGAAGAGTTTGCCCTGAGTGGCCCGCCGCAGGCATTCACCGCCCGTGCGGACAAGCTGGAGAGCCTGCAATTGAAAGCGCAGTTGCCGCGACGAGCGGGCGCGCACGCGGACTGGCAGATGCAAAACCTGCAGGCAGAGGCGCTGGAGGTGTGCTGGCCCGAGCAAGCGCCAGGGGAAGGTGCGCCGTCGCGGCTGCCGCGCTGTGTTCGCGCCAGCGATGTGCAGTCCCGGGGGCAGGGATTGCAGGTTGCACGGATCGGCCTGCAGCAGGCGCCGGGCGCATCCGCACCGACACAGCTGGCGGTAAACGATGTGAGTGTCGTGCGCCTGGGGCTGGCACAGCCGGCCCGGGGACCGTTGCAGCTGAACCTGCATGGACTGGCGCTGGAATCGGTGCGCGGCTGCGGCCTGGAGCAGTGGTTGCCAGAAGGCGCTACGGGAATGGGAGCGCGAAACTGGGCCGGATGCCTGTCCAGCGGACGGATTCAGTTGACCGGCGACAACCTGGTGGCTCTGGGGTCTGCTAGCGACGCGGCGGACGTGCAGCGCGCAATTCCGCGGCTCGACTTCGGCGCCGCCCGGGCTGCCAACCTGGCGCTGCGGCGGCAAGCGGGCGGTCAGCCACAGATTGCGGTGCGCGATATCCACTGGCGGGCCCTGCGCTGGCCCGGCGGGCGCCAGTTGCAGGTCGAAGAACTGGCGGTGCGCGATGTCTCCGGGTGCCTGCCCTCCGTGCGGGGGCAGGTACCGACGGCAGACCCGCTGTGCGGAACACTGGCGCAGCTTACCTTTAGCGGGCGTCAGCAACTCCGTCTCGGCCCCGCATTGGAGGTCAGCGGCCATCTGGAACTGGCGGGTTTTGCCGCCAGCCAGGGCGGACGCAAACGGATCGCCATCAACAGCCTGCAGGTGGATGGATTGCTGCTGGACCGGGAGCGCCTGGTGCTGGACGCGGGAGAGGTAAGCGGGGTCAGCGGCTGCCTGCCGGAATTCCGCCTTGGTGAGAAAACCCTGTCGCCCTGCCTGCAGGTGGGGCGGGTGCAAATGCAGCGGGAGCATCGCGTTGCGCTCGGGCACCTGGAGCGGGGTGGCAGCCAGCGTCACTTCCGCAATATCCGGGTGGAGGGGCTGCAATTGAAGCAGCGGGATTTCCCCGCCGATCTGCCCGCGCAATTACTGAATGTGGAATTGCTGGAAGCCGATGTGCTCGCGGTGGGGCGCCGGCTGTTGCAGGCGGAAAACCTGCTGCTGAAAAATATCAGCAGCTGCCTGCCCCGGGGTTACCTGGAGAAAGTGGAGCACTGCGTGCACGTTGCCGAAGGCCGCGCCAGTGGCGGCTTTGATCTCGACCAGCGCAGCCTGACGTTGGCCGCAGTCGAGCTGGCGGATGTTCTCCTCGTGCACAACCGTGGCATGACCCTGTTCGAATCGACCCGGGTGAGCGCGGAACAATTCCAGTGGCTGAGAAAACAGGTCGCGTTTGCCCAGCTCAATGTGGCGCAGGGCAAGTTATTCCGGCGCCGGGAGAATGCCGAGGAATTCAGCCGGCGGCAGTGGAATTCCGGTTTCGAGCAGTTGCAGGTAAACCGGTTCCTGTTCGATCCCGCTGCGCGGCAGCTCGATATCGATACGGTTTACCTGCTGCAGCCGAACAGTATGCTGGCGCGGGGGCGCGGTGGTGACTTCGGCGCCTGGGAGTTTTTGCTCGGAGGCGAACAGGCTCCCGGAGAAGCTGTACCACATCGTTACCGCCGCGGAGACCTGAGCCGGGAAGCGGGTCGCTTTCACTACCATATTGGTGAAGTGGTGGTGGATGACGGCCGCTTCCTGTGGCAGGACAATTATCACGAATATAGCGCGCGCCTTCCCATCGACGAGATCAATATCCTGCTGCGCGGGGTCAGCAGTGCAAGCAGTGATCCACCGGCGCTGCTTCTGGTCAATGCCCGCCCCGGCGGCTTCGGCGACCTGCAACTGGCGGGGCGCCTGGATCTGCTGCCGGATCAAAAGTGGGATGCCAGTCTGCTGGGCTATATCGTCGCCGCCAACCTGATTCCCGCGACGCCCTACATGGCCAACCTGCTCGGTTACAAAATTCTCCAGGGCCAGCTGGATGCCGAGTTGAACATCCAGGTAGATGACAACGAAGTGGACGCCCTGGCGGACATGCTGCTGGAAAAAATCAAGGTGCGGCGGGTACGCGATCTTGACCACCTGAAAGTGAAACGCACCCTGATCCCGTTGAGTCTTGCGCTGGCACTGATAAAAAACGGCAAGGGAGATGTTCAGTTCAAGATGCCGGTCACCGGCGACCTGTACGATCCGAAATTCAATTTCAGTTTTATTTTCAGCGACCTGCTGCAGCGGGCCATCATGGAGTCGCTGTTCGCCTATTTCACCCCGGTCGGTTTTTACAGCCTTGCGAAACTGGCGTGGGCACGCTTCCGCGCGGTGGACTTCGATCCGGTGGAATTTGCCCCCGGCAGCAAAGAGCTGAGCGCGACAGCGCGGGCCCAGTTGTCCGACAGCGTGGCTCTGATGCGCGACAACCCCCAGGCGCGCCCGGGAATCTGCGGGATTTCCACCGCGCTGGACATGCGCGCGCTGCACGCGGATGACGTGGCCAGGAGCGGCGCTACCCGCGAGGCCCGCGAAGAATTCCTGCGCGACCCGCCCAGGGAAATCCGCGAGGAAATGCGGAAGCTGGCGTACAAGCGCAGCGAGGTGGTGCAGCGCTACCTGCTGGAAGCGGGCCTGAACGCGGAAGACTTCATCCAGTGCGCGCCGGACTATATTGGTACCGATTTCGATCAGCCGCGGGTGGAAATGTCCAACTGATACCGGAGCAGAAACTATGGCCAGGAATCTTGCGCACAAACTAATCGAGGCCCACCTGGTTGACGGCAGCATGACGCCGGGTGAGGCGGTGACCCTGAAAATCGACCAGACCCTCACCCAGGATGCTACCGGCACCATGGTGATGCTGGAATTCGAGGCCCTGGGGCTGCCGCAAGTGAAAACGGAATTGTCCGCCCAGTATGTGGACCACAATATGATCCAGGCGGATTTCAAGAATGCCGACGATCACCTGTTCCTGCGCAGTGCCTGCCGCAAATGGGGCATCTGGTTTTCCCGCCCCGGCAACGGCATCAGCCACGCGGTGCATATGTCCTGCTTCGGTATACCCGGCAAAACCCTGCTGGGCGCCGACAGCCACACCTGCGCCGCCGGTTCCTTGGGCATGCTGGCAATGGGCGCGGGCGGCCTGCAGGTGGCGCTGGCGATGGCGGGGCTGCCATTTTCACTGACCATGCCGGAAATCATCGGTGTCGAAGTCACCGGCAAGCTGCCGCCCTGGGTGAGCGCCAAGGATGTGATTCTGGAAATGCTGCGCCGCTACGATGTAAAAGGCGGCGTCAACAAGATCTTCGAATATTACGGTCCCGGGCTCGACAACCTCACCGCCATGGACCGCCACGTGATCGCCAATATGGGCCAGGAGATGGGGGCTACCGCCAGTGTATTTCCCGCCGATGAGGCGGTGCGGGCGTTCCTGCAGCAGCAGGGGCGCGCAGCGGATTTTGTTGCGCTGCAGGCCGATGCTGGCGCGGACTATGACGCCCGCGAAAAGCTCGACCTGTCGCAACTGGAGCCGCTGATTGCCTGTCCATCCAGCCCCGGTAATGTGGTGCCGGTGCGTGAGGTGGCCGGCAAACCCATTTACCAGAGTTACATAGGCTCCTCTGCCAACCCCGGGCTGCGGGACTTTGTGATTCCCGCAAAAATGGTGTCGGGGCGCGAGATTCCCGAGGAGATCTCCTTCGATATCAATCCCAGCAGCCGCCAGCTGCTGGAGGAAATCAGTCGCAGCGGTGACCTGAATACCCTGCTGCAGGCGGGCGCACGCCTGCACCAGACCGGTTGCAACGGCTGTATCGGCATGGGCCAGGCGCCCGCCAGCGGACGCATCAGCCTGCGCACGGTGCCGCGCAATTTCCCCGGCCGTTCCGGCACCAGGGAGGATCAGGTTTACCTGTGCAGTCCGGAAACCGCGACCGCCAGCGCCCTCACCGGCAAGATCACCGATCCCCGTGAGATGGACATGGACTATCCCGAATACACCGAGCCGGAAGCGTTGCCGGATATGCGCCCGCTGTTACTGGCGCCGCGAGATTTCTCCAAGGAGGTGCCGGTGGAAATCGCGCTGGAAAAAGGGCCGAATATCCAGCCGCTTCCGGAATTCGAGCCGTTGCCGGATCAATTGTCGGGTCCGGTTTTGCTGAAGGCCGGGGACAATGTTTCCACCGATGAAATTTTACCCGCGGGTACCGAAATACTACCGCTGCGCTCCAATATTCCGGCCATCAGCCACTACACCTTTTCCCGTATCGACGAGACTTTTTACCAGCGCGCGAAAGACCTGGGCGGCGACAGCTTCGTCATCGGCGGCGAGAATTACGGTCAGGGGTCCAGCCGAGAACACGCGGCGATTGCGCCCCGTTACCTGGGCGTGCGCGCGGTCATCGCCGTGTCCATGGCGCGCATCCACCGCCGCAACCTGATCAATTTCGGCGTAGTCCCGCTGCTGTTCAAGCAACCCGAAGACCTGGCGCGGCTGGGCCAGGGCGACGAACTTGTGTTTACCGCGTTGCCCGAGCAGCTGCAGAATGGCGATGTCGTCTCCGTGCAACTGGCGGACGGAAAATCACTGGAACTGAGGCACAACCTGAGCGGGGAAGAGGTGGCCACGGTTATTGCCGGTGGCCTGATCAACAAGGTGCGCACGGAAAAGCTGGGCAACTGAGCAACGTTCATTGCCGCGGCGTTCTACTGTTTTGCCGGGTACAGGCGGTCCAGCCGCAACCGCTCGCGGCCATCGAACAGCCGTCTTGCGGCAATACTCACCGCGACAAAAGTGCCGAAACCGGTGCCGGCGGCGATGGTGAACATAATCAGTATCTGGTATTTCACCGCCAGTGCGGGGGCGGTGCCGGCGAGTATCTGTCCGGTCATCATCCCCGGCAGGGAGACGATTCCGGCGGCGGCCATGGAGTTGATGATCGGCGTCAGGCCGGCGCGCATGGCATTGCGGCGAAAACCGCTGCAGGCCTGCTGCCAGGTCTGTCCCAGCATCAGGCGGTTTTCAATTTCATCCCGCGCGCGCCACGCGCTTTCGGTCAGGCGTTCCAGCCCCAGGGCGACGCCGGTCATGGTATTGCCGAGCAGCATCCCCAGCAGTGGAATCGCATACTGCGGCGCGTACCAGGGCTCGGGGCCGATCACCGCAACCAGGGTCAGCACCGTCACACTGAAGGCGGAGACAAACATCGACAGGGTGCCGATTCCGAAACTCCAGCCGCCGCGCAGACGGTAGCTCTGGCGCGCCATCACCTCGCGCCCCGCGAGCAGCAACATCACCAGGCCCATCAGCGCAACCCAGTGCAGGCTGCCGACGGCGAACAGGGTTTCCAGCACCAGCCCCACCAGCGCCAGTTGAATGGCGGTGCGCGCCGCGGCGATCAGCAGCGAGCGGCCGACGCCGAGACGCGCCAAAAACGTACACAGGGCGAGCGCAATCACCAGGCCCGCCGCCATCATCAGCTGCCACCAGCTCAGCGCAATCACATTCACGGTGCCGTCTCCGCGTCATCCTCCAGCAGTCGCTTGCCGTCGATGCGCAGGTGGCGATTCGCCACCCGCGCAATCTGGTCTTCGTGGTGGGCGACCCACAGCACCGGGCATTTCTGCTCGCGGATATAGTGGCGCAGCCAGTCTTCCACCTGCGCGGTGGATTCCCGGTCCAGGTTGGCGGTGGGTTCGTCCAGCAGCAGCACCCGTGGTGCAAACGACAGCGCGCGTACCAGCGCCAGGCGCTGCTTCTCCCCGGAAGACAGCCGTGTAACCGGCCAGCTTGCCGCGTCTTCGGGTATGCCCACCGCCGCCAGTGCCTGCGGCATCGGCTGCGCAAAATGTTCTCCCACGGTATCGAACCACCAGGCGCTCTCCGCCGGAATCATCATGATTTCCCGTCGCCACTGGTGCGCCGGGGTGTCCTGCTGCCTGCGGTCCCCCAGTGCGACGGTGCCTCGGTGGCGCTCCAGGTCCGCCACCGCCCGCAGCAAGCGGCTCTTACCGCTGCCGGAGGGCCCGGACAGGCAGGCGATCTCTCCCGGGGAAATCTCCAGTTCGACATCTTCCAGGTCGCCGATCGCGACGCGGTGGAGCTTCAGGTTTGCCAAGGGGATTCCTTAAAGTGCAGGCGAAAGGTTCAGCCGAAATAGCCGATCCCCTTTGCCATCAAGGCGCCGCACAGCGCCATGCCGACGATGGCCGTCAGCTCGACGTGTATGATGAGCCGCATCCAGCGCCGCTGGCGCTCGCCCAGCTGTGGCACCTGCCCCTGGTTCAGCAGCTTGCCCCAGCGCAGGAACTGTATGGTGGGGTAGATGGAAAGAATCGCCGCGAGGGCAAACAGCGTGAGTTTTGCGTGGAAGGCGCCGTTGTGGAAATAGTAGGCGGCGCCCTTTTCGAAGTAGAACACCCGCAACAGGCCCACCGCCAGCAGGGTGATGGCGGCCACACCGAGGATGCGGTCCACGATCTGCAATTTGCGCGCACTCTGCAGGGTCAGGGATTGTCCCAGAACCACCAGCTGTATCGTCAGCACGGTGGTCATGGTGAGAAAAGCCAGGTGGTGCAGGAAGGCAAACAGGGCGGGCATGGGACAACATCCTTGCAGGTTGATAGGTACTGGCAGGGCTGACTGCCGCAGTAATAGAGCTGTTTTGTAACAGCAATCCCCGTGCAAGCGCAATCGCGTGCCCTTTGAACCGCTCGCCGGTTACCGCCATAATCCGCCTTTTCCGAGCAAAATAACGAGACTCTCGCAGTATGACTGAGCCCTCTGTCTACGAAGCGTCAGAACGCCAGCACCTGGCGGAATACACGGAGAAGGCGTACCTGGATTACTCCATGTACGTGATTCTGGACCGTGCGCTGCCCAATATCGGTGACGGCCTCAAGCCGGTACAGCGCCGTATCGTCTACGCCATGAGCGAGCTGGGCCTCAAGGCCAGCGCCAAGTACAAGAAGTCTGCGCGCACCGTGGGCGACGTGATCGGTAAGTACCACCCGCACGGTGACAGCGCCGTGTACGAGGCAATGGTGCTGATGGCGCAGCCGTTCAGCTACCGCTACCCGCTGGTGGACGGCCAGGGCAACTGGGGCTCCCCGGACGATCCCAAGTCCTTCGCCGCCATGCGTTACACCGAATCCCGCATGGGCAAGTACTCCGAAGTGCTGCTGTCCGAACTGGGGCAGGGCACCGTGGACTGGCAGCCGAACTTCGACGGCACCATGGATGAACCCGCGGTGTTGCCGGCACGGGTGCCCAACATCCTGCTGAATGGTACCACCGGTATCGCGGTGGGCATGGCCACGGATATCCCGCCGCACAACCTGCGGGAAGTGGTGGATGCCACCGTGCACCTGCTGGAGAACCCCAAGGCCACGGTATCCGAGCTGTGCGAGTTTATTCAGGGCCCGGATATGCCCACCGATGCGGAGATCATTTCCCCCCGCGCCGACCTGCAGAAAATGTACGAGACCGGCAAGGGCTCGGTGAAGATGCGCGCGGTGTGGAGCCGCGAGGATGGCGATATCGTGATCACCGCGCTGCCATACCAGGCCAGTGGCGCCAAGGTGCTGGAGCAGATCGCCGCGCAGATGCAGGCGAAGAAACTACCGATGGTCTCCGACCTGCGGGACGAGTCCGACCACGAAAACCCCACCCGCCTGGTGGTCGTGCCCAAGTCCAATCGGGTGGATGCAGACCAGGTGATGAACCACCTGTTCGCCACCACCGACCTGGAGAAGAGCTACCGGGTCAACCTGAACATGATCGGTATCGACGGTCGTCCGCAGGTGAAGGCCCTGGACAAGATCCTGTCGGAGTGGCTGAGCTTCCGCACCGTGACCACCAGACGCCGGCTGCAGTTCCGCCTGGACAAGGTCGAGAAGCGCCTGCACCTGCTGGCCGGTTTGCTGGTGGCTTTCCTCAATATCGATGAAGTGATCGAGATCATCCGCACCCACGACGAGCCCAAGCAGGAGCTGATGCGCCGCTTCGAACTGTCGGACGTGCAGGCGGAATACATCCTCGATACCAAATTGCGCCAGTTGGCGCGCCTCGAGGAAATGAAGATCCGCGGCGAGCAGGCGGAGCTGGAGAAAGAGCGCGATACCCTGACCAAGACCCTGGAGAGTGCGCGCCGACTCAAGACCCTGATCAAGAAGGAACTGCTGGAAGCTGCGGACGAGTTTGGCGACGAGCGCCGCTCTCCCATCGTCCAGCGGGAAGAGGCCAAGGCGTTCAACGAAGCGGACCTGCTGACCTCAGACCCGATTACCGTGGTGCTGTCGTCCAAGGGCTGGATCCGCCAGGCCAAGGGCCACGAGATCGACCCCTCCTCCCTCAGTTACAAAGCCGGCGACGACTTCAAGTACGCCGCCCGCGGCAAGAGCAACCAACCGGTACTGCTGCTCGACAGCACCGGGCGCAGTTACGCCATCGCCTCTCATACCCTGCCTTCGGCGCGGGGCCAGGGCGAGCCCCTGTCCGGGCGCATCAACCCGCCCTCCGGTGCCACCTTCGAAGGCCTGCTGATGGGCAGCGACGAGCAGAAAGTGCTGCTGGCGTCCGACGCCGGTTACGGCTTTATCGCCAAGTACGCCGACCTGCAGTCCCGCAACAAGGCGGGCAAG
>NZ_CAJXKH010000076.1 GCF_913055755.1 uncultured Microbulbifer sp.
CCACCGGGTGCAACAGCGGGCTGCCGACGCGGCGATAGATCTTCAGGCCGATCCAGAAACCGAGAATATTCAGTGGCAGCACCACCAGCGGATGTGCGCCGGATAGTGGCTGCAGGAAATCACCCGCGACCTGCTGCAGCTGGTCGAGCCAGCGTTGCCATTCACTCCCCACGGGTATTCTCCCTCTGCCGGGATGCGGCACGCTGGATAAGGCGGTTCAGCAGCAGTGCGGTGAGGGTGAAACTGACCAGGGTGCCGATCACCATGGCGGTAATCAGTGCGAGCCAGTCGCCGCCGGAGAGGTCGCGCAGGAAGTAGATGCCGACAGTCGCGGGCAGGAAGATGAGCACCAGCAGGCGCAGTACCTGTTCGGCGACCTCAGCGAGTCCGCGGGGGACGCGGCCATAGAGCATCAGTGCCAGCAGCAGGAGCAGCATGCCCAGCACCGGGCCAGGGACCGGCAGCGCGAAGGCGGCGACCAGGGAGCGGCCGGCCAGGTCGAAGGCCAGCAGCAGGCCGGCCCCCAGTAGCCAGCGGGGGGCTTTGCGCAGGAGCGCCATGGGAAAAGTCGAATCAGTGTTTGCGGAACGCTTGCCAGGCGCCGAACAGGATCAGTCCCACAAAGCCCACCGCGGCCCAGCCGGCGATGGACAGGCCGAGCATGGTCCACTGTACTTCGGCGCAGTTGCCGTCGCCGGTGAGCAGGGTGCGAATCACTTCGGACATGGGGAAAACTTCCACCATGTAGGTGATGCCGGGGCCGCAGGCGGGTACCTGGTCGGCGGGCAGGCTCTGCAGCCACAGCTGGCGGCCGGCGAAGTAGAGGCCGCCGAGGGCAAACAGTGCAACCAGCAGGCCGTAGATACGGCGGCCGATATTGCTGGGGTTGCTGGGGTTGTGCAGGAACGCGATCAGGGAGACCAGGCCGACGCCGAGGAACATGACGCGCTGGGTTATACACAGGGGGCAGGGTTCCAGGCCTTTGGCGTATTCCAGATAGAACGCGGCGCCGAGTACGAAGGCGACGGCGAGAAACATCAGCAGGAAGGTAGTGCGCGGGTTGGGCAGTGTCATGTAGTTATTTTCCGTGGCTTACTTTCGGAAATATTGCTGCCGGAACAGTGCGGCCTGTTGCGACAAATCGGTAAACAGCGCGTGAAAGTCCTGTTCCAGTGCGGTGGTGTCGGCCTCGAACAGGGGCACCATGTCCGCGAGGGGCTGGGGCCGTTTGAGGCGGGCGCCCACCCGCTCGAGGGTGCGCTGGATGATGGCTACTTCGCGGTAGCCGGGCAGCAGTTTAAATTGCTCGGCGCGCTGAATAAATGCCTTTGCGTTTTCCGGGATCCAGGTTTCACGCTGATGGAAGTTGGACCAGCAGGTGTCGACGAAGGTTTCGAGGGGTTGTGTATGCCACTGGTGCCAGTGTTGTGCGAGCAGGTGGTCGAACCAGATATCGAGGCCGATGCCGCCGAGGCGGCGCCACTGGGGGCCGAGTCGGGTGAGTGCGTTGAGGTAGGCGGGGTGACGGTCGCTCAGCAGGTCGATGCGCCGGTGCAGTCTGATACCGGCCTCGATGGACTCGGGGCGCTCGCCCTTGAGCGGCCCCTTGACGAAATCCCCCAGCAGTCCGCCCAGTTGCCAGTCCGGGTCGGGGCCTGAGAGCAACAGGTGCGCGAGGTAGTTCATATCGGTGCTGTTCCAGCGAGCTATGTGGCGGCGCCGCTACCGGGTATGGTTTTGCGAGACACGCCGTGAACCCGTCCCTGGGGGCTCTGCACCGCCATCCCTGGCGGTGAAGGTCTCGCAAAACCATACCCGGTATCGCCACCTTCGCTTTGTAGCTTAGAGGTCTCTCTGACAGAAGGTGTACTGGGCGTAGTACTTGCCGAGAAAGTCCTCAAACGTACCTTTATCCGCCTCTTCCACCTGCTGTTGCGCCTGCAGGGATTCTTCTGCGAGGCGGGTAAACTCCGCCTGTTCGGCGTCGTCCAGGGGGCGTTCGAGGAAGTAGCGGCGGTGCTGCTCCGCCTTGTCCTGGGCCCACTGGAAGAAGGTCTGCTGTTTGTCGTGCATTTCCGCCAGTATCTGCGCCGCCGGGGTGGCGATCTTGCCGGCGATCTTGTCGCGCTGGATTTCCACTGCGCGTCGGTAGTCCTTTTCGTTCCAGGCCTGGTCCAGCAGCTCCGCCATCGGCTGCATCTGGTCGAGGAGCTCTGTGGCCCAGTCGGTGAGTTTGCGCTCACTGCCGTTGTGAATCAGTTGCAGTTCCGGGTCGCGGCCGCGATAGACGATGCGCGCCTGGTTTTCCTGGATGGCGCGGTAGTCGGCGTCGTCTGTCATCGGGCTGTCGGTGAGCAGGCAGTGCAGCAGGAAGCTGTCGAGGAAGCGCATCTGTGAGGCTTCGATGCCCAGCGGTACGAAGGGGTTCAGGTCGAGGCAGCGCACTTCGATGTATTCCACGCCGCGGGCGTCCAGCGCGGACAGTGCGGTTTCGCCCATACCGGCGGGGTTCTTCGGCCGGATCGGGGAGTAGAACTCGTTTTCAATCTGCAGCAGTCCGGTGGACAGCTGCTGGTAGTCGCCGTTGGCATCTTTCACGCCCAGCTCGTGATAGGGCGGATAGGGTTTGCTGATGGCGGCGCACAGGGTCGACAGGTAGCTCGGCAGGTCGTTGTAACAGACGATCAGGGATTTCTGCGCGTCGCTGGTGTAGCCGAGGTCGCCCATGCGCAGGGAGGTGGCCTGGGGAGCGTAGAGGCTGCGGCCGTCGCCGTCGAATGACTGCAGCTTGTGCTCGCGATCCTGCACGAAGGTGCCGCACACCGCCGGCGCGGCGCCGAACAGGTAGATCAGCAGCCAGTAGTGGCGGCGGAAATTGCGGATCAGGTCGAAGTAGCGGCGGGTCTTGAAGTCGCCTAGTGTTTCGTCGCTGCCTTCCTTCTGCTGCAGCCAGCGCCAGAATTCGTCCGGCAGCGAGAAGTTGTAGTGGATACCGGCGATGGTCTGCATCGCGCGACCGTAGCGCAGCCCGAGACCCAGGCGGTAGATGGTCTTCATGGTGCCGCTGTGGGATTTGCCGTAGCGGGCCACGGGGATGTCTCTGTCCTTGCCGATACGGCCGGGCATGCTGTTGACCCACAGGCGCTCGTCGCCGATCTGGCTGTAGGTGTAGCGGTGGATCTGGTCGAGGGCTTCCAGGGCGCTCTCGGGAGTTGCCAGCGGCGGGGTGATGAATTCCAGCAGCGCTTCGGCGAAATCGGTGGTGATGCAGTCGTGGGTCAGGGCGGAACCGAGGCCCAGGGGGTGGTCGGTCTGCGCCAGCTCGCCTTTCGGGGTCACCCGCAGGCTCTCTTTCTCGATACCGCGGCGAATACCTTTGAGCAGCGCCAAAGGTTCCGGCTGGGCCAGTTCGGCCAGGTTGAATGTGGGCACTCGATTCTCCTGTGAGCAGCCGGTTTGCAGTCAGCCCAATATGGGGCCGCTTGCGGATCTATCAACCTCTCGGGCGTTGAAGCGTCTCATCCCAGACCTCTGCGGGGTCAGGACTGGGGGATTCCGAGGGCAGATTCCGGCGGCTGGTCGGGTTCGATTTCCGGGGTGTCGCCGGGGTACTGGTCCGGATTCACTTCCGGCTGCGGGTCCGGCTCCACTTCGGGCGCCGGTTGCGGGTCGGCTTCCGGATTGTGTTCCGGCGGTGTCTCGCTGGGGGACGGCTGCGGCAGCTCGTCGGGATCCCCCGCGGTGTCGCTTGCCTGGCTCTCCAGCGGCGTTTCGCTGAGGGCATCCTCCGGCACCAGGGGCTGGCGCTTGGGATCCAGCTCGCATTCCAGCAGCTCGATGCGCAGGGTGACGTCGCGAGTATTGGCCTCGAACATCTGGTTGATGGCGACGTCCTTGAATTCACTGCGGAACAGTTTGCTGTTCTCGCGGCCGTCGATCCATTCGTTGCTTTTGCTTAAAAACTGCTGGTGCTGGTTGGTCAGCACATAGACGTGACTCATGCGGGGGAACATCGTTGCTCAGACATGAGGGGCAGTTTAGCGGGGGGTGGGGGGAGGCTCAAGGATGAGGGGGAAAGGCAGCATTGTTTACGAAGAAGTGCAGTGGCGGTGCCGCTACCGGGTGCAGCCTTGTGAGACACGCCGTGAACCCATCCCTGGGGGCTCTGCAGCGCCATCCATGGCGCTGAAGGTCTCACAAGGCTGCACCCGGTATCGGCACCTTCGCAGCAAATGTGGAGCGGTAATCAGCGAGAGTTACAACGCCTTCAGCGGATAGTGCGCCGGATACGGCAGGCGCGCGGAACCGCTGTCCACTGCCGCGCGGGCAACGGCCGAGGCCACTTCCGGCAACAGGCGCGGGTCCGTGGGTTTCGGCAGGATGTACTCCGAGCCGAAGCGCATTTCCACACCGCCATAGCCCGCGCGCACTTCCTCCGGCACCGGCTGGTGGGCCAGCTTGCGGATCGCCTCGACTGCCGCCAGCTTCATGTCTTCGTTGATGCGGGTGGCGCGCACGTCCAGTGCGCCGCGGAAAATGAACGGGAAGCACAGCACGTTGTTGACCTGGTTCGGGTAATCCGAGCGTCCGGTGGCCATGATCAGGTCATCGCGCACACTGTGGGCCAGCTCCGGGCTGATCTCCGGGTTGGGATTGGAGCAGGCGAACACCACCGGCCGTTCCGCCATGCGCTTCAGCTGTTCTGCGGAAAGCAGGTCCGGTCCGGACACGCCGAGGAACACATCGGCGCCCTCGATGGCGTCATCCAGGGTGCGCATTTCGGTATCCCGCGCCCATTCGCCCTTGAAGGCGTTGATATCGGTGCGCCCGGCGTGGATCACGCCGCGGCTGTCGAGCATGGTGATCTGCTCTTTTCGGGCACCCGCCGCCAGCAGCAGCTTGCAGCAGGCGGTGGCGGCGGCACCGGCGCCGAGGCACACGATGCGCACGTCGGCGATCTTCTTGCCCTGGACTTCCAGCGCGTTGAGCATGCCGGCGACGGTGACAATGGCGGTGCCGTGCTGGTCGTCGTGAAACACTGGCACCGAGCAGCGCTCGATCAACGCTTCTTCAATGTGGAAGCACTCTGGCGCCTTGATGTCTTCCAGGTTGATGCCGCCGAAGGTATTGGCAATGGCGGCCACGGTCTCGATGAACCGCTCCGGGCTCGCGCACTCCACCTCGATATCCACCGAGTTGATATCCGCAAAGCGCTTGAACAGCAGGGACTTGCCCTCCATCACCGGCTTGGACGCCAGCGGCCCCAGGTTGCCGAGACCGAGAATGGCGCTGCCATTGGAGATGACTGCCACCAGGTTGCCCTTGCCGGTGTACAGGTAGGCGGCTTCCGGATCCTTGGCGATTTCGCGTACCGGTTCGGCGACGCCGGGGCTGTAGGCCAGGGACAGGTCTTCCTGGGTCTGGGCGGGGGTTGTGAGCTCCACCGAAAGTTTGCCCGGTGTCGGCAAGGCGTGGTATTCGAGCGCTGCCTGGCGCAAGGAGTCGGTCATCAGGTTCTCATCTCTTCAAGTCTGGCGCGTGTGGCCGGATTAGCCGCCGGCATTCTGCGGCCGGTGGCGAATTACTGCGGGGCGCGAAGAATAGCGAGGCGACCGGAAATTCACAAGTGCAAAAACTGATCGATCGAGTTAATTCCTACTAATTTCTATGGTGAATTTAGAGTCAACCGCAATAAACCAACGCTTATTTTGCGGGTGTCGAGATAAATATTTCGCTCCCCGGTCCACCAGCCAGCCTTTCACTTCTATTTTGCGCCCTTGCCAATCGCGCCGGTCTGTGTGGCCATAATCCCACCCCGGGTCCAGTCGCACCGCTACCGGGCCGTCCAGCTCCAGCCACAGGAAGCGGTTGCGGTCCACTCTCTCCACTCGCCCCGACAGGCGCACGAAACCACCGTCCCCGGGGCGTACCGCAGATGCGCGCAGTACCGGCCAGACGCCGTTGGCCCAGACACCGCGCCGGGCCCGCCGGGCCTCCTGTTCGCGGTTGGCGAGACACTCCGCCAGCGCCAGGTTGGGCGCCTTGACCACATGGAAAGCCAGCCCGGCGGCCAGCAGTGCCGACTCGAGGCTGTCGCCGCGCTGGTTGTAGACGTGGGCCAGGACTCGCCCGTGGTTGTCGCGGCGGTCGCGGTCGTAGACCAGTTCCAGGTCGCCGCCGGCGAGAAAGCGCCGGGTGAATTCCTTCGCCTCCTCCGCCAGGGGCTGTGCCTTGCGGTTGCGACGGCCCAGCTCCGGGGTATTGACGCCGATCAGTCGCACCCGGCGCCCGTCCCGCAACCGCAGGGTGTCGCCGTCGATCACCCGCTCCAGTGCCACCAGCTCGTCCGCGGCACCCAGTACACAGTCCGCCGCTACCGGCAGGGCGAATGTGGAGAGCAGTAAAATCAGGGCACAAAAAAAGGCACCGAGGGAAACCCTGGGTGCCTTTTCTGTCACCGGAAGCATGTTGGTCGCTCCGGTGCGCGCTGCGGCTGCAGTTACTTGGAAATGCGGCTGCCGAAACGCTTCTTGAAGCGGTCTACGCGGCCGCCGGTGCTGGCCTGCTTCTGCTTGCCGGTGTAGAACGGGTGGCAGTTGGAGCACACGTCCAGCTGCATGTCCTTGCCGAGAGTGGAACCCATTTTGAAGGTGTTGCCACAGGAGCAGGTCGCGGTAATTTCGCTGTAGTTCGGATGGATATCGGTCTTCATGATGGCCTCTGCTCGAAACCGCCACCCAGTCATTCGCTGAGCACGGGATCGTCGTTGGTTCAGGGGAGGATTCCCCGGGCTGTTTAAAAAGTCGGCGCATACTAATCAGATTAGCCCGGCGATTCAAGGGAAAAGTGGCGCTCCGCGGCGGCTGTTCAGTCGCTCCCCTGCGCACTATCGATGAGCGCGCGCAGGGCCGCCGTGTGGGTGTCCAGTGCCTTGCGCCCGTCGTCGCTCAGTTTGTACCAGGTAGTCGGCTTGCGCTCGACAAAGTCCCGGCGCAACTGGATATAGCCGTTTTCCTCCAGTTTGCGCAACTGCGCCCCCAGGTTGCCGTCGGTGGCCTGCATCTGGGCCTTGAGTCGCGCAAAGCTCAGTTCCGAGTGCTTTGCCAGCAGCACGCAGACGCCGAGGCGAATGCGATGCTCCAACAGCGGGTCGAGGCTCGCCAATGCCTTCATGCCTGTTCACCTGCCGCGCGCAGCGCTGCCCGGCGCGCGAATCCGGCCCAGAACAGCGAGATGCCGACAATCACCCCGGTAATGGACCAGGCGAATGGTGGCGCCAGCATCACCACCACACCGTAAGCGGCCAGCATCAGCAGTCCGCACCACAGCAGCGGGCGCTCCAGGTGCACCCCCGCCAGGCCGTAGGTAATGCCCGCCACCAGCAGGAAGTTGGCCGCGCCCGCCTGCGCCGGCAGGCGCCCGCTCAGCAGCGGCAGGAAGCAGAGTAAAAACGCGACACCTGCCAGCAGCCAGTGCAGGCCGTAGCGGCGGCCGAGGCTCGGATTATTGATGCCCTGGCGGCGGCTCTTGCGCGCGCCCAGCCACCAGCTGAACAGGCCGCCGCCGATGCCGGCAACCAGCCAGTAAATGCCGGCAAACCGGGGCGCGAAATCCGGCAGGATAAACCCGCATGCGATCAGGACGCCCCACAGAAAATAGAGTGCAGGCACGCCACCTGCGCAGGGATCCTCCCGCACGGCACTACTGATAAAGTCGAGATCGCTCCGCAATTTGTTCACGTCGGTCATGGTGTCGATTCCTTTTTTCCGTTCCTTTACCCGGTTCCTGCGCCCGGATGTATCGATTTTTTACATGTCCGGTGCCTTCCGGGGTTTAACTCTATTTCTTAGAGTTGGTGTTAGAGTACTTTAATTTTTAGAGTTTGCAAGTAGTGCACGGCAATTGCGGTGGAGTTCGCCGTCGGGGGCGTCGGTTCTGCACGGCTGTACCTGAGCGCCCGAGTCAGTACACTAGCGACCTTTTACGCGTATTTGTCACGATCAATTAAGGGGGTGCCGGTGGCGCAGGAGGGGTCTTCACGCGCAATTCTGAGGCTGGCCGTACCCGTGCCCCTGCGGCGCTTGTTCGACTACCTGCCGCCGCGAGGATTCACCGCCGCAGACTGCCGCCCGGGGCAACGCTTCTGGGTGCCGTTTGGCAACCGCAGCCTGGTGGCGGTGCTGGTGGATGTGGTGAGTGAATCGCCGCTGGCAGAACTGAAACCGGCGCTGGAGCGGATCGACAGCCAGCCCCTGTTCGACGAGCGCAGCCGGGCCTTCCTGCAGTGGGCCGCGGACTATTACCAGGCACCGGTGGGCGAGCTTTACGCCGCCGCACTGCCGGTGGCCCTGCGCAAGGGCAAGCCCGGCGATCACTGGGCGGAACAGTGGCTGGAGCTGACCACCGAGGGCAAGGGCCTGCCGGACACCGCGCTCGCCCGCGCCCCCAAACAACAGGCGCTGCTGCAGTTGCTGCTGCACAAGGGGCGCCAGAGCCGCACCCAGCTCAACGCCCGGGGGCTCAACAGTACGGTATGCAAGGCGCTGATCGATCGCGGCCTCGCGCGCTGGGTGAGTGGCCCCACCGCGCCGCCGCCGCTGGAAAGTGTCGAGCCCCGCTCCGCCCCGGAATTGAATGAGGAGCAGGCGCAGGTGATTGGCGCCGTGAATCCGGCCGGTTTCAGCGCCTCACTGCTGGAAGGTACCACCGGCAGCGGCAAGACCGAGGTCTACCTGCGGTTGATGGAGCGGGCACTGGCCGAGGGCAACCAGGCGCTGCTGCTGGTGCCGGAAATCGGCCTCACCCCCCAGACCCTGCGCCGCATTGCCGCGCGTTTTCCCGATTATCGTATCGCCGCCCTGCACTCCGGCCTCGCCGACGGCGAGCGCGCCCGCGCCTGGCTGTCGGCCGCCAGCGGTGTCGCGGATATCGTGATCGGCACCCGCTCCGCCATCTTTACCCCCCTGCCGCGGCTGGGGGTGATCCTGGTGGACGAGGAGCACGACGGCTCCTTCAAGCAGCAGGACGGCGTGCGCTATTCCGCTCGTGATTTGTCCGTGGTGCTGGCCAAGCGCACCGGGGTGCCGGTGCTGCTGGGCTCTGCCACGCCGTCGCTGGAAAGCCTGCACAATGCGCTCTCCGGCCGCTATCAGCACCTGCGCCTGCGCCACCGCGCCGGCAATGCGCGCCCGCCGCAGATCAGTCTGGTGCCCACATTGCACCAGCAGTTGCAGGAGGGATTCTCGTCCCAGGTGCTGCGCCATATCGGCGACACCCTGAAGCGCGGCGAGCAGGCGCTGGTGTTCATCAACCGCCGCGGTTTCGCCCCGGCGCTTACCTGCGACGACTGCGGCTGGCTGGCGGACTGCCCGCACTGCTCCAGCAAGCTCACCCTGCACCTGCGCCAGCGCCACCTGCGCTGTCACCACTGCGATTACCGCCAGCCAGCGGTCAATACCTGTCCCCAGTGCCACAGCCGCAACCTGAATGCCCTGGGGGCCGGCACCGAGCGCAGTGAGGACTTCCTTACCCACACCTTCAGTGATTTCCCGGTGATCCGCGTCGACCGCGACACCACCGCGAGCAAGCAGGCACTGGACCGGTTGCTGGAACCGGCGCGCAATGGCGAGCCCTGCCTGCTGCTGGGCACCCAGATGCTGGCCAAGGGCCACCACCTGCCGCGGGTCACCCTGGTGGTGATCCAGGACGCCGACGGCGGCCTGTTCAGCGCCGACTTCCGCGCCCCGGAGCGCATGGGCCAGCTGCTGGAACAGGTGGCCGGCCGCGCCGGCCGCGGCGACCTCCCCGGCCACGTGCTGGTGCAGAGCCGCTACCCCGAACACCCGCTGTTGCAGCTGTTGCTGAACAAGGGCTACGGCGCCTTTGCCCGCCAGCTGCTGGAAGAGCGTCAGCTCGCCCAGCTGCCACCGATCTACGCCATGGCACTGGTGCGCGCCGAGTGCGAAGAGCCGCGCTGGGCGGAACAGTTCCTCGCCAACGCCCGCGACTACCTGCAGGCGCTGGCGCCGCCGTCTCCGCAGCTGCAATACCTGGGGCCGGTGCCGGCGCTGCTGGAGCGCAAGTCCGGTCGCTTCCGCTTCTACCTCCAGATCACCGCGGAAAAGCGCGGCCTGCTGCAGGGGTTGCTGGCGCGTTTTACCCAGTGGGCGGAAAGCAACAAGAACCGCCGCCTGCGCTGGGCGGTGGATATGGACGCGCAGGAACTGTCGTAATCGGGTTTCCGCCGCAGATGCATAGAAGCCTGCGCGACCCGCCGAGAGGCGTTACAATTTCCCGTCCGCAAGATTCCAATAATCGAGAGAAGTCCGCCCATGAGCCGCCGCAACACCCGCCGCAAGCAATCCACCGGCAAGCCCGCCTGGGTCTGGTTTGTGCTCGGCAACTTTGTTGGCGGCTTCGCCGTATTCGTGTTCCTGCTCAACGACCTGAAAACCGAACAGGTCCGGACCGTCGCCAAACCCGGCAAGCCCGCGGCCGAGCAGGCCGCACCGGCGGATTCCAAGCCGCGGTTCGACTTCTACACCCTGCTGGAAGAAAACGAAGTCAAAGTGCCGAAGCCGAAAACCCAGAGCCGGGTGCGCGACAGCGGCAGCGACCAGGACCAAAAAGCCGTCGACCACAGCGACCCCACATCCAACCTGGTGTACATCCTCCAGGCCGCCAGTTTTCGCGAAAAGGCTGAAGCCGAACGCCTGCGCGCGCAGCTGATGCTCGCGAATCTGGATGTCAAAGTAGAAGCGGCCAGCGACAGCCGCGGCACCTGGCACCGGGTACTCGTCGGCCCCTATACCAGCCGCTCGAAGATGGCCAAGGCGCGGGAGATCCTCGCGGACCACCGGCTGATGCCGCTGGTACTGAAGCGCCCGGCGAAGGGGTAGGTTGCGGCAACTAGTGCAGTGGCGGTACCGCTACCGGGTGCAGCCTTGTGAGACACGCCGTGCACCCATCCCTGGGGGCTCTGCAAAAACATCCTGTTTTTGAAGGTCTCACAAGGCTGCACCCGGTATCGATACCTTCGCCCAGAGTTGGCCGCGAATTCCGAGCAATCGTGAGACTATTCAGTCTCAACCAGCTTGCGGGTAATCCAGTGCGCCGCCGGCGCGACCATCGACACCAGCGGAAAGGCAATCACCCAGGCCACCAGCCAGGCATGGAACCAGCGGGTCATAAAGCCCTCGCTCACCCCAGTATTCATCACCGTCACCACGCCCGACATCATCGCCGACATAAACAGCGACATGAACAAAGCGAAAACCAGCGTGTAATAACGGCGTTTCAAACGGGCCACGGGCGTCTCCAGGCAACTTCAGAAGAAGGCGCGGATTATATGCCCGCAAACTGCATGTTGAAATTCCGCCCTCGCGACCACACTTAGAGTTTCTGAATCCAAATCGAGAGGCACAAGTGGAACAGTATCGCGGAACAACCATTCTCTCCGTCCGCCGCGGCGGCAAAGTCGTCATCGGCGGTGACGGGCAGGTCTCCATGGGCAACACCATCATGAAAGGCAATGCCCGCAAAGTCCGCCGCCTCTACAACGACAAGGTCATCGCCGGATTTGCCGGCGGTACCGCCGACGCCTTCACCCTGTTCGAACGCTTCGAAGCCAAGCTCCAGGCCCACAACGGCCAGCTCACCCGCGCTGCCGTCGAACTCGCCAAAGACTGGCGCACCGACCGCGCCCTGCGCCGGCTGGAAGCCCTGCTCGCCGTCGCCGACGAAACCGCCAGCCTGATCGTCACCGGCAACGGCGACGTGATCCAGCCGGAAGACGACCTCATCGCCATCGGCTCCGGCGGCCCCTTCGCCCAGTCCGCCGCCCGCGCGCTGCTGGACAATACCGATATGGACGCGCGCAGCATCGTCGAACAGGGGCTGAAAATTGCCGGTGATATCTGTGTGTACACCAACCACAACAACACGATTGAAGAGCTGAATTACTGATCGCGACCAAGCGACGAAGCACAGCGCCCAGAATTGAAGGCCGGGTGCCGGGGGAAAGGTTTCGAAACCGTCGGCGACAGGACGTCGCCGCCGGAGCTTACAGGGATGTATTTACAGCGTTTTCGAAACCTTTCCCCCGGTGCGCGGCCGCCACCAGGCCCGCTTTAAAACTCGCGGTGGTGGAACAACCTGAAAGAATCCGAGTATTGTTATGTCCATGACCCCCAGAGAAATCGTCCACGAACTCGACCGCCATATCGTCGGCCAGAACGACGCCAAGCGCGCCGTCGCCATTGCCCTGCGCAACCGCTGGCGCCGCATGCAGGTGAGCGAGGAACTGCGCGCGGAAATCACCCCTAAAAATATTCTGATGATCGGCCCCACCGGCGTCGGCAAAACCGAAATCGCCCGGCGCCTCGCCAAACTCGCCAACGCCCCGTTTATCAAGGTCGAAGCCACCAAATTCACCGAAGTCGGCTACGTCGGCCGCGATGTGGAATCTATTGTTCGCGACCTGGTGGAAATGTCCATCAAACTCGAGCGAGAAAATGCCATGGATGGGGTCAAACAGCGTGCCATGGACGCCGCCGAAGAGCGCGTGCTCGACGCCCTGTTGCCCCCCGCCCGCTCCACCGAACCCGGCGAGCGCGATTCCAGTACCCGCCAGGTCTTCCGCAAAAAATTGCGCGAAGGCGAGCTCGACGACAAGGAAATCGAAATCGACGTCTCCGCCAGCCCCATGGGCGTCGAGATTATGGCGCCCCCTGGCATGGAAGAAATGACCAACCAGCTGCAGGGCATGTTCTCCAACATGTCCAAGGGCAAAACCCAGAAACGCAAGCTCACCGTCAAGCAGGCACTCAAGCAGCTCACCGACGACGAAGCGGTGAAACTGATCAACGACGAAGAAATCAAAACCCGCGCGATCCAGTCCGCGGAACAGAACGGCATCGTATTTCTCGACGAGATCGACAAGGTGGCCAAACGCCAGGAAAGCGGCGGTGCCGACGTGTCCCGCGAGGGCGTGCAGCGCGACCTGCTGCCGCTGATCGAAGGCTGCACCGTCACCACCAAATACGGCATGATCAAGACCGACCACATCCTGTTCATCGCCTCCGGTGCCTTCCACCTGTCCAAGCCCTCGGACCTGATTCCGGAACTGCAGGGGCGCCTGCCGATTCGTGTGGAACTGAGCTCGCTCACCTCCAACGATTTCCAGCGCATCCTCACCGAACCGTCCGCCTCGCTCACCGAGCAGCAAAAGGCGCTGATGAATACCGAAGGGGTGAATCTCGAATTTTCCGAAGACGGCATCCGCCGCATTGCGGAGGTTGCGTTCGAGGTCAACGAAACCACCGAAAATATCGGTGCCCGTCGCCTGCACACCGTGCTGGAAAGACTGCTGGAAGAAATTTCCTTTGCCGGCGGTGATGGTGAAACCAGTATCACCATCGACGCAGCCTATGTGGACAAGCAGCTGGGTGAGCTGAGCAAAGACGAAGATCTCTCCCGCTTTATTCTGTAATTAAATGAAGTGCGGGATGCGCAATCGTATCCCGCCAGATACCCGATGAATCCCCCGAAAAAAGTCCGACTCGAGAAAGCCGCAAAGCAACTCACCCTTGAATATGCGGATGGTGAATTTTCGCTGCCCGCAGAGTATCTGCGGGTGTATTCCCCCAGTGCCGAAGTGCGCGGCCACGGCGTCGGCGAGGGCAAGCTGGTCAGTGGAAAAATGCATGTGGGTATCGAGCGCGTCGCTGCCGCCGGCCGCTACGCGTTGCAGATATTTTTTGATGATGGCCACGATAGTGGCATCTATACCTGGGATTATCTGCGCGAACTCTGCGAGCAACAGGCAGAAAAATGGCAGGCATACCTGCAACGTTTGCAGAGCGAAGGCAAGGGCCGCGATCCGGATGAAAGCGCGGTAAAGTTTATCGGCTGAAGGGTAATTGGTACTCTGGTGCCATACAGCAGCATCCCGGTGTGAAGGATATCTACATTCACACAATCTTCACCAACACTTCATAAACGCCGACGGCTGTGTCACGCCGCTGTCACGCGCAGTCGTTTCAATCCCCGCTCCTAAAATAACTTTGAGTTGGGGGGCTTCTTAAATGATTCCGTTTTCCAAAACTCCGCTGGCGTTAAAGCTCGGCGTAATTCTTGCAGCCTTCGCGCTGATTCCCGCCTGCAGTGACGACAACAATCGCAACGATCCTCCCGTGGTGACTCCGGACCCCGCTCCGGGTGACGGCGGTGACGAAACACCGGAGCGCTCCCTGAGCTTTACCGGTGTACCCGCGCCGGCCAGCGACAGCGAAAAGCGCCAGATCCTCGCCGCGCCCTCGGTGGCAATCGATGGCGAAGAATACGAAATTGGTTTTCACACCCTGCTGCGTTCCGGCGACTCGGTAAACAGCAGCGTGGTATTTGGCCAGCTGGTGGATGCGGCCGGCCAGCCGCTGTACGGCGAAGATGGCATGCTCAAGGTGACCGATGCCAACGAGCACACTTCCCTGCTCCCCGTAGGTGATCGCTTGTTTTCCGTATCGCAGATGGAAACCCGTCCCGGCGCCATGTTCCTGATGGAGCTGGATCAGAATCCGGAAAGCGGAGAACTCTCCACCAAAGACCTGTGGCAGATCGACCAGTCCGGTGTGGACGGTGGCTGGGTACACTGTGCCGCATCCGTTACTCCGTGGAATGCGCACCTGGCATCCGAGGAATACGAGCCGGATGCGCGGGCACTGCCGACCCATGTCGAGGTTGAGGGTGATCGCTACTCTCGCACCATGCTGAGTTACTACGCCGATCCGTCGCAGTGGAACCCCTACTTCTACGGTTGGAATATCGAGATCAACGTGGCCGCCGAAGGCGATGCGGCACCGACCGCCGAGCTGACCAAACACTACGCCATGGGACGCCTGGCCTTCGAGCTGTCCTACGTTATGCCCGACAGCAAAACCGTATATATGACCGACGACGGCACCAATGTGGGTTTCTACATGTTCATCGCCGATACCGCCGGTGACCTCAGCGCCGGTACCGTATATGCGGCCAAGTGGAACCAGACCTCCGGCGAGGGCCTGGGTGCTGCGGACCTGGAATGGGTTTCCCTCGGCCACGCCAACGACGATGAGATCAATGTGGCGGTGCACGGTGGCGACGGTGTACCGGCAGTGACCTTCGACGACATTTTCGCAGTGGACGGTGAAGGCTGCGTGGAAACGGCCACCAATGGCAACAGCGAATGCCTGAGTGTGAAGCCCGGGATGGAAAAAATCGCCTCGCGCCTGGAAACCCGTCGCTACGCGGCACTGATGGGCGCCACCACCGAATTCCGCAAGGAGGAAGGTGTTACCTTCGATCCCGCTGCCAGCAAGTTGTATCTGGCGATGAGTCAAGTCGGCAAGGGCATGACCGATGGAACCGGTCATGTACAGATTGCCGAAGCCAATGCCTGTGGCGCGGTGTATCAGCTGGACGTGGCAACGGATAGTGAAATCGGATCCGATTATGTGGCCACGAATATGGGCGGCCTGATCGGGGGTATTGCACTGGATGACGAGAGCAAATACCCGGCCGACAGCCCCTTCGCCAGCTACAGCTGTGATGCAGACGCCATCGCCAACCCGGACAACGTCACCTTCATCACCGGCTACAACACCCTGATCATCGGCGAGGACACCGGCTCCGGGCACCAGAACGATGTGATCTGGTCCCTGAATCTGGACGAGGTCGATGCGGCGGATTCCACTGCCGGCCTGACCCGTATCCAGACCACCCCTTACGGTTCCGAGACCACCTCGCCCTACTGGTACCCGAACATCAACGGCTTCGGTTACCTGATGAGCGTGATCCAGCACCCGTACGGCGAATCCGATGGAGACCAGCTGGCACCGGGCTCCCTGGAGCACCGCGCCTACACCGGCTACGTGGGTCCCTTCCCGGCGATGGATGTGACTGCTGAATAAGCAGTTCACAGCGTCTCAAGCGAACCCCGGCAGGTTTCTGCCGGGGTTTTGTGTTTCCGATCATCGAGTCAGCCCCATGCGTGTAATTCTTCCGCTAACCGCGATCGCCATCGCCGCCCTGTCGGGGCATCTGTTCGGCGTCGACCAGGGTTCCGCCGCAGCGCCGCAAAACCTCGGCCGCCTGTACCTGTCGAATCCCACCGCGGCGACCCCGCCGCAGTGCTATACCAAAACCGAAAACACCACTGGCACCGCGAGCAATCCCTGCTACGTGTGCCACACCGACAGCCGCGCACCGAACTTCACCAACGATGTGGATCTGCAACTGGTGTACGACTTTGCCGCGCCGGCGCGGCACAACCGCTGGCACAACCTGTTCAAGGACCGGTCGGATTACCTGGCATCGGTCAGTGACGCGCAGATTCTCGAGTACGTGCGCGGGGGCAACTACCGCGCAACCGACGGCAGTATTCCGCTGGCGAAAAAGCTTACCGAAAACCTGCCGCCGCACTGGGACGGCAACCGCAATGGCCGCTGGGATGGCTATGTGCCGGACGCGGGGTTTGATTTTGACAGCGAGGGTTTCGACCGTACCAGCGACGGTGAGCTGAGTGGCTGGAGGGCCCTGGCCTACACCCCGTTTCCCGGCACCTTCTTCCCCTCCAACGGTTCCGCCGATGATGTGCTGATCCGCCTGCCGGAAATCTACCGCCATAACGCACAGGGCGACTACGACCGTACCGTGTACCGGGTAAACCTGGCGATCGTCGAGGCGCTGATCAAACGCCGCGATATCGCCATCGATACGGTGGATGAAGCGGCACTGGCGGTGGACCTGGACAAGGACGGCGAGCTCGCCACCGCCAACCAGGTTACCTACGACTGGGCGCCGCTCCAGCAGCGTTTTATGTCCTATGTTGGGCAGGCGCGCCTGGCGCAGGAAAAAGGCGAAGCACCGCTGTCCGCCGGCTCCTATCCATTGGGGACCGAATTCCTGCACAGCGTGCGCTACCTGGATGTAAAGCGAGACGGGCGGGTTGCCATGGCGCCCCGTATGAAGGAGCTGCGCTACGCGCGCAAGGTGCGCTGGGTGACTTATTTCCAGCACCGGGAACTGGCCGCCGGCGAACTCAAGGAAGCGCACGATTTCCCCGACCGTATCGAGCCGGTCGTGGGGGATATCGAGCGCGGCGTCAGCAACCGTCGTGGCTGGCGCTACAGCGGGTTTATCGAGGACCGGCACGGCGCAATGCGTCCGCAGTCCTACGAGGAACTGGCCACCTGCAGCGGTTGCCACGGCGCCATCGGTGCCAACGTCGATGGCAGTTTCGCCATGAGCCGCAAACTGGATGCGGCGGACGGTTTCCAGCGCGGCTGGTATCACTGGTCGCAGAAGCCCCTGGCAGGGCTGCCGGAACCCCGCCGTGAAGACGGCCAGGGCGAATACGCCTACTACCTGCAGCAGGTGGGCAATGCGGACGAGTACCGCGCAAACGCGGAGGTGCGCGCGCGCTTTTTTGCCGAGGACGGTAGCCTCAAGATCACAATGCTCGAGCGGCTGGCACAGGACATCAACGTGCTGATCATGCCATCCCGCCGCCGCGCGCTCGATCTGAACAAGGCCTACCGAGCGGTGGTGGAAGAGCAGAGCTATCGCGAGGGCCGGGATGCGGTTGTGTCACCGCGGCAGAACCTGCTGCGGCAGGTGGCCGAGGGACAGGAGACCGGGGTACAGCAGGTGTCATCCTATTTCTGACCGAGGAAAGTTCGTCGCGGCCGTCACGGTTCTGTAATATCCCCGCTATCTAATTGGCGCGTTTCTAATTTTGGGGGTAACAGAATGATTCCGAAAACACTCGCCGCTGCGCTCTCCACGCTGGCACTGCTCGCTACCGCGAACAGTTACGCCGATGATCAGCAGGGGCTGGCTGCCGGCCAGCAGTCCAGCCACTGGTACAAAGACGCCGCGCAGGCGCTGCAGCGCGCGGCGGAGCGACCGATCAACAACCAGCGCGGGGCTGCGAAGAACATCATTCTGTTTGTGGGCGACGGCATGGGCATTTCCACCGTCACCGCCGCGCGTATTCTCGCCGGCCAGCAGCTGGGCCAGACCGGCGAAGAGTACCAGCTCAGTTTTGAAAAAATGCCCTTTGTCGGCCTGATCAAAACCTACAACACCAACCAGCAGACGCCGGATTCCGCCGGTACCGCCACCGCCATGGTCACCGGAGTGAAAACCAAGGCCGGTTTTATCAGCGTGGATGAGAGCGTCGCCCGTGGCGATTGCCCCGCGAGCCTCAAGCACGGCCTGACCACGGCACTGGAGCTGGCGGAAGCCCGGGGCAAGCGCACCGGCATCATCAGCACCGCGCGCATTACCCACGCCACCCCGGCGACGACCTACGCCAAGGTGCCGGAGCGCGACTGGGAGTACCAGGCCCCCGCGGGCTGTCGCGACATCGCCGCGCAGCTGGTGGAAATGCCGGTTGGCGATGGTATCGACGTGATCCTGGGCGGCGGCCGCCGCGGCTTCCTGCCGACGGATATGACCGACCTGGAGGGGGTTCCCGGCAAGCGCGAAGACGGCCGCAACCTGGTGCAGGAGTGGCAGCAGCGTTACGGCAAAAACGGCGTGTATATCGAAGATCGGTCCGGTTTCGACAGGCTCGACATCAAGTCTACCGACAAGCTGCTGGGCCTGTTTCAGCCCTCGCACATGCGCTATGAATCGGACCGCGCGAACGACAAGGCCGGCGAGCCGTCCCTCAGCGAGATGACCGCCAAGGGCCTGGAGCTGGTGCAGAAAGGTAGCGACGGTTATTTCATGCTGGTCGAGGGCGGTCGTATCGACCACGGTCACCACGCCGGCAACGCCTACAATGCGCTGCACGACGCGGTGGAATTCGCCAAGGCGGTACAGGTGGCAATGGACAACACCGACCCGCGGGAAACCCTGATAATCGTCACCGCCGATCACAGTCACACCTTCACCATCGCCGGCTACCCCACCCGCGGTAACCCCATCCTCGGCAAGGTGGTGGGCAACG